>NZ_CAMSEL010000016.1:0-145845 GCF_947057495.1 Citrobacter sp. Marseille-Q5395 | reverse complement strand
TGGCGTATATTACGCTTTCCTCTTTCAGAGTCAACCTCTTATTTTCAGGTTTTCTCTTCAACCGGACCGGCTGTTTGTGTGAAGTGATTCACATCCGCCGTGTCGATGGAGGCGCATTATAGGGAGTTCTCCGGCGCCCGCAACCCTTAAATGTCAGAAAAATGACTGACTGCTGCATTCCACAGCAAAACCCTGCCTTATACCCTTTTACACACAGAGTTATCCACAAAGATGCTGGTATTTCCTGTTCTCTCCCCAGGTAGAAAGACCAAATCTGACGTAAATAACCCTCAACGTCAGCCATATCGTTCAGATTTATGCATCTCCGTTTCTACTACTCTATATAAGCAGTGCTGGCTTCAGCCCTCATAATCCCGGTTCCATCTTTGAATTACGTACTTCATAAAGCGATAATACCCATACAAACAGTGATTCCTGGACCACGATGAGACACACTCTGCAACGCTACGCTATACGTAAACGCCCAATGAAACTCGGTACAACCGTGATTCTCATGGTCAGTGCCGTACTCTTTTCCGTGCTGCTTGTCGTTCATCTGATTTACTTCTCACAAATCAGCAATATGACGCGTGATGCGTTAGCAAGCAAAGCGCTGGCTGTCGCGCGAACACTTGCAGACTCTCCAGAGATCCGCCGCGGTCTGGCAAAAAAGCCCAAAGAGAGTGGTATTCAGGAAATTGCCCTGGCGGTAAATAAGAGCAACGATTTCTTGTTCATCGTTGTCACTAATATGCAAAGCATCCGTTATTCGCACCCTGAAGCGCAGCGAATCGGTCAACCGTTTAAAGGTGACGACATTTTACTGGCGCTACAAGGGAAAGAGAACGTCGCCATTAATCGCGGCTTTCTGGCTAAAGCACTACGCGTCTTTACTCCTATCTATGATGAAAATCACCGGCAGATTGGCGTCGTGTCGATCGGCCTGGAGCTAAGCAGGGTCACCGAACAGATCAATGACAGTCGCGGTAGCATCATTTGGTCCATCTTATTTGGTGTTCTGGTTGGGTTGTTGGGCACATGGGTGTTGGTTAAGGTCCTTAAGCGCATTCTGTTTGGCCTGGAGCCTTATGAAATATCCAACCTGTTCGAACAACGCCAGGCAATGTTGCACTCTATAAAGGAAGGCGTTATTGCCGTTGACGAAAGTGGTGAAGTGACACTGATAAACCAGGCAGCGCAGGAGCTTCTTGATTACCGTAAATCACAAGACGATGAGCAGCTCTCAACGCTCAGCCATGCGTGGTCGCAAGTGGTCGATCTTTCAGAAGTATTACGTGATGGGACGCCACGCCGTGATGAGGAGATCACGGTAAAAGATCGGCTACTCTTAATCAACACCGTGCCGGTACTCAGTAACGGTAAGATCATCGGGGCCATTTCAACGTTCAGAGATAAGACGGAAGTCCGTAAGCTCATGCAACGTCTGGATGGTATGGTCAACTATGCCGATGCACTTCGTGAACGATCCCACGAATTCATGAATAAGTTGCACGTGATTCTGGGCTTATTGCACCTGAAAAGTTATAAGCAGTTGGAGAATTATATCATTAAGACTGCGAACAATTATCAGGAAGAGATCGGCTCACTGTTAGGCAAAATAAAATCCCCGGTGATCGCGGGTTTTTTACTCAGTAAGATTAATCGCACATCAGATTTAGGCCATTCCCTGGTTATTAGTAATGAAAGCCAATTGCCGGAAAACAGTAATGAAGATCAGGTGGCTGTACTGATTACCGTTCTGGGGAATTTGATTGAAAACGCTCTGGAGGCGCTAGGTCAAGAACCGGGTGGGGAGATCAGCGTATCCTTACACTATCGACACGGCTGGTTGCATTGTGAAGTGAATGACGATGGCCCGGGGATCGCCCCCGAGCATATTGATCACATCTTTGAGAAGGGCGTTTCGTCAAAAGGAACCGAACGGGGAGTAGGTTTAGCGCTTGTTAAACAGCAGATTGAAAGCGTTGGCGGCAATATTTCCGTCGAGTCTGAACCAGGGATCTTCACCCAATTTTTTGTACAGTTACCGTGGAATGGTGAGAGGGCCAGCAGATGATCAATGTCTTAATTGTCGATGACGATGCAATGGTAGCGGAATTAAACCGTCGATATGTGGCGCAACTCTCCGGTTTTCATTGCTGTGGGACCGCCTCTACGCTGGAGAAAGCCAAAGAGATAATTTTTCAAGGCGAGCACCACATTGATCTGATTTTACTTGATATTTATATGCAGAAAGAAAACGGTCTGGACCTGTTGCCCGTTCTGCACAGTGAAGGCTGCAAGTGTGATGTCATTGTCATCTCCTCCGCCGCCGACGCCACAACCATCAAAGACTCACTCCACTACGGTGTGGTTGACTATCTGATCAAACCGTTTCAGGCATCCCGTTTTGAAGAAGCGCTTACCAGTTGGCTGCACAAGAAGACGGAGATGGAAAAACACCAGTACTATGAACAGTCAGAGCTTGACCAACTGATCCATGGCAACTCTTCCAGCGAACAGGAAACGCGGCGCTTGCCCAAAGGGTTAACCCCCCAGACGTTACGTACGCTATGCCAGTGGATTGATGAGCACCAGGATCAAGAGTTTTCTACGGATGAACTGGCAAACGAGGTCAATATCTCCCGCGTCTCTTGTCGTAAATACCTCATCTGGTTAGTCAATTGTCACATCTTATTTACCAGCATCCATTATGGCGTTACTGGCAGACCAGTTTATCGTTATCGTGTTCAAGCCGAGCATTACTCATTGCTTAAACAATATTGCCAATAAAACACATATCTGGGATTATTCGTTATATAAAAGTAACAATTATTAAGATAATGAAAAATCCCTTTTTTGTTTGCTGACGCAGTAAAATAGTGATTTGCGTTAGATCAAATATATTTGTATATGATATGTTAATGCATTATTTTAATATTGACAAACGTCACACTGTTTTTAATTTCAAAATCGCTAACAAAAGTTAATTAAGTATTATCTAACTCACAGAGTGTGTATTTTTACCCATAAAGGATTAGTCTGAAATTAACCAGACATAAAAATCTAGCTGGTAGCAATGGAGAACATGCTACGTACTATGGACACCGTACATTTTTGTGAGCAAATAAAAGTATCCGCGAGCCAACCTCATTACATCATGAACTGGCGTGAGCGTGATCACACAAATAATCCTCTCACCCATTGTGCCGGTGGTTCACGTAATAGCGGAAAACATAAAGCTGATGATAAGCGCCTGGATAACCAGGACAAAATACAGAGTGTACAGCGTCAGCCACTGCTCTTCATAACAAGCCCTGCTTCCCATCGCCTGAGGATTCTCTCCTCTGAACAAAGCCACAGAAAGAAAGTTTAATATTTCTAATAATCATAAAGAAACATTTTAACCAGACATTTGAACATTAATCGCAAATACGGACATACCGAATATTGACCATTTTCTGATGCTTATTCCAGCACAAAAGAATGTGGTGCAGATCCATTTTTTAAAAATTGACTGGTTTTTTCGCGAGGGTAAATAAAATGTTATTTAGTATACAACTTCTCATAATATTAATATGTTTGTTTTATGGCGCCAGAAAGGGCGGTATCGCGTTAGGTTTGTTAGGCGGTATCGGTCTGGTCATCCTGGTTTTTGTTTTCCATCTCCAGCCAGGTAAACCACCTGTAGACGTTATGCTGGTTATTATTGCCGTAGTGGCCGCGTCTGCAACCTTGCAAGCCTCCGGCGGTCTTGACGTTATGCTGCAAATTGCTGAAAAGCTGCTGCGCCGTAACCCAAAATACGTTTCCATCCTGGCACCGTTTGTTACCTGCACCCTGACCATTCTTTGCGGTACAGGCCATGTGGTATACACCATTCTGCCAATCATTTATGACGTAGCCATTAAGAACAATATTCGCCCGGAACGTCCGATGGCAGCGAGTTCTATTGGCGCACAAATGGGGATTATCGCCAGCCCGGTTTCCGTAGCCGTTGTGTCACTGGTCGCAATGCTGGGCAACGTGACGTTTGAAGGCAAGCATCTTGAGTTCCTCGACCTGCTCGGCATCACTATTCCGTCTACCCTGTTGGGTATCCTGGCTATCGGTATCTTCAGCTGGTTCCGTGGTAAAGATCTGGATAAAGATGAAGAGTTCCAGAAGTTTATCTCTGTACCGGAAAACCACCATTATGTGTATGGCGACACCGCGACTCTGTTAGACAAAAAGCTGCCGAAGAGCAACTGGCTGGCAATGTGGATCTTCCTGGCCGCTATCGCCGTTGTTGCCGTGCTCGGCGCAGTATCTGAACTGCGTCCTTCTTTTGGCGGCAAACCGCTGTCGATGGTTCTGGTTATTCAGATGTTCATGCTGCTGACTGGCGCACTGATTATCATTCTGACGAAAACCAATCCCGCATCTATCTCAAAAAATGAAGTCTTCCGTTCAGGTATGATCGCGATTGTAGCGGTGTACGGTATTGCCTGGATGGCGGAAACCATGTTCGGCGCGCATATGTCTGAAATTCAGGGCGTACTGGGCGACATGGTGAAAGAGTATCCATGGGCCTATGCGGTTGTTCTGTTATTGGTCTCTAAGTTTGTAAACTCCCAGGCTGCAGCGCTGGCGGCTATTGTTCCGGTTGCGCTGGCAATCGGGGTAGATCCAGCGTACATCGTTGCCTCTGCTCCGGCATGCTACGGTTACTACATTCTGCCGACCTACCCGAGCGATCTGGCGGCCATTCAGTTTGACCGTTCCGGCACCACCCACATTGGCCGCTTCGTTATCAACCACAGCTTCATTCTGCCTGGTTTGATCGGCGTAAGCGTATCCTGTGTCTTTGGCTGGGTATTCGCCGCAATGTACGGTTTCCTGTAATCACACTTCGCGTGCCGTCCAGTTTTGTACGGCACGCCACCTTTAAGATACAGAGAATTTTTAAATTCCTGATAAAAATGAAAAGGCTGGAAGCAAATGTCAAAAGTTGAATTCACTTACCAGGCGCCTTTCCCGCTGGGGGAAGACAAAACTGAGTACTACCTGCTGACATCCGATCACGTCAGCGTCGGCGAGTTTGAAGGCGAATCAATCCTGAAAGTAGCACCTGAAGCACTTACGCTACTGGCTCAGCAAGCCTTCCACGATGCCTCCTTCATGCTCCGCCCCGAACACCAACAGCAAGTCGCCTCCATTCTCCATGACCCAGAAGCCAGCGAAAATGATAAGTACGTTGCGCTGCAATTCCTGAGAAACTCCGAAATTGCCGCCAAAGGCGTATTGCCAACCTGCCAGGATACCGGCACGGCAATTATCATGGGCAAAAAAGGCCAACGCGTCTGGACTGGCGGCGGTGACGAAGCTGCGCTCTCCAAAGGCGTATTTAATACCTATATTGAAGATAACCTGCGCTATTCACAAAACGCGGCGCTGGATATGTACAAAGAGGTGAATACCGGCACCAACCTGCCTGCACAAATCGATTTGTACAGCGTGGACGGTGACGAATACAAATTCCTCTGTGTCGCCAAAGGCGGCGGCTCTGCCAACAAAACTTATCTGTATCAGGAAACCAAAGCGCTGCTGACTCCCGGGAAGCTGAAGAATTTCCTGGTAGAGAAGATGCGCACACTCGGAACTGCCGCTTGCCCGCCGTACCACATCGCATTTGTAATTGGCGGTACTTCAGCGGAAAGCACGCTCAAAACAGTAAAACTGGCCAGCACGCACTATTACGACGCGCTGCCGACTGAAGGTAATGCCCATGGTCAGGCATTCCGCGATATTCAACTGGAACAGGAACTGCTGGAAGAAGCCCAGAAACTTGGCCTCGGTGCACAGTTTGGCGGAAAATATTTCGCTCATGATATCCGCGTAATCCGCCTGCCTCGCCACGGGGCATCCTGCCCTGTAGGTATGGGGGTCTCCTGCTCTGCTGACCGTAACATCAAGGCTAAGATTAACCGCGAAGGCATCTGGATTGAAAAGCTGGAACATAACCCAGCCCAGTACATTCCAGAATCACTGCGTCAGGCGGGCGAAGGCGAAGTGGTTAAGGTCAACCTTAACCGTCCGATGAAAGAGATCCTCGCCCAGCTTTCTCAATACCCGGTTTCTACCCGCCTGTCTCTGAGCGGCACCATCATTGTGGGTCGTGACATCGCCCACGCTAAGCTGAAAGAACGTATTGATTCCGGTGAAGGTCTGCCACAGTACGTGAAAGATCACCCAATCTACTACGCAGGGCCGGCAAAAACGCCAGCGGGTTATCCATCAGGCTCCTTAGGCCCAACTACTGCGGGTCGTATGGACTCTTATGTCGATCTGCTGCAGTCCCACGGCGGTAGCATGATCATGCTGGCGAAAGGTAACCGTAGTCAGCAAGTGACAGACGCCTGCCACAAACACGGTGGTTTTTACTTAGGTAGCATCGGCGGTCCGGCAGCGGTGTTGGCGCAGCAGAGCATCAAGCATCTGGAATGCGTGGAGTACCCTGAGCTGGGGATGGAAGCCATCTGGAAAATCGAAGTCGAAGATTTCCCGGCCTTCATCCTGGTTGATGACAAAGGTAACGATTTCTTCCAGCAAATCGTGAGCAAACAATGCGCTAACTGCGCGAAATAAGCCATTCGGCCCGGCACGGGACTGCTCCCAATAGTTGGATACTCAACCATTGGGGTCAGTCCGGTGATCCCCCCGGGCCAACTTTCCCCCTTAATTACTGGCATTGAAATTTTATCGTTCCCGGTAAATAGTAGGCTTTTCCACTCGTTGAAAAGTCACCATGAACCGCACACTCAACACATCGCTGCTCAACGCTGGCGCATTGCTGCTGGCGCTTATCCTTATCTACACCGGTTTTAGTGCCACAGAAAAAATCACCTGGTTGATGGAAGTTACGCCGGTCATTATTGTCGTGCCGCTGTTACTTGCCACGGTAAAGCGCTATCCATTAACACCACTGCTCTACACGCTGATTTTCTTTCACGCCATCATTCTGATGGTGGGCGGCATGTATACCTACGCCAAAGTTCCCATCGGTTTTGAAGTTCAGGAGTGGCTGAATCTGAGCCGCAACCCTTACGACAAACTGGGGCACTTCTTCCAGGGACTGGTCCCTGCACTGACGGCGAGAGAAATTTTAGTGCGCGGCAATATTGTCCATGGGCGTAAGATGCTGGCATTTTTAGTCTGCTGCGTGGCCCTGGCGATTAGCGCTACCTATGAACTGATTGAATGGTGGGCAGCGCTGGCGATGGGTCAGGGTGCTGATGACTTCCTTGGCACACAGGGAGATCCGTGGGACACCCAGTCGGATATGTTCTGCGCCCTGCTCGGAGCATTGACTACAGTAATTTTTCTGGCGCGTATTCATTGTCGACAGCTGCGGCGTTATGCATTAATTGCCACCAACTGATTGCCGGATGTTGCTCACGCTAATCCGGCCTGTGCATGACTGATGTAAATGACCTTATCGATGTAACCAGCCCGGTAACCAGTCACCGTGTGCCGCGATCAGGTCATCCACCAGCGCATAAATTTCCTCAATCCCCAATACCGCAGCGGTGTGCGGATCCATCATTGCCGCGTGATAAACACGATCGCGATTTTCCGTCAGGATGGCTTCCGTCAGCAGTGTCTGCACATTGATATTGGTTTGCATCATTGCCGCCAAATGCGACGGGAGGGTACCAACTTTTGTCGGCTGAATGCCGTTGGCATCGACCAGACAAGCCACTTCAACACAGCAACCTGAAGGCAGATTATCGATCAGGTTGTCATTACGAACGTTGCCATAAATTACGCTCGGTTCACCAGTCCAGAGAGCGTTCATGATAGTGCTGGCATATTCTCGCGACGGTTTAATATCAATACGCGCAGCCGTTTTGTACTCTTCCAGCTCTTGATGCCAGTTAGCCAGTTGTTCCACGCAACGTTTCGGGTATTCATCCAACGGAACACTGTAGCGCTCAATCAGATCCTCGCGTCCCGGTTTGATAAACCACGGTGTATATTCGGCAAAGTGTTCAGACGACTCGGTGACGAAATACCCTAATTTTTTAAACATTTCATAACGCACAATGTTCTGACAACGCGTATTACCGTGAATATTCGGTTTCGGAGCCTGCCCTGTTTCATAGGCTGCCAGCAGTTCCGGGTACAGATCCACATAGCTGCCATCAGCAGTTTTGCGTTCCAGCTCCAGATAAAACGCCATATGGTTGATCCCGGCGCTGCGATAGCGCAAAGAGGCTGGGTCGATATTCACATCGCGGGCCAGCTCTTCCGCCGTTCCCTGTACTGAATGGCACAACCCCACCTGCTTAATATGCGGATAACGGGCATACATTGCCCAGGTGTTCATCGCCATGGGGTTGACGTAATTAAGCAGAGTGGCATGCGGGCAGACTTCGGTCATGTCTTCGCAAATCTGCCATAAATGTGGAATGGTGCGCAGCGCACGCATAATGCCGCCGGGCCCTAACGTGTCAGCAATAGTTTGCTCGAGCCCGTGACGCTTACAAACCGCAAAATCGGTGACGGTACACGGCTCATAACCACCAATCTGGAACGCGACAACCACAAAATCGGCATCCTGCAATGCTGATTTTTGTTCAGTATGGCAAGTGATGTGACCGGCAGCGCCAGCTGAATCCATCAGCTTACGCACCACAATATGCGACTCTTCAAGGCGGGTCGCATCGATATCCATTAAGGCAATATGCGCCGATTTCAGCGCCTCACGATGAAAGACATCCCCGAGAATATTTTTTACAAAGATCGTGGAACCGGCGCCGATAAAGGTAATTTTAGGTGCAGACATCATCACTCTCCAGAACGTTGTTGAATATCGTCATGGTGGCACGGGGTTTCCATGAAAACTTCCGGCTTCTGTAATGAGCACTCCCAAAAACTCAGATCCCCCTTCCGTCAACGAACAATCTGAGTTTATGGGATAAAATTGACCAAAAAGCTGAGTATGCGACCCAAAAATCTGACTATCTACACTCGCAGTGGAGCGATTTGCGCCTCAATTCTCAGTCTTATCCATCGGCAAATGGCATGATTCTGATAATTCAGGAAATGGAGCAACCATGAATACGCTGCCAACGCCACACCTCCCCCTTGATCCGCACATGTGCAATAGTGATGAACCGCAGACTCGTAGCCCGCTAACGCTGTACTCTGAATATCAACGTATGGATATCGAACTGCGCCCGCCGCAAGCCATGACCACCAGCCACTGGCATGGCCAGGTGGAGGTCAACGTCCCGTTCGATGGTGATGTTGAGTATCTGATCAATAACGAAGTGGTGCAGATAAAACAGGGCCATATCACGCTATTCTGGGCCTGTACACCGCATCAGTTGACGCGTATCGGCACCTGCCAGAACATGGCGATATTCAATTTACCTATGCACCTGTTTCTCTCCTGGCCACTGGACCGCGAGCTGATCAATCACGTCACCCACGGCATGGTGATAAAATCACTGGCCACACAGCAGTTGAGCACTTTTGAAGTTCAGCGCTGGCAGCAGGAGCTGAGCAGCCCGAACGAACAAATCCGCCAGCTTGCCATCGATGAAATTGGCCTGATGCTTAAGCGGTTTAACCTTTCTGGCTGGCAGCCAATCCTGGTCAATAAAACCTCGCGCACACACAAAAACAGCGTATCCCGGCACGCCCAGTTTTACGTAAGCCAGATGCTGAGCTTTATCGCTGACAACTACGATCAAGCACTCACCATCAACGATGTTGCGGAACACGTAAAACTCAATGCCAATTATGCTATGGGGATTTTCCAGCGCGTAATGCAACTCACCATGAAGCAATACATTACCGCAATGCGTATCAACCACGTCCGCGCACTGCTTAGCGATACCGATAAAACAATTCTGGATGTCGCACTCACCGCTGGATTTCGCTCCAGCAGCCGCTTTTACGACACCTTCAACAAGTTCGTTGGTATGTCGCCACAGCAATACCGCAAGCTGAGCCAACAACGGCGGCAATCCTCAACGACCTGAGCACCTGGCAATATCACTATCAGCCAAAAAAATAATTCCCCTGTCGATAAACAGGGGACAGAAACGGCTTAATCCTTTATCTAATAAATTGTTTATAAAGGATAAAAACCTCAAACAGTCTGTTTATTGACCGCTTTACTCACTTATTTATCAGGTAAATACTTGCCCTCGTCACACATCCTCCACTACGGGAAAAGACGATGAAAGTATTAATTGTTGAAAGTGAATTTCTGCATCAGGACACCTGGGTCGGTAGCGCTGTCGAACGTCTGGCTGATGCTTTAAGTCGGCAAAATGTTACCGTCATTAAGTCCACCTCATTCGACGACGGTTACGCCATCCTCGCCGCGAATGAAGCCATTGATTGCCTGATGTTCAGCTATCAAATGGAACAACAAGATGAACACCTGAATGTCAGGCAATTGATCGGTAAGCTTCACGAACGCCAACAAAACGTCCCTGTTTTCCTGTTGGGCGATCGGGAAAAGGCCACCGCGTCACTGGATCGCGACCTGCTGGAGCTTGTCGATGAATTCGCCTGGATTCTTGAAGACAGCGCTGACTTTATCGCGGGTCGCGCCATGGCGGCGATGACCCGTTACCGTCAACAGTTATTACCACCGCTGTTCGACGCCCTGATGAAATACAGCAATGTCCATGAATATTCCTGGGCAGCGCCCGGTCACCAGGGCGGTGTCGGTTTCACCAAAACGCCTGCTGGTCGCCTGTACCATGACTACTACGGTGAGAATCTGTTCCGTACCGACATGGGGATTGAACGTACCAATCTCGGGTCTTTACTCGACCACACAGGCGCATTTGGTGAAAGCGAAAAAAATGCCGCTCGCGTGTTCGGCGCAGACCGTTCCTGGTCCGTGGTAGTCGGAACCTCCGGCTCTAACCGCACTATCATGCAGGCATGCATGACCGATAACGACGTGGTGGTGCTGGACCGTAACTGCCATAAATCTATCGAACAGGGGTTAATCCTCACCGGAGCAAAACCGGTGTATATGGTGCCAAGCCGCAACCGCTACGGCATTATTGGGCCTATCTACCCGCAGGAAATGCAGCCAGAAACTCTGCAGAAAAAAATCAGCGAAAGCCCGCTGACTAAAGGTAAAGCAGGACAAAAACCGTCATACAGCGTCGTAACCAACTGCACCTACGACGGTGTGTGCTACAACGCGAAAGAGGCGCAGGATCTGTTAGCGCAAACCAGCGATCGCATTCACTTCGATGAAGCCTGGTACGGCTATGCCCGCTTCAACCCGATCTATTCCGATCACTACGCAATGCGTGGCGAGCCTGGCGACCATAACGGCCCAACCGTTTTTGCCACCCACTCGACCCATAAACTGCTGAATGCTCTCTCTCAGGCCTCTTACATTCACGTTCGTGAAGGTCGCGGTGCCGTCAATTTCTCCCGCTTTAACCAGGCGTATATGATGCACGCCACCACCTCGCCGTTATATGCCATCTGCGCATCGAACGACGTGGCAGTCTCCATGATGGACGGCAACAGCGGCCTGTCGCTGACTCAGGAAGTGATCGACGAAGCAGTCGACTTCCGTCAAGCCATGGCGCGGTTATACAAAGAGTTCACTACCGAGGGAGACTGGTTCTTCAAACCGTGGAACAAAGAGGTCGTAACCGATCCGCAGACCGGCAAAACCTATGACTTTGCTGACGCGCCAACCCAACTCCTGACCACTGACCAAAATTGCTGGGTGATGCGGCCGGGTGAATCCTGGCACGGTTTTAAAGACCTGCCGGATAACTGGAGCATGCTGGACCCGATTAAAGTCAGCATTCTGGCACCGGGTATGGGCGACGATGGCGAACTGGAAGAGTCCGGCGTACCGGCAGCTCTGGTCACAGCCTGGCTTGGACGTCACGGTATCGTGCCAACACGTACTACCGATTTCCAGATTATGTTCCTGTTCTCAATGGGTATCACCCGTGGGAAATGGGGCACATTAATCAACACACTGTGCTCTTTCAAACACCACTACGATGCCAATACTCCGCTGTCGCAGGTTATGCCTGAACTGGTAGAGGAACATCCCGACACTTACGCAAACATGGGCATTCACGACCTGGGCGACACCATGTTTGCATGGCTGAAAGAAAACAACCCTGGCAGCAAACTCAATGCGGCCTACTCCGGCCTGCCTGTCGCGGAAATCACCCCGCGTGAAGCTTATAACGCGATAGTAAGCGACAACGTTGAGATGGTGGCCATCGAAAATCTGCAGGGCCGTATCGCAGCAAATTCCGTAATTCCTTACCCACCGGGAATTCCTATGCTGCTGTCCGGTGAAAATTTTGGCGACGCCAACAGCCCGCAGATCGGATACCTGCGTTCGTTGCAGTCCTGGGACCATCACTTCCCTGGCTTTGAACATGAAACCGAAGGAACGGAAATTATTGACGGTGTGTATCACGTCATGTGCGTGAAAGCATAAGTCTTTTTTTGCTTAGTCTGCTTTTCTGCTTTCAAGGTTGACACATGATAATTGAGTAATTCCTGAGTATTGCTGCAAAACAATAACATTGTCATACCTTTTTGCGCGGGACCACCCCGCGCTTTTTTTATACAAAAAAAGCGTATTGCCACTTGCGTAAATAATTATGTACACCGCGATAATTCCTAAAAATATTGTAATTACTTTAAATCACGCTATTTTAACGCAGGTCTTGATTCATCATACAATTCCATTTAACCGGTATTGTTCACCCCTTGGTGAGCAACGGTATTTTATGTTCATATTCCAGGAGTTCGGGTATGAGGGTTTGCAGCAAAGAAGCTTGTGTTGTTGTATTAACGGAGAAAGATGTTTGGTTAAGGATTAACGGAAAAGAAGCCATCAGTTTAAAAGCTAACCATATGGCGTTATTAGCTTGTGAAAATAATATTATCGACTTCTCTTCACTCAATAATGCGCTGGTTGTCCATATCAGCCGCAGTATCATTAAAGATTACTTACGGTTCTTAAATAAAGATCTGTCACAGATCCCCCTCTGGCAACGCAGTGCCAACCCGGTAATGACCGCCGTCTGCCTGACGCCGGATGTCTTTCGGGTCGCCGCTCAACACAGCGTGATGGATAGCCAGAATGAAAGTGAATCCGAACGTAAACGCTCGTTGTTATTCACTGTGTTATCACGTTTTCTCGACAGTAAAAAGTTTATCTCCCTCCTCATGCATATGCTACGCAACCGTATCAGCGACTGCGTTTACCACATCATTGAGAGCGATATTCATAAAGACTGGAATTTAAGCATGGTCGCCAGTTGCTTATGCCTGAGCCCCAGTTTGTTAAAGAAAAAGCTTAAAAGTGAAAATACAAGTTACAGTCAAATAATTACTACCTGTCGAATGCGATATGCAGTTAATCAATTAATGATGGACGGAAAAAATATTTCACAGGTATCTCAGTTGTGTGGATATAACAGCACGTCATATTTTATTTCCGTATTCAAAGAGTTCTATGGCATGACGCCACTGCATTATGTAAGTCATTATCGGGAACGTTCGGCTGCCTGATTTTTAACCATTAAGCGATAAGCCACAATAATATCAGCATTAGCGATACCCCTTTTCCGACATCATAAAATAGCCGTATGAAGAGGTATGATACGTCGTCATTTATCCTTATCAGGAGTAAAAAAATATGTCGACGGATGCTGATGCTCACAAAGTGGGCTTAATCCCCGTCACCCTTATGGTGTCGGGGAATATTATGGGTTCCGGTGTATTCCTGCTACCCGCAAACCTTGCGTCAACTGGCGGGATTGCAATCTACGGATGGTTGGTCACTATTATCGGTGCTCTGGCACTGTCGATGGTATACGCCAAAATGTCGTCCTTAGACTCCAGTCCCGGTGGTTCATACGCTTATGCACGCCGTTGCTTCGGACCTTTTTTAGGCTACCAGACCAACGTGCTGTACTGGCTGGCCTGCTGGATCGGTAACATCGCAATGGTGGTGATTGGCGTTGGTTACCTGAGCTACTTCTTTCCTGTCTTAAAAGACCCACTGGTCTTAACGCTAACCTGCGTGGCCGTACTGTGGATCTTCGTTTTGCTGAATATCGTCGGGCCGAAAATGATCACCCGCGTGCAGGCCGTGGCGACCGTGCTGGCGCTGGTGCCTATTGTCGGGATTGCGGTCTTCGGCTGGTTCTGGTTCCGTGGTGAAACCTATATGGCAGCCTGGAACGTCAGCGGCATGAACACCTTCGGCGCAATCCAAAGCACTTTAAACGTCACTCTGTGGTCATTTATCGGGGTGGAAAGTGCCTCTGTGGCAGCAGGCGTAGTCAAAAACCCCAAACGTAACGTTCCTATCGCCACTATTGGCGGGGTGCTAATTGCTGCCGTCTGCTACGTTCTCTCCACAACGGCGATTATGGGTATGATCCCTAACGCAGCACTGCGCGTCTCTGCCTCTCCGTTCGGTGATGCAGCACGAATGGCGCTGGGTAATACCGCCGGGGCGATCGTCTCATTCTGTGCGGCTGCAGGGTGCCTGGGGTCACTGGGCGGCTGGACGCTACTTGCTGGACAGACAGCAAAAGCAGCAGCTGATGATGGTTTGTTCCCGCCGATTTTCGCCCGCGTTAACAAAGCCGGTACCCCGGTTGCCGGGTTAATTATCGTCGGTATCCTGATGACTATCTTCCAGTTCAGTAGCATGTCGCCGAATGCCGCAAAAGAGTTTGGTCTGGTCTCTTCGGTATCCGTCATCTTCACGCTGGTACCGTATCTTTATACCTGCGCCGCCCTGTTGCTGCTAGGCCACGGTCACTTTGGTAAAGCGCGTCCACTGTACTTAGTGGTGACCTTCGTGGCATTTGTCTACTGCATCTGGGCCGTGGTTGGCTCTGGTGCCAAAGAGGTAATGTGGTCGTTCGTGATGCTGATGATCATCACCGCGCTGTATGCCCTCAATTACAACCGGATCCATAAAAACCCGTATCCGTTAGATGCTCCGGTTAACCGTAATTAATTTCGATGCTCACTGAAGCCCGATAGCACCAGCTCATCGGGCTTACTCATCACGCAACCAGCCGGTAAATGCAAACATTAAGAACTTAAGGTTGGCTTAATTTTACTTTGAGAGGATCTGCCCCACTTAGTTGATGGAACCCCCTTAATGTTAAAGCTCCTGTTTAAAAGACCGACTTTCGGGCAAATCAGCTGGCTTCTGCTGATCTCATTTTATCTTGCGACCTTCCTGAACATTGCGTTCTACAAACAGGTACTACAAGACCTGCCGCTGGATTCCCTGCGCAACGTACTGGTATTTTTATCAATGCCGGTAGTTGCCTTCAGCGTTATGAACATTGTACTGACGCTGGCCTCTTTCCTGTGGCTTAACCGCCTGCTGGCCTGCATTTTCATTCTGGCAGGCGCATCTGCCCAGTATTTCATTATGACTTACGGCATCATCATCGACCGCTCGATGATCGCCAATATGATGGATACCACACCAGCGGAAACCTTCGCCCTGCTGACGCCGCAAATGATCGTGACGCTTGGATTCAGCGGCATCATGGCAGCGGTAATCGCTTGCTGGATCAAAATCAAACCGGCAGCGCCAGTATTGCGTAGCGTGTTGTATCGAGGGGCCAATATACTGGTATCCGCTCTGCTGATCGTGCTGGTCGCCGCCTTCTTCTATAAAGATTACGCTTCGCTGTTTCGCAATAACAAAGAGTTGGTTAAGTCCCTCAGCCCGTCTAACAGCATTGTGGCTACGTCGTCCTGGTATTCCCACCAACGGCTGGCTAATCTGCCACTGGTACGCATCGGTGAAGATGCTCATCGCAATCCATTGATGACAAAAGAAAAACGTAAAAACCTCACCATTGTGGTTCTCGGCGAAACCTCGCGCGCCGATAACTTCTCGCTGTCGGGTTATTCGCGCCAAACCAATCCTCTGCTGGAAAAAGATAACGTGGTCTATTTCCCGCGCACCACCTCCTGCGGTACGGCGACAGCCGTTTCCGTACCCTGCATGTTCTCCGACATGCCGCGCGCACATTATGATGAAGAGCTGGCGCACCACCAGGAAGGCGTACTCGACATCATCCAACGGGCGGGGGTTAACGTGCTGTGGAATGATAATGACGGCGGCTGTAAAGGTGCATGTGACCGCGTACCGCATCAGAATATGACCGAGCTGAACCTGTCGGGGCAGTGTATTGATGGTGAATGCTATGACGAAGTCCTGTTCCACGGGCTGGAAGAGTACATTAATCAGTTGCAGGGTGATGGCGTGATTGTACTGCACACTATCGGCAGTCACGGTCCGACCTATTACAATCGCTATCCGCCACAGTTTAAGAAATTTACCCCAACCTGCGACACGAACGAAATCCAGACCTGCTCACAGCAACAACTGGTGAATACCTACGACAACACCATCCTGTACGTCGACTATATTGTTGATAAAGCAATTAATATACTGAAAGCGCATCAGGATAATTTCACCACCAGTCTGGTCTATCTTTCCGATCACGGTGAATCCTTAGGGGAAAATGGCGTCTATTTGCACGGCCTGCCGTATTCGATTGCACCGGACACACAAAAGCATGTACCGATGCTGCTTTGGTTGTCAGAGGATTACCAGCAGCGCTACCAGATCTCTCAGACATGTTTGCAAAAACGGGCAAACGCTGAAGATTTCTCACAGGATAATCTCTTCTCAACCCTGCTGGGATTAACAGGCGTACAGACAACCTATTACCAGGGCGCAGATGATATTCTGCAACCATGCAGGGGAGGCTAACCGAATGAAAATTTTGATTGTTGAAGACGATACGTTGTTGTTACAGGGGCTGATACTCGCCGCGCAAACGGAAGGTTACGCCTGCGATGGCGTGTCAACCGCCCGTGCAGCAGAGCATTGCCTGGAGACCGGACATTATAGTCTGGTAGTTCTGGATCTCGGTTTACCCGATGAAGACGGTCTGCATTTTCTGAACCGTATCAGGCAGAAGAAATATACCCTACCGGTACTGATCCTCACCGCTCGTGACACGCTCAAAGATCGTATCAACGGACTGGACGTCGGTGCCGATGACTATCTGGTAAAACCCTTCGCTCTGGAGGAACTGCACGCCCGCATCCGGGCGCTATTACGTCGTCATAACAACCAGGGTGAGAGTGAACTTATTATCGGTAACCTGACGCTGAATATTGGTCGTCGCCAGGTGTGGTTGGACGGACAAGAGGTTATCTTAACGCCCAAAGAGTACGCGCTACTGTCGCGGTTGATGCTCAAAGCGGGCAGCCCGGTACACCGGGAAATTCTGTATAACGACATCTACAGTTGGGATAACGAGCCGTCGACAAATACGCTTGAAGTCCACATTCACAATCTGCGCGACAAAGTCGGGAAATCACGCATCCGCACGGTCAGAGGATTTGGCTACATGCTGGTTGCTACCGGGGAAAGCTAAGTGAAGCTGATACATTTTTTAAAACAACCGCTTCCGCTTCGTCACCGCCTGATGCTGACGATTGGCCTTATTCTGCTGGTCTTTCAGCTGATTAGTACCTTCTGGCTATGGCACGAAAGCACTGAACAAATACAGCTGTTCGAGCAGGCGTTACGCGAAAACCGTAACAACGATCGCCACATCATGCATGAGATCCGCGAGGCCATCGCCAGCCTGATCGTCCCCGGTATCTTTATGGTCAGCCTGACGCTGATTATTTGCTATCAGGCAGTACGGCGTATTACCCGTCCCCTTGCTGATTTACAAAAAGAGTTAGAAGCACGTACGGCAGATAACCTGACTCCTATCGCTATTCGCAGCTCGACCATTGAGATCCAGGCGGTAGTCTCGGCCCTCAATCAACTGGTGACGCGACTGACCACCACCATCGAAAACGAACGTCTGTTTACCGCCGATGTCGCCCACGAGCTTCGAACGCCGTTATCCGGCGTTCGCCTGCACCTGGAACTGCTGTCAAAAGCCCACAACGTTGACGTTTCGCCGTTGATTGCCCGTCTTGACCAAATGATGGACAGCGTGTCGCAGCTACTGCAGCTCGCCCGTGTGGGTCAGTCGTTTTCCGCCGGGAATTACCAGCATGTGAAACTGCTGGAAGACGTGATATTGCCTTCCTACGATGAGCTCAGCACTATGCTGGACCAGCGGCAACAGACGCTATTACTACCAGAGAGCGCCACGGATGTCGTCGTCCGGGGTGACGTCACGCTGCTGCGTATGCTGCTGCGAAACCTGGTGGAAAACGCACATCGTTACAGCCCGGAAGGCACCAATATTACGATTGTCCTAAACACAGAACACGATGCGTTGATGGCCGTCGAGGATGAAGGGCCAGGAATTGATGAAAGTAAATGCGGGGAGTTAAGCCAGGCGTTTGTACGCATGGACAGTCGTTTCGGCGGCATTGGCCTGGGATTGAGTATTGTTAGCCGTATAACCCAGCTCCACCATGGCCAGTTCTTCTTGCAGAATCGCGCCGGAACCACTGGCACCCGAGCCTGGGTGGTGCTGGAGAAAGATCAGTAAGAGCTCACCCATACGTACAAAAAGCTGCTCACGATCAGCACGCTGCATACGGTGGTTAAACTTTCATAAATACGGGTTTTCATGACACTCTCCTCCAATAATCTGGAGGAGAGTTTGCCTGACAGAGATTAAGCCAACCTTAAGAGCCTGCCCTATTAGGCTCTAAGCCCTGGCTTACAGGAAAAGATTACTCATCAATACGCGGGTGCTGCTGTACCAGTCGCGAACGCTTGACCTGCAATTCAGCAATTTCCTGATCGATATCTTCAATCTTCTGCTCGATGTTATCGTAGTGCTCACCGAGGATTTCTTTCGCTTCCTGTATATCCGAAGCCGCAGGGGTCGCTCCTTTCAGTGGCTGATTAGCGGTCTCTTTCATGGTCACGCCGGTAATTAAACCCACCACCGCAATCACCATCAGATAGTAAGCAGGCATCATCAGATTCTGCGAACTTTCCACCAGCCAGGCGGCCAGCGTTGGGGTCAAACCGGCAATCAATACCGAAATATTAAACGCCGCAGCCAGCGCACTGTAACGAATGTGCGTCGGGAACATCGCCGGTAACGATGATGCCATTACCCCGGTAAAGCAGTTGAGGATCACCGCCAGCATCAATAAACCAGCGAAAATCAGGCCGATAATGTTGCTGTTAATCAAAATGAATGCCGGGATCGCCAGCACAAACAGCGCAATACTGCCCATAATAATAAACGGACGACGCCCGAAACGGTCGCTGAGCAGCCCCATCACCGGTTGTACAAACAGCATCCCGATCATGATGGCGATAATAATCAGCACACCGTGATCTTCAGAATAATGCAGGTTATGCGACAGGTAGCTCGGCATATAAGTGAGCAGCATGTAATAGGTGACGTTTGTCGCAATCACCAGACCAGTACACGCCAGCAGGCTACGCCAGTGCTTGGTCGCAATTTCCTTAAAGGAGACTTTCGGCCCTTCCTGCAAACCCTGACGGTCGCCCTGCTCCAGCTTATCAACGTGCTGTTGAAACGCCGGAGTCTCTTCCAAAGCGTGACGCAGATACAGACCAATCAACCCTAACGGCAACGCGAGGAAGAACGGAATACGCCAGCCCCAGTCAAGGAAATTCTCCTCACCGACGACGGTGGAGATCAACACCACGACGCCCGCACCCAGCACAAATCCCGCGATGGAGCCGAAATCCAGCCAGCTCCCCATAAACCCACGCTTACGGTCGGGAGAGTATTCCGCGACGAAAATTGATGCGCCGGTGTACTCCCCACCCACTGAGAAGCCCTGCGCCATCTTACACAGCAGCAGCAGTATTGGCGCCCAGATACCAATGGAGGCATACGAAGGGATAAGTCCGATACAGAACGTACTTATCGACATAATCACAATCGTGATAGCAAGTATCTTCTGGCGACCATATTTATCGCCGAGCATACCGAAGAACAATCCGCCAAGCGGTCGAATCAGAAAGGGAACGGAGAAGGTGGCAAGTGCAGCAACCATCTGCACGCTGGGGTCAGCCCCCGGGAAAAACACTTTACCTAATGCGTAAGCTACAAACCCATAAACACCAAAATCAAACCACTCCATTGCATTACCTAACGACGCAGCGGTAATGGCTTTTCGCAGTTTACCGTCATCGATAATGGTGACGTCGCGAAGCGTGATAGGTTTTATTTTTTTCCTTTTTAGCATACCTGTCCTCTTAGACTTAGCCCTGTCGCGCACAGAACGAATCACTCAACGCAGCATGCGCTAAGGTCATCGGCCTTGCGGGGAATGCACTGGCGCAATCCCTGTAACAAGCGTAGCAGGTTTACTTACACTGACCTGAAGTGTGCAGTACAACCGAACCTGTTGACGCCTGATTGGGCGGTTAATGACCTCTTTACCCTAACAGTGTTTAAATTTGTGATCAACTTCACACATAGTTTTTCATTTCGTCAACATGCGTAAATAAGGTCATTCTTAGTCAGCTTTTTTACATAAAGTCGTTGCGATTTATTGGCAATTATCTACAAGAGAATCGCCCTGTCGCACCAACAATCACCGCAGTCATTATTATTCTGCTAGCGAAAAAAACATCTAATCCCTTCACAAAAAATTCACAGATTTTTTAATAGCCGGAAGCTTTAGGAATTTTTGCTCGGAATATGTGATGAAGATAACTAAAACACCGTTTTATTTTGATTGAATCATCGTTCTCATGAATGCACACTAATTCCAGACGCAATATCCCTGGGAGCAGTTAGATGCTCAACGTATGCCGCGTTAGATTTTATAAAACAAAGAGATAGCCGTTTTCTTTGTTGTTATTTTTAAGTAACCATTTGAATTTAAATAATTTTTAATTTCTTGCGCGTTTGATACCAGCGACAAGACATGAGGACGTTTATGAAAATTAAAGCCACGATTGAACGCATCCCCGGCGGAATGATGTTGATTCCACTGTTATTAGGCGCAGTATTAAATACGTTAGCTCCCGATACCGGTGCTTATTTCGGTTCATTTACAAAAGGAATGATCAGCGGCACCGTTCCGATTCTGGCTGTGTGGTTTTTTTGTATTGGCGCATCTATTGATTTACGCGCAACCGGAACGGTATTACGCAAATCCGGTACGCTGGTATTAACCAAAATAGCCGTGGCTTGGGCAGTGGCAATGATTGCCGCTTCATTTATCCCTGACACAGGTATTCAAACTGGTTTCTTTGCGGGTCTTTCCGTTCTGGCGATAGTCTCGGCAATGGACATGACCAACGGTGGTCTGTACGCCAGCCTGATGAATCAGTACGGTACTAAAGAAGAGTCCGGCGCATTCGTTCTGATGTCACTGGAGTCTGGCCCGTTAATGACTATGGTCATCCTGGGTTCTGCAGGCCTCGCTTCCTTCGAACCGCACCATTTCGTCGGTGCAGTCTTACCGTTCCTGATTGGCTTTGCGCTGGGTAACCTGGATCACGACCTGCGTTCCTTCTTCAGCAAAGCGACGCCGGTGCTGATTCCGTTCTTCGGCTTCGCGCTGGGTAACACCATTAACCTGAGCGTCATTGTTGATACCGGTCTGCTGGGTATCCTGCTGGGTGTCGCGGTAATCGTTATTACTGGTATCCCGCTGATTATTGCCGACCGTGTCATTGGCGGAGGGAACGGTACTGCGGGCGTTGCAGCCTCTTCTGCGGCAGGTGCTGCGGTGGCAAATCCGGTGATCATCGCTCAGATTAACCCGGCATTTGAACCCGTTGCCGCCTCAGCGACGGCATTGGTTGCCGCCAGCGTTATTGTCACTGCGATTCTGGTACCAATTATCACCGCGCTGTACGCCAAACGTTTTAACAAACAGCCGGTCGTCACAGAGACTGCGGCCACACCAGCGGATTCTCTGCACCACTAAGTTTGCCCCAACGTACTCACCGTCCCCTCTCAACCCATGAGAGAGGACGGTGCAAAAATCTCTTCAACCATCGCATCAACTAACCGCTTTGCCGAACACAGCCTCGGCATTCCCAACGCCACATTTTGCCAACGCTGCGTTACCGACCAGCTCACCGGATGCCGCTCTGCATCACACCAGTCACCAAGCCAGCTCAGCATATCGTTGTGTTCACTTGATCCGCCGACAGCAGGTGTACTGAGCCATTGGTGATAATAATGACGCGTAGTAGGTGCAGCATTTACGCTATGTGCCAGCGCCTGGGTAGCCATCGTGCGCAGATTGTCTTTTAGCATCGATACCACATCGGCATTCCCCAGCCGACAGGCATCTCCAAAGGCTCCCCAACGTAGCTCCTCCAGCGCGATGAAGCAGCGCCCCGGCAATGACCAGCCGTCATAAGCGCCAGCACGCCAGCGAGTAAAAATTTGTTCGCTATGTTCACCTGCCTGAACAGTCAGCCCTCGTTGGACAAGCGCCTTCTTTTTATAAGCGCTGCGTTGTGTAAACCAGTCGGAGAGTGCGCTTATCTGCAGCATTACGCCCTGGGTGGCATGACCGCGCGGATTTTCCATTTGATGCATAAACAACAGTCGTTCAGCAATACGCATCAGTGCCAGATGCCCCGGATCGATCATTCCCGCCAGTTTCTCCACCAGCTTAAGACGCATAACCAGGTGCTCGCTGGATACTCCCGCCATAACCCACGCCCGAAGCTGAGTCTGGGATAACACTTCTTGCGTCAGGCGCGCGCGCAGTCGCTTCTGCTGTTGCAGAAAACCGCCGGAACGTTTGGTTTCATCTCCCTGAACCAGATCGACCATAAACTTCGGGTAGACACACTCCAGCGTCCGCCCTGGGCCTTCCAGTAACACGTTAGTCATGTATGCTCTACTGCAAAAAGGGTGTGAATATCGTCACGTAGCAAGCGAGAATCTTCATAAATCCATGCCGCAGTCGCAATACGATGCTGTAATTGCTCACTCAGGGCATTCACTGCAGATTCATTTTGCTGACGCAGGGCCAAACTCTCACGCAGGCTCGCCTGTAATTGCGTCAGGCTCAGTGAAAAATCGGCAAAAAACGTTGCCATACCTGCCGTAACGGAAATATCGACCTGCGCCACTAAAGCTTTACGGATTTGTTGGCAAAACAGGGTGACGTACTGCACCAGGCTCTTGTGCAGTACGCTCATATCAATCAGGTAACGCGTTTTGGTTTCAACGTAATCATTCCATCCCCAGTTTGGCTGGTTCAGCCAGCGGGAGAAGGTGTCCCGCACGCCTCCCACCGTGGAGGTGGTATTTTCCGACGGCATATCCTGTTCAATGGCTTCGTTAAACAACTGGCGAGTATTGAAGTTGAACATCGCCGCATGAAATGCCGGAAAACGGATCCGCGCACGAAATCCGGTATGGCTCAGTTCCTCTTTCACCCGCAGCTCAATTGGCCTCATGGCCTCGTTTAACGTCCGCGACAGCGTCGACTCCAGTTGCTCAAAACGCAACGCCAAATCGCGACTGATATTCTCCTGCGCTGCCAGCAGGACGACTTCACAGGACGACCGAATTTTATCTAATACAATCTTCGCTTGCCCTTCGTCATGCAGCACCAGCATTTCACCCGCCATTTCCGCCGCTACAATGGACGCTCCCATACCGTGTTGTGAGATCCTCAACACGTTTTCTTTTGCAAAGAACGCATTAATTCTAAAAAGAATATCGGCTTGCTGTTGATTGAGAAACGCCGTGGCAGATTCCAGCGCCAGCTCAACCTCGTGGTTAACTTCATCACTCACCCGCTCCTGGCTCACCTGAAGCTGCTGCATATCTTCTTCAATATGGCTGACATTCAGCTGCAGCTTTTCATACGCTACTGTTAAGCCGTGATAGCGAAACTCCAGGTATTCATGCGCGCTTTGCGCATAGTTCAATAACTTATGCGACGCAGAGCGTAGTGCATAGAGCGAAGCATTAGCGTAGGCAGCATGGATCAATTTTTGAATCGGCTGCTCAAACAATGAATCTTCCCAAAGCAAATCGGCGGCATGCCTAATATGCTCCGTATCATCAAGATCGGTGGTTCGCCAGCGCCTGCCGAGCGCCGCTTCGGCAAAATCCTGTACCCAGCGTTGTTTATGGTGATCCGGCAACCGCCCGTTAGTCGTCAACTCATGACGCGCCCTGTTCGCCAGATATCCCCACATTGAAGAAACCGGATAAATACGTTCAGGTGTAATAGCGCCTTTCATCAAGGTACCGGAAATCAACGCCCGCACCTGCTCTTCATCATCACTATTGCGGTCTTTCTGATCGAATTTATTCACCAGAGCGTACAACGGCACCGACTTTCCAACCGCTGTAATGGCCTGACGGACTTCCTCATCCGAAATAGATTTCAGTTGGGTATAATCCATCACCGCCAGCACCGCTGAAGCCCGCGCCAGCTGTTCATTAAGCATCTTTTGTAAGTGCGGCTGCCCCGCCTCATTTGGCCCCGGCGTATCCAGCAGGGTCAATTGCCCCGGATAGCTCGCCAGCCCGGCCAAATGCACAAACTCAACTTCAATAACCGGAATATGCTCAATCGCGGCGTAAGCGGAAAAAGGAAAATCGACCTCCAGCGCTTTTGACAGACGCACAAGATCGTTCAGACTTTTGAGACAGTGGAAAATAGGTTCTGCGCCAAGATAATACCGTTCAAATGCCACGCCGGTTTCAATACGCTGAAGCAGGGCATTCATATCCTTATCAATTTCCAGCGTCTGAGTCAGAAGCTGGCGATCGCACTCCCGCACGCGCTGCTGTAATAAATTCATCAAGGCATCAATCGGTGCAACATGAGAAAAATGCAGCACCGGCTCTTTCTGACCTGGCGTATGGCGGATAAGCGTCGGCAGCGCCGTCATCGGGCGATTACGATTAGGCAGAACCTCCGTACCCACAATCGCGTTTATTGTCGTCGATTTACCCGCCTTCATGGTGCCGACAATAGCCAGCACCATCTCCAGACGCGTTATCTTTCGCAGCTCATTGTTGAGCGTTGCCTGCTGGACATCCATGCCACGCGCACTGAAATGCAGGGGCTGTACCTGTCCGCTATGCTCTCCTTCTTTCTGCGTGACGTTATCCAACGATGTCGCGGGCAATTTTTGTAATTGCTTGAGATGTTCCTGAGAGAGCATCAGCAAGCGTTCAGCTTCCTGACTTAATTCATATATTGTCTGTGTGTACATGGAAAATTTTTCCTTAACGCAAATAGCAGTGCTTTTATTTAGCCAAATCGTTTTATTTATAGACTTTTGGCTTTTATAATTACGTGTGGAAATAATTAAAAATCAAAACAACCAATTGATATTTTTAATATAGAATTCAATGTATAACCGTTGGCCTGAGGCCTCTCACTTACTGTATTAAGTAAGAAAGATAAAGAGAGTAGTTCAGTTTTAAAAAATGCCAGCTTAATTCCCCTACCTAAATTAAGGGGTCGTGAAGCATTCACATACAATGGCTAAGTGATACTGAAAGTCGTGTGACCTATGAATATCAGGTGGTTTGCCTCACCTTATCTTAAATAACAAAGCGTAGCAATTTCCCTTAAAAAATATTCAGTCCGGATTTCAGGTACTGGAAAGCAAAGGTATTGTGGTGTTTAACTGCAGCCTGCCATTTTTCTTAATCGGACAGTAGTCCCGACAAAAGCAGGGATTTTATGTATAATTGCGGCCTTTTTCGGCAATCTGCCATTTTTGGGCGCTTTTGCCCCTGCTGACTTTTGAGGAAATCTACATGTCATTACCACACTGCCCACAATGCAACTCCGAATACACTTACGAAGATAACGGCATGTTCATTTGCCCGGAATGCGCCCACGAATGGAACGATGCTGAACCGGCTCAGGACAGCGACGAACTGATCGTGAAAGACGCTAACGGCAACCTGCTGGCCGACGGCGACAGCGTTACCGTCGTGAAAGATCTGAAGGTAAAAGGTAGCTCTTCAATGCTGAAGATTGGGACCAAAGTGAAAAACATCCGTCTGGTTGAAGGCGACCACAACATTGATTGCAAGATCGATGGATTTGGCCCAATGAAACTGAAATCCGAGTTCGTGAAAAAGAACTAATGATTATGCCCGGTGGCGCTTCGCTTACCGGGCTTACGCTAACTACACTTAACTGGCTTCTTTTACTGAGGTAAAAATTATGCCATTAAGTCCCTACATCTCTTTTGCCGGCAATTGCGCCGACGCCATCGCATACTACCAACAGACATTGGGCGCAGAGCTGCTCTACAAAATCAACTTTGGTGAAATGCCCAAATCGGCACAGGACAGCGAAGAGGGTTGCCCTTCAGGTATGAAATTCCCCGATACTGCAATAGCCCACGCTAATCTGCGTATCGCGGGCAGCGATATCATGATGAGTGATGCTGTTTCATCAGGAAACGCACATTATTCCGGTTTCACGCTGGTTCTTGATACGCAACATGTCGACGAAGGGAAGCGCTGGTTTGACAAACTTGCCGCCAAAGGCCAAATCGAAATGGACTGGCAGGAAACCTTCTGGGCGCACGGATTCGGTAAAGTCACCGATCAATACGGTGTGCCATGGATGATTAACGTCGTGAAGCAACCGCAGCCAACCGAGTAACCTGACGGGAGGCTCGCCCTCCCGTACTGTCATCAAATCTCGCTCAACTCTTCATCGCCAGGTAACCTTCCTTTAACGAAAATGTCACATTAATCCGCCACGATGGGGCCACTTTTTTAGGGAGGCCGCATCATGCAAACGATTATTCGCGTCGAAAAACTCTCCAAATCCTTCAATCAACATCAGGCGCTAAACGCGGTTGATCTCAATATCGGTGCCGGTGAGATGGTCGCTCTGCTTGGGCCGTCTGGCTCCGGCAAATCCACCCTTTTACGCCATTTAAGCGGTTTGATTACTGGTGATAAATCACCAGGTAGTCACGTCGAACTGTTAGGTCGCACCGTACAGCGTGAAGGCCGGCTGGCGCGCGACATTCGCAAAAGCCGCGCTCACACCGGCTACATCTTCCAGCAGTTCAATCTGGTGAACCGTCTGACCGTGCTGGAGAACGTGCTGATTGGTGCGCTCGGCAGCACACCGTTCTGGCGCACTTGTTTTAGCTGGTTTACGTCAGAACAGAAACAACGTGCGTTACAGGCGCTAACCCGCGTTGGCATGGCGCACTTTGCATATCAGCGCGTTTCCACGCTTTCAGGCGGGCAGCAGCAACGCGTCGCCATCGCCCGCGCGCTGATGCAGCAGGCAAAAGTGATCCTCGCCGATGAGCCGATTGCCTCGCTGGACCCGGAATCTGCGCGCATCGTGATGGACACCCTGCGCGACATTAACCAGACCGACGGCATCACCGTGGTTGTCACGCTGCATCAGGTGGATTACGCCCTGCGTTACTGCGAACGCATTGTCGCACTGCGTCAGGGGAACGTCTTCTTTGATGGCAGCAGCCAACACTTCGATAACGATCGATTTGATCATCTCTACCGCAGCATGAACCGCGTCGAACAGAACGCGCAGGCTGCTTAATTGAACTGAAAAGGCCAGGCTGACAAGTGAAATAGCCTGGAACAATGACTCGTTGAGGAAAAAACATGAGCTATAAGGCCGTTGCCGCGCTGGCGTTCACCAGCATGTTCAGCATCAGTACCTTGTTAAGCCCGGCGCATGCCGAAGAGCAGGAAAAAGCGCTGAACTTTGGCATTATTTCGACTGAATCACAGCAAAACCTGAAGCCACAGTGGGAACCGTTCCTGAAGGACATGGAAAAATCACTGGGCGTAAAAGTGAACGCCTTCTTTGCCCCGGACTATGCCGGGATCATCCAGGGAATGCGTTTTAACAAAGTCGATATCGCCTGGTAAGGCAACCTCTCCGCCATGGAAGCAGTGGACCGCGCCAACGGACAGGTCTTTGCACAGACCGTCGCCGCAGATGGATCGCCGGGTTACTGGAGCGTGCTGATCGTTAACAAAGACAGCCCGATCAACAACCTGAACGAACTGATCGCCAAACGCAAAGATCTGACTTTCGGCAACGGCGATCCTAACTCCACTTCAGGCTTCCTTGTTCCTGGTTACTACGTCTTCGCCAAAAACAATATTTCTGCCAGCGACTTCAAACGCACGGTTAACGCCGGGCACGAAACTAACGCCCTGGCGGTCGCCAACAAGCAGGTGGATGTGGCAACCAACAACACTGAAAACCTCGACAAACTGAAAACCTCCGCGCCAGACAAACTAAAAGAACTGAAGGTGATCTGGAAGTCACCGCTGATCCCGGGCGATCCGATCGTCTGGCGTAAGAACCTCTCCGAAAACACCAAGGACAAGGTGTACGACTTCTTTATGAACTACGGCAAAACACCAGAAGAGAAAGCCACTCTGGAACGTCTGGGCTGGGCGCCATTCCGCGCCTCCAGCGATCTGCAACTGGTGCCGATTCGTCAGCTGGCGTTGTTTAAAGAGATGCAGGGCGTGAAGGACAACAAAGGGCTGAATGCAGAAGAGAAAACCAGCAAAACCTCAGCGCTGAAAGCACAGCTCGACGACCTCGACCGCCTGACTGCTGCACTGGGTGCGATGACCAGCGTCACCAAAGCGGTGCAGTAACGGATTGCCCGGTGGCGCGATGCTTACCGGGCCTACGAACGTAGGCCGGATCAGGCAAAGCTGCCATCCGGCAATACAGAATAACGGAGCCAAATATGCAAACCATCACCGTCGCCCCACCCAAGCGCAGCTGGTTCTCGCTACTGAGCTGGGCCATCCTTCTCGCCGTGCTGGTTGTCTCGTGGAAAGGTGCCGAAATGGCCCCGCTCACGCTGATCGAGGATTCCGGCAATATGGCGACTTTCGCCGCCGACTTCTTCCCGCCGGACTTCAGCCAGTGGCGGGACTATTTGGGCGAAATGGCCGTCACTCTGCAAATCGCCGTCTGGGGTACCGCCCTCGCTGTTGTTTTATCGATTCCTTTTGGCCTGATGTGCGCCGATAACCTCGTGCCGTGGTGGATTTACCAGCCGATGCGAAGGGCGATGGACGCCTGTCGCGCCATCAACGAAATGGTCTTCGCCATGCTGTTTGTCGTCGCCGTCGGCCTGGGTCCGTTTGCAGGCGTCATGGCGCTGTTCATCCATACCACCGGGGTGCTCTCCAAGCTGCTTTCCGAAGCAGTAGAAGCCATTGAACCCGGTCCGGTAGAAGGGATTCGCGCTACCGGTGCTAACAAGATTGAAGAAATCCTCTACGGCGTTCTGCCGCAGGTCATGCCGCTACTCATCTCCTACTCGCTGTACCGTTTTGAGTCCAACGTCCGCTCCGCCACGGTGGTCGGGATGGTCGGCGCAGGCGGGATCGGCGTAACGCTATGGGAGGCGATTCGCGGCTTTCAGTTCCAGCAAACCTGCGCCCTGATGGTGTTAATCATCGTCACCGTCAGCCTGCTGGATTTCCTCTCCCAGCGTTTACGTAAGCACTTTATCTGATTAGCGAGGCATTGATTGCTATGCACTTGTCTACACATCCGACCAGTTATCCGACGCGTTATCAGGAGATTGCCGCGAGACTTGAGCAGGAGCTTCGTCAACATTATCGCTGCGGCGACTACCTTCCCGCGGAGCATCAGCTTGCCGCGCGCTACGAGGTGAACCGCCATACATTGCGCCGTGCCATCGACCAACTGGTTGAACGCGGCTGGGTGCAGCGTCGCCAGGGCGTGGGCGTACTGGTGCTGATGCGCCCGTTCGATTACCCACTCAATGCTCAGGCGCGCTTCAGCCAGAACCTGCTGGACCAGGGGAGCCACCCTACCAGCGAAAAACTGCTGGCGGTGCTGCGCCCGGCGTCCAGCCACATTGCCGACGCATTGAGCGTCAAAGAGGGCGACAACGTCATTCATCTGCGCACCCTGCGCCGGGTGAACGGTATCGCTCTGTGTCAGATTGACCACTACTTTTCCGACCTCACCCTCTGGCCGCTGTTGCAGGGCTTTAACAGCGGCTCATTGCACGACTATCTGCGCGAGCAATCTGGCCTGACATTACAGCGCACGCAGACGCGTATCAGCGCCCGCCGCGCGCAGGCCAAAGAGAGCAAGATACTGGAAATCCCCAACATGGCGCCGCTGCTGTGCGTGCGTACCCTGAACCACCGTGATGGCGAAGAGCATGCAGCGGAATACTCCGTCAGCCTGACCCGCGCCGACATGATCGAATTCACCATGGAGCACTGACTGAATGCACGTCGATATCGCCACCCGCCAGCACTGGATGCGCGTGCTGGCTTACAGCAACGCTGAAACCCTGAATGCGCGTCTGCAGGCACTGAAGCTGACGCCGGAATATGAACTGATCCGCGCACCAGAAACCGGACTGATGCAGATTCAGGCCCGTATGGGCGGCACCGGCAACCGTTTCTTTGCTGGCGACACCACGCTCACCCGCGCAGTAGTACGCCTTAAAAGCGGCACGCTGGGCTACAGCTACCTGCTCGGACGTAATAAACACCATGCTGAGCAGTGCGCCGTCATTGACGCGCTGCTCCAGGAACAGACGCATTTCCAGAGCCTAATGGAAACCCTTATTACCCCGCTGGAAGCGGAACGCGATGCACTGATTAGCGCTCGCCGTGCCGAAGTTAACGCCAGCCGGGTCGACTTCTTCACGCTGGTACGCGGAGATAACGCATGACCTTACAAACAGCCTTTAACCTACCCGTCCAGGACGCGCAACAAAGCTTTCGTCGTCTGCTGAAAGCAATGAGCGAACCGGGGGTGATTGTCGCCTTGCATCAACTGAAACACGGCTGGCAGCCGCTGAATCTCGCGACCACCAGCGTGTTACTGACACTGGTCGATGGCGACACACCGGTCTGGCTGGCACCTTCCATGAATAATGACATTGCCAGCCAGAACCTGCGTTTTCACACTAACGCGTCGCTGGTGGATCAGCCACAACTGGCGGCATTTGCCGTTGCCGACGAACGCATCAGCAGCGAACAACTGAACGCACTCTCCTCCGGCTCCGCCGTTGCGCCAGAGACCAGTGCCACCCTGATTGTGCAGGTCGCAGGTTTAAGCGGTGGCCGAATGCTGCGCCTGACGGGTGCGGGCATTGCAGAAGAACGGATGATTGCGCCACAACTGCCTGACTGCATTATTCATGAACTCACCGAACGCCCGCACCCGTTCCCGTTGGGAGTCGATCTGATCCTGACCTGCGGCGAGCGGTTGCTGGCTATTCCGCGAACCACCCATGTGGAGGTGTGCTGATGTACGTCGCCGTCAAAGGGGGTGAAAAGGCGATAGCCAACGCCCACGCACTGCAAGAAAACCGACGCCGGGGCGATGATGACATTGCCGAACTGAGCGTGACGCAAATCGAACAGCAGATGAACCTGGCGGTCGATCGCGTGATGACTGAAGGCGGGATTGCTGACCGTGAACTGGCCGCGCTGGCACTGAAACAAGCCAGTGGTGATAACGTCGAAGCCATCTTTCTGCTGCGCGCCTACCGCACAACGCTGACAAAGCTGGCGGTGAGCGAGCCGCTAAACAGTGCAGAGATGCGCCTGGAACGCCGTATCTCCGCCGTCTACAAGGACATTCCCGGTGGACAGCTGTTAGGCCCTACTTACGACTACACCCACCGCCTGCTGGATTTTACCCTACTGGCCAATGGCGAAACGCCGCCACTGCGAACCGCTGATAGCGCACAGGAGGCCTCCCCACACGTCTTCTCTCTGCTGGCAAACCAGGGACTGGCAAAGCGTGAAGAAGATAACGGGGCAACGCCCGATGACATCACCCGCACACCGCCAGTTTACCCCTGCTCACGCGCCTCACGCCTGCAACAGCTAATGCGTGGTGATGAAGGTTATCTGCTGGCACTCGCCTACTCCACTCAACGCGGTTACGGGCGTAACCATCCGTTTGCGGCAGAGATCCGCAGCGGCTATGTGGAACTGGAAACTGTACCGGAAGAGCTGGGATTTGCGGTCAATGTCGGCGAACTGTTGATGACCGAATGCGAAATGGTCAACGGTTTTGTCGCGCCAGAGAACGAAGCGCCCCATTTTACCCGCGGTTACGGGCTGGTGTTCGGCATGAGTGAACGTAAAGCGATGGCAATGGCACTGGTGGACAGAGCCCTACAGGCACCCGAATACGATGAAACGGTCACGGGACCCGCGCAGGACGAAGAGTTCGTGCTGGCGCATGCGGATAACGTCGAGGCGGCGGGTTTTGTTTCGCACCTCAAGCTCCCCCATTACGTCGATTTCCAGGCCGAGCTGGAACTGCTCAAACGTCTGCAACAGGAGGCCTCTCGTGACCACTAACCTCTCCGGTTACAACTTTGCTTATCTTGATGAGCAGACCAAACGCATGATCCGCCGCGCCATTTTGAAAGCGGTCGCCATTCCCGGCTATCAGGTGCCGTTCGGCGGCCGTGAAATGCCGATGCCCTACGGCTGGGGAACTGGTGGTATTCAACTGACTGCCAGCGTGATTGGCGAGCCGGATGTGCTGAAGGTGATTGACCAGGGTGCAGATGACACTACCAACGCCGTGTCGATCCGCAACTTCTTCAAACGCATTACTGGGGTAAATACCACTGAGCGAACAGAAGACGCCACGCTGATCCAGACTCGTCATCGGATCCCGGAAACACCCCTAACTGAAGATCAGATCCTGATCTTTCAGGTACCAATCCCGGAGCCGCTGCGCTTTATCGAACCTCGCGAAACGGAAACCCGCACCATGCACGCGCTGGAAGAGTACGGCGTGATGCAGGTGAAGCTGTATGAAGATATCGCCCGCTTCGGCCATATCGCCACCACTTATGCCTATCCGGTGAAGGTTAACGGGCGCTACGTGATGGACCCATCACCCATTCCAAAATTCGACAACCCGAAGATGGATATGATGCCAGCCCTGCAACTGTTTGGCGCAGGCCGTGAAAAACGGATCTACGCCGTTCCGCCCTATACCAGGGTGGAAAGCCTCGATTTTGACGATCACCCGTTCACGGTGCAGAGCTGGGATGAGCCCTGCGCCATCTGCGGTTCAACCCACAGTTATCTCGACGAAGTGGTGCTCGATGACACCGGCAAACGGATGTTTGTCTGCTCCGACACCGATTACTGCCGCCAACAGAGTGAGGCTCTCAGCAAATGACGCAACCGCTGCTTTCGGTCAACAACCTGACCCACCTCTACGCGCCGGGCAAGGGCTTCAGCGATGTCTCTTTCGACCTGTGGCCTGGCGAAGTGCTGGGCATCGTCGGCGAGTCCGGCTCCGGCAAAACTACGCTGCTGAAATCGATCTCCTCACGTCTGACGCCGCAGGGCGGTGAGATTTTGTATCAGAACCATTCGCTGTACGGCATGAGTGAAGCCGACCGCCGGCGCCTGCTGCGTACCGAATGGGGCGTGGTGCATCAGCATCCGATGGACGGTCTGCGCCGCCAGGTTTCGGCGGGTGGCAATATCGGCGAACGCCTGATGGCTACCGGCGCGCGCCATTATGGTGACATCCGAGCCACCGCGATGCGCTGGCTGGAGGAGGTCGAAATCCCCGCCTCACGTATTGACGACCTGCCGACCACCTTTTCCGGCGGCATGCAGCAACGTTTACAGATCGCCCGTAACCTCGTCACCCATCCCAAACTGGTGTTTATGGATGAACCCACCGGCGGGCTGGACGTCTCGGTACAGGCCAAACTGCTGGACCTGCTACGCGGCCTGGTGGTGGAACTGGATCTGGCGGTGGTGATTGTCACCCATGATTTAGGCGTGGCGCGTCTGCTGGCAGACCGTTTGCTGGTGATGAAGCAAGGTCAGGTGGTGGAAAGTGGATTAACTGACCGCGTGCTCGATGATCCACATCACCCCTATACCCAACTGCTGGTGTCGTCCGTATTGCAGAATTAAGAGGCCAACATGATTCGCGTTGAAAATGTCAGTAAGACTTTTGTACTCCACCAGCAAAACGGTGTACGTCTGCCGGTGCTGCAAAACGCCACTCTGGAAGTTAAAAACGGGGAATGCGTGGTACTTCACGGCCATTCCGGTAGCGGAAAATCAACGCTGCTGCGCTCGCTATACGCCAACTATCTGCCGGATGAAGGGCACATCCACATTCGCCACAGTGATGAATGGGTGGATCTGGTGCAGGCTCCGGCACGCAAAGTACTGGAAGTCCGTCGCGCAACCATCGGCTGGGTGAGCCAGTTTCTGCGTGTGATCCCAAGGATTTCCGCGCTGGATGTCGTAATGCAGCCTCTGCTTGATCTGGGGGTTTCTCGCGAGGAATGCGCTGCCAAAGCGGCGAATCTGCTCACTCGCCTGAATGTCCCGGAGCGGCTGTGGCATCTTGCACCGTCGACGTTTTCCGGCGGTGAACAGCAGCGCGTCAACATTGCCCGCGGGTTTATCGTCGATTACCCCATTCTGCTGCTCGATGAGCCCACTGCCTCACTGGATGCCAAAAACAGCGCCGCCGTCGTCGCACTGATTGAAGAAGCGAAAGCCCGCGGCGCGGCAATTGTCGGCATTTTTCACGATCAAACCGTGCGCGACCGCGTAGCGGATCGCCTGCACCTGATGGGAACAACAGCATGATTATCAACAATGTAAAGCTGGTGCTGGAAAATGAAGTGCTGCAAGGATCGCTGGAAATACAGGACGGGGTTATCCGCGCTGTTGCCGAAGGCCAGAGCCGTCTTCCGCAAGCGCTGGACGGTGAAGGCGGCTGGCTGTTGCCGGGGCTGATCGAACTGCATACCGATAATCTGGATAAATTCTTCACCCCCCGTCCGAAGGTGGACTGGCCCGCCCATTCGGCAATGAGCAGCCACGACGCGCTGATGGTCGCCAGTGGTATCACGACCGTGCTGGATGCCGTCGCCATTGGCGATGTGCGTGACGGCGGCGACCGTCTGGAAAACCTGGAGAAGATGATTAACGCGGTAGAAGAGACACAAAAACGCGGGGTCAATCGCGCTGAACACCGCCTGCATTTGCGCTGTGAGTTGCCGCATCACACCACCCTGCCGCTGTTTGAAAAGCTGGTCGGTCGCGAACCGGTAACTCTGGTTTCGCTGATGGACCACTCGCCGGGTCAGCGTCAATTTGCCAACCGCGAGAAGTACCGCGAGTATTATCAGGGCAAATATTCACTCACCGATGCGCAGATGGCCCTTTATGAAGAGGAACAAGTGGCACTGGCGGCACGCTGGTCGCAGCCCAACCGCTCAGCCATTGCGCAGATGTGCCGCGAACGTCAGATTGCGCTGGCAAGCCACGATGACGCGACGCATGAACATGTGCTGGAATCGCATCAGCTTGGCAGCGTTATTGCCGAATTTCCCACCACGTTTGAGGCCGCAGAAGCCTCACGCCAGCATGGTATGAATGTGCTGATGGGAGCGCCAAACATCGTGCGCGGTGGTTCCCACTCTGGCAACGTGGCGGCACATAAGCTGGCAGAATTAGGCCTGCTGGATATCCTCTCTTCTGATTACTACCCCGCCAGCCTGCTCGATGCTGCCTTTCGTGTTGCCGATGACGAAGCCAACCGCTTTACGCTATCGCAGGCAATCCGGCTGGTCACCCGCAACCCGGCACAAGCGCTGAATCTCAACGATCGTGGCGTTATTGCTGAAGGTAAGCGTGCGGATCTGGTGCTGGCACACCGTAAGGGCGATCACATCCATATCGATCACGTCTGGCGTCAGGGGAAAAGGGTGTTCTGACTATGGGAAAACTGATCTGGTTGATGGGGCCATCCGGCTCAGGTAAGGACAGTTTGCTGGCGGCACTCCGCCAGCAGGAACATACGCAGTTACTGGTGGCGCACCGCTACATTACCCGAGTCGCTAACGCCGGGAATGAAAATCATATCGCCCTCAGTGAACAAGAGTTTTTTACCCGCGCCGGGCAGAATCTGCTGGCGCTGAGCTGGCATGCCAACGGCCTATACTACGGCGTGGGCGTGGAGATCGACCTCTGGCTGCACGCCGGTTTCGATGTCGTCGTCAACGGATCGCGCGCCCATCTGGCACAGGCGCAAACGCGCTATGGCACCTCGCTTTTGCCCATTTGCTTACAAGTTTCTCCTGAGATTTTGCGCCAGCGCCTGCAGATGCGCGGGCGGGAGAGCGCAATGGAAATCGCCGCCCGCCTCGAACGCGCAGCACGCTACACGCCGTTTGACTGCCATGTCCTCAATAACGATGGAAGTTTGCTACAGTCAGTCGATACATTGCTCACACTGATGGGACGCAAGGAGAAGAAACATGTCTGTCTGTGAATTACGCCGCGCCACGCTGTACGATGTTGATGCGGTTTACGCGCTTATTTGCGAACTAAAGCAGGGCAAATTTGACCACCAGGCATTTAGCGCCGGGTATGCCGCAAATCTGCAGGACCACAATATGCGCTACCAACTGGCGCTATTGGACGGACAAGTCGTCGGGATGATTGGTCTGCACTTACAGTTTCACCTGCACCACGCCAACTGGATCGGTGAAATTCAGGAATTAGTTGTAATGCCACAGGCGCGAGGGCTAAAAGTAGGCAGTCAACTGCTGGCCTGGGCTGAAGCGACAGCACGTGAGGCTGGCGCAGAAATGACCGAGCTTTCCACCAGTGTTCAACGCCACGACGCACACCGTTTTTACCTGCGTGAAGGCTATGTACAAAGCCATTACCGCTTCACCAAGCCGTTATAGGGAGAGCTATGAGTCTGACCATCACGCTGACGGGAACGGGCGGTGCCCAGTTAGTACCGGTTTTTGGCTGCGACTGTGCAGCCTGCCAACGGGCACGTATACAGACACAATACCGTCGTCGCCCCTGTAGCGGGGTGGTCAGGTTCAATGATTCGGTGACGCTGCTGGACGCGGGGATCCCACACCTGATGGATGACTGGCCCGCAGGCAGTTTCCGGCAATTTTTGCTAACCCACTACCATATGGATCATGTTCAGGGGCTGTTTCCGCTGCGCTGGGGTGTAGGCAAGACCATCCCGGTGTACGGACCGCCGGATAAACAGGGCTGTGACGATCTGTTTAAGCATCCCGGCATTCTCGATTTTAGCCATACGGTCGAACCGTTTGTGGTCTTTGATCTCCAGGGCTTACAGGTTACTCCATTGCCGCTTAACCACTCAAAACTGACGTTTGGTTATCTGCTGGAAACCGCGCACAGTCGCCTGGCGTGGCTCTCCGACACCGCCGGACTACCTGACAAGACGCTGAAATTCCTGATCAACAATCAACCTCAGGCAATCGTCATCGATTGTAGCCATGCCCCGCGCACCGAACCGCCGCGTAATCATTGCGATCTCAACACCGTAATGGCACTCAATGAGCTGATTCGCTGCCCGAGGGTGATCCTGACTCACATCAGCCACCAGTTCGACGCATGGATGATGGAAAATCCATTACCAAAAGGGATGGAGGCCGGATATGACGGGATGGAAATTGTGCTGGATTAGCCCACTTCACGCGCGCTTCACACTCCAGGCCTATGCTCCCTGCACATTGTTCAATTTGAAGGGAATCGCATGACCCGAACACGACGTATCATCCACCACGCCAGTTGGTTCACGCTGCTGGGGCCGTTTATCGGCATGCTGTTAACCCTTATCGGTCTGATGTGCATAACGTCTGATTCAGCCATGCGCCTGCTGGCCGACATTCTGCACATGTTTTCGCTGTTTATTACGCTGACATGGATAATCGGTGCGATTCCCGCGCTACTGACGGGAATCATCGTCGCGAAAAAAGGTGAATGGGGCGTTAACGATCGTAGTCCTCTTCCATTCTGCGCTCTTCATCTTCAAGCTGACGCCGTTCCTGATCGAGCTGACGCTGGCGGTCGTCTAACTGACGACGACGGTCTTCAAACTGGCGACGGCGGTTATCATACTGCCTGCGACGATCGTCGCTCATCTGGCGCTGCCAGCTTTCATCACGGGAATCGTCGTAATCCCGATTATTTTCAGGTTTATAGGCATCGCTGACGGCACGTTGAATATTGCCGATGGCGTCATCGATAATATCCGCCTGTGCCGAAATGGTGGTCAGCATCAGTAGACTGAATAAAAAGAGTGTCGTGGAGCGTTTCATAAAACCAGCCCTGAAGAGAAACTCGCTCCACGGTAATCAAAGCACTGTCACACAAGTAGCGGAGGATTCTCAATTCCGTGGGTGGCGTAGCACCTGCGCCAGTTCGCTACGGGTAAAAGGTTTACGCAATAACGCTACTTCCGGTAGCGCTGGGTTGTGCGCCGGGCGTAAATCCTGGCCGCTGATCAGCAGGATGGTCAACTGCGGATAATGCTTCAGCGCGTGGTTAACCACATCCACCCCGCTTAAGCCACCAGGTAACATTAAGTCACTGATAAGAATATCAATCTCAGATGACGACGCCAGCATATGCATCGCCTGTTCGCCGTTGGACGCCTCCAGCGTCAGATAGCCCAGCAGGTGTAGCTGCTCGCACAACGTCTGGCGCACGTCGGCCTCATCTTCGAGTACCAGAACCAGTTTTTCGCCGCGGGTTGTGGCGTGTTCCGTTATCGGTTCTGCCTGAATCTGTACCGGCACAATCGCGCGAGGAAGCTGTAACCTGACGGTAGTTCCCTGCCCTGGCGCGCTTTCAATCTCGACGCGACCGCCGGACTGGCGCACAAATCCGTATACCATCGACAACCCCAGCCCGCTGCCGCTGCCGGTCTGTTTGGTAGTGAAAAACGGTTCAAAGACCTGTGCTTTGATCTCCTGCGACATGCCGCTACCCTGGTCGGCAACCTCCAGCATCACCATGTCCTGCCTGCGTCCATCGCTGCGCGTCACCCGCTGATTCCAGCTGCGAATTTTAATCGTGCCCGCCTGCCCTTCCATCGCATCACGGGCATTCATGACCAGATTAATGATGGCATTTTCCAGTTGGCTGACGTCAATCCACGCCGGCCAGGCGGGCGTCTGGGCTTCAATCTCCAGCGTCAGCGTGGCGGGTAACGAGTGGCGCATCAACTCACCCAGATTCTCCAGCAACGTTTTCAGCTCTACCGCATGCGGATGCAAAGATTGTTTACGCGAAAAGGCTAATAGTCGCTGGGTCAGCAGCGCCCCGCGCTCGGCCGCTTTGAGCGCCCGGTTGATACGCGGCGCATCGGGAGAATCCGGATTGACCAAATCCAGACTGCCAATAATCACCGCCAGCAGGTTATTGAAATCATGCGCTAATCCACCCGTCAACTGCCCCACCGCCTTCAGCTTTTGGCTGTGCAGCAGCGCTTCTTCCAGCTCCTGACGTTCGGTGCGGTCGATTTCCATCTGCGTGGTTTTTTCTTTCAGCAACCGGGTGGTGTGCTCAAGCGAAGCCGTGTTACGCGCAAAAACGCTAAAAGCACGCGCCAGCTCTCCCAGCTCATCGCGACGTTGCAGGGCAGGAACACTAACGTCTGATTCACCATGCGCCAGCCGGGTCATCGCACGCGAGATAGCCGTCAGGTTGGAGCCAAGATTACGGTAGATATACCAGCCGGCAAAACCGGTGATCACCACCGCCAGCAGCGCAAAGATCATGATAAACAGCACGCCGGACTGCAATTCATGATGGCTCTGTGCCACCCGCTGTTCAGAGATAATCGCCACCTGTGAGACATACTGGTTGATATCACTGTTGAGGATCGCTACCAGCGCTTTGATATGAAACATATACCAGTTGATCGCCAGATCGCTCTGTTCCAGCGCTGACGAAAGCGGTTCAAGCTTATGTAGCTCCTGATTGAAGTCGTTGAGAATACGGTTAATCAACAGGCTGGCATTGTGCAGTGGCAACGCAGGCATTACATCGTCCAGCTGTTTGATCACCGATCGCGGCGTTGGCGTTTCGATAGCGGCGACGATCAAGCGATCCATTTGCCCCAGCAGCACGTCATCCTGCCCATCGGTGAGTTTTTGCAGATGGCGTAAGTAACTTTGATTCTGGTACAGCGAACTGAGCAATGCGTTACGTTCCAGATGTCGTAACTGACCGCGCTGTAACATGCCTTCCACACTGCTTTGCAACTCATTGCTGCGTTGAATAATTCGTCCAACCAACTCCGGTTCCTGCTGTGCCAGCGGTGCGCTGGCCAGTTGTTCCAGCGAATGTTTTAGCGCCCGCTGGGTCTCCTGTAACCGCTCCGCTTCACCTTTGTATTCCAGCGCCCCCACCACTTGCGAGAGCCGCACCGCCGCCGTTGCCACGTTTGCTGTATCGCGCGCCAGATTCATGCTACCGGTCATATCGTCTACGGTTTGCTGTTGCACCTGTTCCTGAATCTGACTGGCATGCTGAAAACCCAGCACCGCAACGCCACTCACCATCAGCGTGACCGCGACCACCAGCAGGTTAAAGAACAGCAGTCGCCCACGCGCACTGGCGAAAAAGTGACGTCCGGGTTGCGGCATATCACGCTCCATGAAGAAAAATCGCAATATGACAAATATGAACGACTTCTGACATTTTGCATTTACATTCCTGTGATGGACTGCTGATATCGGCCACCCCGCAGGAGATCCGTTATGAGCAAGACACCGGTTCTGGAAATGCGCAATATTGCCAAAGCATTTGGCAAATTTTATGCGCTGAAAGGGGTCGATTTGACGGTCTGGACCGGTGAGATCCACGCGCTGATGGGCGAAAACGGCGCGGGAAAAAGCACCCTGATGAAGATCCTTGCTGGCGCCTATACCGCCACCAGTGGTGAGATCCTGATTGACGGTCAGCCTTTTCATATTCGTGGGCCAAAGGATGCGCTTAGTGCAGGCATTACGTTGATTTATCAGGAGATGCAGCTCGCACCGAATCTTACAGTAGCGGAAAATATCTTCCTCGGCAGCGAGCTGTCGCGTGGTGGTCTGGTCCAGCGTAAAGAGATGGTGATGCAGGCGCAAAAGGTCATCGACCGGCTTGGCGCGCAGTTTAAGGCCAGCGATCGCGTGATGACACTCACTATCGCCGAACAGCAGCAGGTGGAAATCGCCCGCGCTCTGCACCGTAACAGCCGCATCCTGGTAATGGATGAACCCACCGCCGCACTCTCCTCCCGTGAAACCCACCGCCTGTTTGAGCTGATCATGCGTCTGCGTGATGAAGGCATGGCGATTATCTACATCAGCCACCGTATGGCAGAAGTCTACGAACTGTCGGATCGCGTCAGCGTATTACGCGACGGGCAGTACGTCGGCAGTTTGACCCGCGACAAGCTCAACGCCTCCGAACTGGTACGTATGATGGTGGGCCGCCCTTTAAGCGATCTGTTCAACAAAGAACGCGATATCCCATTAGGCAAAGCGCGTCTGAATGTCCATCACCTGACTGATGGCAACAAAGTCCAGCCATGCAGTTTACTGGTGCGTTCCGGGGAGATCGTTGGCCTGGCTGGGCTGGTCGGAGCCGGGCGTTCCGAACTGGCGCAACTCATATTTGGCGTACGTAAAGCGATCAGCGGCATGATTGAAGTGGACGGTGAGCCGGTGGTGATCCACTCCCCGCGCGAAGCCATTGACCACGGTATCGGTTTTCTTACCGAAAATCGCAAAGAACAGGGGCTGTTTTTAGAGCTGGCGGCGGCAGAGAACATCACCATGGCAACCCTGGAACGTGATGCAAACTGGGGCATGCTCAACCGCAAAAAGGCACAGACCATTTCTGATGACGCCATCCAGTTGCTCAATATCCGCGTCCCACATGCTCAGGTTCGCGCAGGCGGTCTGTCTGGCGGTAACCAGCAAAAATTACTGATCTCACGCTGGGTAGCGATTGGCCCACGCATTTTGATCCTTGATGAACCGACCCGTGGTGTGGACGTCGGAGCAAAAAGCGAGATCTACCGGATCATGAACGATATGGCGCGCAAAGGCGTGGCGATCCTGATGATCTCCAGCGAACTGCCGGAAGTCGTCGGCATGAGCGATCGGGTGTATGTGATGCGCGAAGGCAGTATTGCCGGAGAGCTGAACGGACAAAGCATTACTCAGGAAAACATTATGACGCTGGCGACCGGCGTGAACGACTCCCATCATCAGGCGGTGCACCATGACTAATCCAACCACTCCCCAGCAGGTGGCAAAATCGGCCTCCGCAAAAAAAATGCTGATGAGCGATCTGATGCAAACGGTCGGCATTTTACCCATTTTGATCCTGATTGTGGCGGTATTTGGTTTTATCGCCCCAAACTTTTTTACTGAGAGCAACCTGCTCAATATTACCCGTCAGGCATCGATTAACATCGTACTGGCTGCCGGAATGACCTTCATCATTCTGACCGGCGGGATCGATCTCTCCGTGGGCTCCATTCTTGGTACTACCGCAGTCGCGGCGATGGTCGTTTCTCTTATTCCTGAACTGTCCATGCTGTCGATTCCGGCTGCGCTGATGCTCGGTCTGGTTCTGGGGTTGTTTAACGGCGCGCTGGTCGCCTTTGCCGGATTGCCACCGTTTATCGTTACGCTTGGGACCTACACGGCACTACGCGGTGCGGCCTATCTGCTGGCAGACGGGACGACAGTAATTAACTCCAACATTAGCTTTGAGTGGATCGGCAACAACTATCTCGGGCCGATTCCGTGGCTGGTGGTCATTGCCCTGGCGGTGATTGTCGTGTGTTGGTTTATTCTGCGCCGCACCACACTGGGCGTTCATATCTACGCAGTCGGCGGCAACATGCAGGCGGCACGGTTAACCGGCATCAAAGTGTGGCTGGTGCTGCTGTTCGTCTACGGCATGAGCGGTCTGCTTTCGGGTCTTGGCGGGGTGATGAGCGCCTCACGACTGTACAGCGCCAACGGCAACTTAGGCATGGGCTATGAGCTGGACGCCATCGCGGCGGTGATCCTCGGCGGCACCAGTTTTGTCGGCGGAATTGGCACCATCACCGGCACGCTGGTTGGGGCGCTTATTATCGCGACGCTCAATAACGGAATGACGCTGATGGGCGTTTCCTATTTCTGGCAACTGGTGATCAAAGGGGCGGTGATCATCATAGCGGTGCTAATCGACAAATACCGTACCCGACACCATCAAAGTGCATAAGCCAACTTGCCGGATGGCGGCGCAATTGCCTTATCCGGCTTATAACAACAATACCCTACGTGAGGAAACGAGTATGCGTTTGAAGCCATTAGTGACTGCGCTCTGTGCTGGCGCACTGCTTGCTGCTACGCCTTATGTGCAGGCAAAAGAACTGAAATCAATCGGCGTAACGGTGGGCGATCTTGCCAACCCGTTCTTCGTACAGATAACCAAAGGTGCGGAGCTGGAAGCACGCAAACTGGCGGGTGATGGTGTCAAAGTAACGCTGGTTTCCAGCGGCTACGATCTGGGGCAGCAGGTGTCTCAGATCGACAACTTTATTGCCGCCAAAGTTGACATGATTATTCTTAACGCTGCCGATTCCAAAGGCATCGGACCGGCGGTCAAGCGGGCAAAAGATGCGGGGATCGTCGTGGTCGCTGTTGACGTGGCGGCTGAAGGTGCAGATGCGACCATCACCTCCGATAACACCCAGGCAGGTGAAATGGCCTGTAAGTACATCACCGATCGCCTGAAAGGCAAAGGCAACGTCGTGATCATCAACGGGCCTCCGGTTTCCGCAGTACAGAACCGCGTGGAAGGCTGCCAGACCGAATTCAAACGCCACCCGGACATCAAGGTGCTTTCACATAACCAGAACGCCAAAGGCAGCCGTGAAGGTGGACTGGAGATCATGACTGCATTGCTGGCGGCCAATCCGAAGATCGACGGCGTATTCGCGATTAACGATCCCACGGCGATCGGCGCCGATCTGGCAGCAAAACAGGCGCAACGCAGTGAATTCTTTATTGTTGGTGTTGACGGATCTCCGGACGGAGAAGAAGCACTGAAGCGTGAGAATTCACTGTTTGTGGCGACCCCGGCACAAGATCCGCAAGTGATGGCTGCCAAGGCGGTAGAAATCGGCTATGACATATTACAGGGGAAACCCGCGCCGAAAGAGCCTGTGCTGATCCCGGTGACGATGATCGATAAAAACAACGTCGGTAGCTATAAGGGTTGGACGGTGAAATAACCCCCCACCACGACACTGCCGGATGGCGGCATCAATGCCCTGTCCGGCGTTATAAGGAGAATGCTGCCCATGAAACGCTCCGCAATAAACGAAATTCTCGGCCACACACGCCAGTTTTTTTCCCTGCACGATGTGCATCTCCCGCCTTTTGCCAGCTTTCCGCCAACCCAATGGCGCAAACTCGATGCCTCCGCATGGAGCGAAGTCTTTGACCTCAAACTCGGCTGGGATGTCACTGCATTCGGTGGCAACAACTTCGCCGCACTGGGATTAACGCTGTTCACCCTACGTAATGGCTCGCCGAAAGGCATGCCTTATGAGAAATGCTACGCCGAAAAAATCATGCATGTCCGTGATGCACAGGTCACCCCAATGCACTTTCACTGGCGCAAGCGCGAAGACATTATCAATCGCGGCGGCGGCAATTTGATTGTTGAACTGTGGAACGCCGATATTCGCGAGCAAACAGAAGCGAGCAACGTCAGCGTGGTCATTGACGGTTGTCGGCAAATCCACTCCGCTGGCAGCCAGTTACGCCTGACTCCAGGGGAAAGCATCTGCCTGACACCCGGTCTGTATCACAGCTTTTGGGCTGAGGAAGGTTTCGGCGACGTACTGGTTGGCGAAGTGTCTTCTGTTAATGACGACGACCATGACAATCACTTTCTGCTGCCGATCGCCCGTTATAACGACATTGAAGAAGATGAACCGGCGCAGTTGGTGCTGTGTAACGAGTATCGCCTGTTCCGTTAACCAAGGAGCGTATTATGCCGTTGATTTCTCTTGCCGATGGCCTCGCCCATGCTCGCGAGCACCGCTATGCCTTAGGGGCTTTTAACGTCCTCGATTCACACTTTCTGCGCGCGCTGTTTGCCGCAGCCAAACAGGAACGTTCACCGTTTATTATCAACATTGCCGAAGTCCACTTTAAATATGTCTCGCTGGATTCGCTGGTCGAAGCGGTGAAATTTGAAGCCGCACGGCATGATATCCCGGTGGTGCTTAACCTTGACCACGGTCTGCACTTTGAGTCAGTCGTCCGGGCACTGCGATTAGGATTCAGTTCAGTAATGTTCGATGGTTCAACGCTGGATTACGAAGAAAACATCCGTCAGACCCGCGAAGTGGTGAAGATGTGTCACGCCGTCGGCGTTTCGGTGGAAGCGGAACTGGGTGCGGTGGGCGGTGATGAAGGCGGTGCGCTGTACGGTCATGCCGACGAATCATTATTTACCGATCCCATGCTGGCACGCGATTTCGTCGACAGAACCGGTATTGACGCGCTGGCAGTTGCTATTGGCAATGCGCACGGCAAGTATAAAGGCGAGCCAAAACTCGACTTCCCGCGTCTGGACGCCATTCGCCAGCAGGCAGCGATCCCGTTGGTACTACATGGGGGTTCAGGCATCAGTGATGATGACTTCCGCCGTGCGATCGAACTGGGGATTCATAAAATCAACTTTTATACCGGCATGTCACAGGCGGCACTGGCTGCAGTAGAGTCGCGCATGGCCAATCGTCAGTCGCTGTACGATGAATTTGCCGAGCTGTTATTAGGTATTGAAGAGGCCATCACCGATACCGTTTCCGAACAGATGCGCATCTTTGGCAGCGCGGGGCAGGTCTGATGGAACGCAGGGGCATTATCGCCGCGGGCAACATGCTGGTCGATCATGTACATCAGATCGTGCAATGGCCGGAGCGCGGCTGGCTGGCTGAAATAACCCGTAGCGAACGCGCAACGGGCGGTGCGCCGTTAAACGTGCTGCTCACGCTGGCGAAAATGCACACGGGTTTGCCGCTGCAGGCGGTGGGATTGATCGGCCAGGACAGCGACGGGGACTACATCATGGCGATGCTCGAGCAGTATCACGTTAATCGCCAGCACGTACAGCGCACCACCTCAGCCCCTACCTCGATGTCTCAGGTGATGACCGACCCAGGCGGCCAGCGTACTTTTTTCCACTCTCCCGGCGCGAACAGGCTACTGGATTTGCCCGCATTTGGCGCACTTGATACGTCGATGAAAATTTTCCATCTGGGTTATCTGCTGCTGCTCGACAGTCTGGACATGCCAGACGAAGAGTTCGGTACGCGCAGCGCACGATTGTTGGCACAAATGCGTGAGAATGGATTTGAAACATCGCTGGATCTGGTGTCTCGCAAGGGTGATCCACGCTATCAACCACTGGTAATGCCCGCGCTGCGTCATCTGGATTATCTGGTCATCAACGAGCTGGAGGCCGGAGAATTCAGCGGTCTGGAGATCCGCCAGCCCAACGGTGAGTTACATATCCCCCATATCGCCAGCGCCGCGCGTGAACTCCTGGACGCAGGCGTGCGCCAGCGAGTGGTGATCCACTGCCCGGAAGGCGCCTGGGGAGAAACGCCGGATCAGGATGGCGTCTGGATACCGTCACAGTATCTGGCACAGGAGGAGATCGTGGGCAGCGTCGGCGCGGGGGATGCGTTTTGCGCGGGTTTTCTGTACGGCTGCCACGAACGCTGGTCGCTGACGGATAGCGTCAGACTGGCGCACGCCTGCGCACGGGCAAGCTTGCTGTGCGCCAACGCGATTGACGGTGCAAAAACGCTGGAAGAGTTAAAAGCCGGAATGGCTGAGGCCTGATGGCGCGACGCTTATCAGGCCTACGGGAAACGTGTAGGCCTGGGTGATAAAATTACGCTGCTTTATCGTGATGCTGCACGTCAGCGGCGAACACATAACCCAGGCCGCGCAGAGTTTTGATCAACGTCGGCTGATGCGGATTGTTCTCTATTTTTCGCCGCAAACGCATAATTAATACATCGATAGTACGGTCAAAGACTTCGACGTTGTCGCTACGCGTTAGCTCCAGTAACTGTTCACGGCTCAGTACCCGACGGGCGTTTTGCGCCAGCGCCAGTAGCAGACTGTACTCGCCTTGCGTCAGATCCACTTTCAACTGTTGGGGGTTATGCAACTGGCAGCCTGCGGTATCAAGATGCCAGCCATTAAAGGAGAGCCCCGTCGTTTGCGGGCCAGTGCTTTCTGCACTGAGCACTCCGACACGCCTGAGCACCGCCTTCACCCGCGCCACCAGCACGCGGGCGTTGAACGGTTTGCCAATGTAGTCATCAGCGCCCATTTCCAGTCCCACAACCACATCCGACTCACTGCCCAGCCCGGTCAACATCACGACCGGCAACCCTGGCCTCATCTTTTGCACCTGTTGCAGCACCATCAACCCGTTGGTATCGGGCAGCATCATATCCAGCAATACCAGAGCAATATCCGGCTGGGTATCAATACAGCGCAACGCCTCCTGCCCGGTATGACAGGCCGTCACAGCAAAGACATGCTCACTCAGCACATCCTGTAACAATGCGCAGATCGCCACGTCATCATCCACAACCAGTATGGCTGGCTTCATTATTCTTCCCCATTTTATGCCAACTCAAATGAGTGTGAATGATTCTGCACAGAGTGACAGCGATAAGGCACAAGGACGTGCGGGAAACATAACCTTGGTCACACTGCCAGGCCGTCACACATTTGGAATTCGTCACGTCAAATATGACGACAGCCTGTTTTTCGTCAGGGTTTTGTTCAAAATTCACCCGTAATATCAGTAAATGCCCCTAATAAAAACATGGCATAAAAGATGCATAACTAAAGCGACAAGCGCGTATGCGCGATTTGATTAACTGGAGCGAGACCGATGAAAAAAGTCGTCACGGTTTGCCCATATTGCGCATCAGGTTGCAAAATCAACCTGGTGGTCGATAACGGCAAAATCGTCCGGGCTGAGGCGGCGCAGGGGAAAACCAACCAGGGTACCCTGTGTCTGAAGGGCTACTATGGCTGGGATTTTATTAACGATACCCAGATCCTGACCCCTCGTCTGAAAACCCCAATGATCCGTCGCCAGCGTGGCGGCAAGCTGGAATCTGTATCCTGGGATGAAGCGCTTAATTACGTCGCCGATCGCCTGAGCGCCATCAAAGCGAAGTATGGCCCGGACGCCATTCAGACGACCGGTTCATCTCGCGGCACAGGTAACGAAACCAACTATGTAATGCAAAAATTCGCGCGCGCCGTTATTGGTACCAATAACGTTGACTGCTGCGCTCGCGTCTGACACGGCCCTTCGGTTGCAGGTCTGCACCAATCGGTCGGTAACGGCGCAATGAGTAATGCTATCAATGAAATTGATAACACAGATTTAGTGTTCATCTTCGGGTACAACCCGGCGGATTCCCACCCTATCGTGGCGAATCACGTGATTAACGCTAAACGTAACGGGGCGAAAATTATCGTCTGCGATCCGCGCAAAATTGAAACTGCGCGCATTGCCGACATGCACATCGCGTTGAAAAACGGCTCGAATATCGCGCTGCTCAACGCCATGGGACATGTCATTATCGAAGAAAAACTGTATGACCAGGCGTTCGTGGCCTCGCGTACGGAAGGCTTCGAAGAGTACAGCAAGATTGTCGAAGGCTACACGCCGGAGTCCGTCGAAGATATTACTGGCGTTAGCGCTCAGGAAATTCGTCAGGCTGCGCGTATGTACGCATCGGCAAAAAGCGCGGCCATCCTCTGGGGCATGGGTGTTACCCAGTTCTATCAGGGTGTGGAAACCGTGCGTTCACTGACCAGCCTCGCCATGCTGACCGGTAACCTCGGTAAGCCAAGCGTGGGTGTTAACCCGGTCCGTGGCCAGAACAACGTTCAGGGCGCATGCGACATGGGTGCACTGCCGGATACCTATCCGGGCTATCAGTATGTGAAAGATCCGGCTAACCGCGAGAAATTCGCCAAAGCCTGGGGCGTTGAAAGCCTGCCTGCACATACCGGCTATCGCATCAGCGAACTGCCGCACCGTGCGGCACATGGCGAAGTTCGCGCGGCGTACATTATGGGTGAAGATCCATTACAGACCGATGCTGAACTCTCCGCGGTGCGCAAAGGCTTTGAGGATCTGGAACTGGTCATTGTGCAGGATATCTTCATGACCAAAACAGCCGCTGCCGCAGACGTTATTTTACCGTCTACGTCATGGGGTGAGCATGAAGGCGTTTTCTCCGCAGCTGACCGTGGCTTCCAGCGCTTCTTTAAAGCCGTTGAGCCGAAGTGGGACCTGAAAACGGACTGGCAGATTATCAGTGAAATCGCTACCCGTATGGGCTATCCGATGCACTACAACAACACCCAGGAAATCTGGGATGAGTTGCGTCATCTGTGCCCTGATTTCTACGGTGCCACTTACGAGAAAATGGGCGAGCTGGGTTATATCCAGTGGCCGTGTCGCGACACCTCAGATGCCGACCAGGGTACGTCTTACCTCTTCAAAGAGAAGTTCGACACCCCGAACGGCCTGGCGCAGTTCTTCACCTGCGACTGGGTAGCGCCAATCGATAAACTCACCGAAGAGTACCCAATGGTACTGTCTACGGTGCGTGAAGTTGGCCACTACTCTTGCCGCTCCATGACCGGCAACTGTGCAGCGCTGGCTGCACTGGCGGATGAACCGGGCTATGCCCAGATCAACACCGCCGACGCTGAACGTCTGGGTATTCAGGATGAAGATCTGGTGTGGGTTAACTCTCGCAAGGGTAGAGTTATCACCCGCGCGGCAGTGAGTGACCGTCCGAACAAAGGTGCGATTTACATGACCTACCAGTGGTGGATTGGGGCATGTAATGAACTGGTAACCGAGAACTTAAGCCCGATTACCAAAACGCCGGAGTATAAGTACTGTGCCGTCAACGTTGAACGCATTGCCGATCAGCGTGCTGCCGAACAATACGTTATTGATGAGTACACCAAGCTGAAAGCCAGCCTGCGCGAAAGCGCAATGGGTTAAGCTTGTCTCTACGGCCTCCATTCGGAGGCCGTTTTTTTATGCAAATATTCTCTCTATACTGTTCATTCCCTACACTAAATCTAAAAATAAGATGAAACGACTTTTCGCCTTAATGGTGTTAATCACATGCTTTGTCCATGCCGAAGAGCCTGGTAGCCAGTTTCTGCAGGCTGCCGAATCCGGAGACCGACGTGCGCAATACTTCCTCGCTGATACCTGGTTTAGTTCCGGCGATTTGAGCAAAGCCGAATACTGGGCGCAAAAAGCCGCCGACAACGGTGATGCAGATGCCTGGGCCTTACTGGCGCAAATTAAGATAACCAATCCGGTCAGTCTGGATTACCCGGAAGCCAAAACGCTGGCCGAAAAAGCCACTCAGGCTGGCAGTAAGGCCGGGGAAATCACGCTGGCGCGAATTCTGGTGAACACTCAGGCGGGGCGACCAGATTATCCCAAAGCCATTACGTTGCTACAAAATGCATCCGAGAATCTGGAAAGCGATTCAGCTGTTGATGCACAAATGCTGCTAGGGCTGATTTATGCCAACGGTGTGGGCATACCCGCAGATGATGAGAAAGCGACATGGTATTTCAAACGCAGTTCTGCCATTTCGCGTACCGGTTATTCCGAGTACTGGGCGGGGATGATGTTCTTAAACGGCGAGCAGGGCTTTATCGAGAAGAATAAACAGAAGGCTCTGCACTGGCTGAATCTGAGCTGTACGGAAGGATTTGATACCGGCTGCGAGGAGTTTGATAAGTTAACGAACGGCTAGTTTTGAGTTGCCGGATGAACGTAGTCGTTGTAGGCCTGATAAACGTAGCGCCATCAGGCAACCCAGAGCAGGTTGCCGGATGGCGGCGTTGCCTTATCCGGCCCTACAAGGCGGTCTTCTCAAATTTCCCCAGCACCTCACGCTCATAGGCCAGCGCTTTTTTGCGGTCAAATTTGTGTTCCCATTTCGCAATAACCAGTACTGCCAGCGCGTTACCCACCACATTCAGTGCGGTACGCGCCATATCAAGGATACGGTCGACACCGGCAATGAACGCCAGGCCTTCAAGTGGAATCCCCACGCTGCCAAGCGTAGCCAGCAGCACGACAAAAGATACGCCCGGCACGCCTGCGATCCCTTTCGACGTCACCATCAACGTCAGCACCAGCACGATTTCCTGCCACAATGACAGATCAATACCGTACAACTGAGCGATAAAGATAGCGGCGATACTCTGGTACAGCGTCGAACCATCAAGGTTGAATGAATAACCGGTCGGCACCACGAAGCTGGTGATCGACGCCGGAGCGCCATAGGCTTCCATCTTCTCAATAATACGCGGCAGCACGCTCTCGGAACTGGCGGTGGAATAGGCCAGAATCAACTCGTCTTTCAGAATACGAATCAGGATCCAGATGCTCAGCCCACACACGCGTGCCACGATACCCAGTACGACCAACGCGAAGAACAGGATGGCGAAATGCACCAGCAGTACCAGCTTCGCCAGCGGCCACAGGGATGCAAAACCGAAGTTTGCAACGGTAACGGCAATCAACGCAAAAACACCGACCGGCGCATAACGCATCACCATGTGCGTCACTTTAAACATGGTTTCAGAGATGGAGCGAAACACGGTAACCAGCGGTTCGCGGTGGGTCGCTGGCAGAGAAGACAACCCTAAGCCAAACAGCACCGAGAAGAAGATAATCGGCAGCATTTCGCCTTTTGCCATTGATGCAACAATGTTGGTCGGCACCAGTGACAAAATAGTGCCCATCAGGCCATGCGCGTGGCTCTGCACTTCTGCGGTTGTGCTTTGATATTTCGAAATATCCACGGTCGCCAGTTGCGACATATCAACGCCGGTACCGGGCTGGAATACGTTCGCCAGCGTGATACCGAGGATGATCGCAACGGTGGTGATCACTTCGAAATAGATAATGGTTTTTGCGCCAATACGACCCAGTTGTTTTGCATCACCGACCCCGGCGATACCTACAATCAGCGTTGAGATAACAATCGGAACTACGATCATTTTGATCAGGTGGATAAAGATATCGCCTGCCGGGGACAGCAGGTTTAACACCAGCCATTCTCGGCTGTCACTATGGTAATGCAGGTAACTCCCTAGCAAAATGCCCAGCACCATGGCGATCAAAATCTGCCAGGCCAGGCTGACTTTCAAATTTTTCATAACAACGGACTTCCTCGGTGGAGCGCTATTCCACATGCAGTGTGTGGTAATAGTACATACTGAAAGGGTATGAATTGTGTTGCGTTCGTTTATGGAGTTTTTTAACGCTTATTATCATTATCATTTGCGTGCTATCTCGCGCAACCCTCCAGGAACAGAGCCTTCAGCTGAATTTATGCATAAAAATGCAATTTTATCGGGATAACGATGAATAACTTTTTGTTATAAAAGAATTTTAATATGTTCAAAAATGAAGAAGTCATGGCGTGAGTTTTTTTTGCTCATTTGTTCGTTCGCCTGTTTTTTAAACAGCAAAAACGATGCAAATCACAAAAAAACAATTTTATTTCTGCCGATTCTGCAACAACTTCGCCATATTGATAGAGTCAATCAACTGCACACGATTCACCCTTGGTGAGTTTAAATCCAGTACTTTTTGCCACTGCGAAATAGCCTGATCGTAATCAGCCTGCATAAATGCATCGGAAGCCAGAAGCATCAACGCGGTGACTTCACTGGCGTCCAGCGCCAGGGCTTTATCTATCATTTCACGGGTTTTTGGTGTCATGTGCTGCCCGGCCTGATAGTACAACACCGTCGCCAGAGCCGAGTAGATTTCAGCGTTTTCGCCGCGTAAACGCAGCGCCTGTTCATAGGCCAGCAGCGCATTATGATACGCATTTTGCCAGAGATAATACTCACCAAGCAGCGCCCACTGCGCGCTGTCCTGCGGGTTAGCGCGGATTTTCTCCTGCAGGGATAGTAGCTGTTTTTCCTGCACATTTTCAGCAGAAAAGGCGTGTAAAGGGTCCGCCAGACGCGCCTGTTCCACGCGGATCGCCTGCCATTTTGGCATCAGAAAATAAGCCCCCACGCAGGCTGCTGCCACCAGCATGACCGAGACACTCAGCCACTTCAGCGGAAGCCGACGTGATGAGGTAACAAGCCGCGATGGTTCTGCCAGATCATGGTTCAGCTCCTGTTGTAACTGCTCCGCCTCGGGTTGTGCCAGTAGCCGCTGAGCCTGCTGCTGGCTGTGACGCAGTAATATTACACTGACCTGATGCAGACTCATTTACGTTCTCCGCGGTTGCGTTGGCTGACTCTCACCCGCCACAGGATAATCCCTCCCAGCAACAACAGGACGCACGGCAATGCCCACAGCAGCAGCGTTTGTCCAGTCAACGGGGGGTTATAGCGCACAAAATCGCCGTAGCGCTCAGTCATCCAGGTGGTGATTTCCTCCTCGCTTTTCCCCTCTTCCACCATGCTGTAAACCTGATGACGCATACTGACCGCCACTGGCGCATTGGATTCCAGTAAGTTTTGGTTCTGGCACTGGGGGCAGCGTAGTTGGCTGGCAATAAATAGCGCTTTTTCCTGCTGTTGCGGGTTTCCAAAGCGCCAGGTATCCACAATCTGAGCATGGCCGCTAAAGGGCAGAAAAATCAGCACTGCCAGCAGTAACATCGTTTTGCCGGATGATGGCGTCGAAGCCTTATTCAGCTTTTCTGATTCATCACAGACAGGAGCGATAAGCGCAGCATCATCAGGCAACAATCCAGGACGCTTCCTCCCTCGCCATCCGCTGAGCAGCGCACCGAGTACCATCAACAACCCGCCGCCCCATACCCAACGCACGCCGGTCTGAATGTAAAAGCGCATCGCATATCTCTCTTCCCCGGTTTTTTCGCCCATCACCGCATACCAGTCATGAAGCAGATCCCAGCGAATACCCGGCTCCATCATCTGTTGACGCCGTGCCGCATAAAAACGTCGCTCTGGCACAACGCTGCCGATGTGCTGCCCATCTTCTGAGATAACGATTCGCGCTTTTTCGGTGGTGTAGTTCCCGTGTGCGGCAAGATCGAGGCGATCAAAACGAAACGTATAACCTGCCAGTTCAACCTGTTCCCCGGGGCTTAAATTAAGGCTTATCTCGTGCCGACTGCCGCTGGAGAAGATGATCCCCGCAGCAAATACCAGCACACCGGTGTGCGCCAGCAATGCCGGAAGCTGGCGGCGTAGTGCCTCCAGAGGCTGAAACCAGAGTCGCACCATTACCGCAGCGACCAGCCCACCAGCCATTGCGTCCAGCGTACCCAGCGACCAGCACAGCGCAGCCACCAACAAACCAATGGCAAATGGCCAGACCCGTCGGCGCAAGGAAATGCGTGCAGAGCGTTTCCAGAACCCGCCCGCCGACAGACCAAGCACCACCAGCATGAGCAGGCCGAACGGCAGCGTGGCACGATTAAAATAAGGTGCGCCAACGGAGAGTCGTCCCCAACCAAACAGGCCATAAATCATCGGATAGAGCGTACCGATCAGCACGATTAGCAGCACTGCGCAAAAGAGCAGCAACGCCGCCAGAATCGACATCTCGCGCGACCAGCCGCCAAAACGCGCAGCCTGGTGGACATCCCGCGCCCGCCAGGCATACAGACCAAGTGATGCCAGGCTTAGCACGGTAAACAGCGCGAACAGCGGCGCGGCGCGGACGTTATCCAGCGCGAAGGCGTGGACAGAAACCAAAATACCGGAACGTACAATCAGCGTACCCAGCAGCGATAATATCAGCGTCACAATCGCCAGCAGCAGCGACCAGTGGCGGAAGATTCCCCGCTGGCAAGTGACATACAGGCTATGCAGCAACGCGCTGGCAGAAAGCCAGGGTAATAAAGAAGCGTTTTCAACCGGGTCCCAGAACCACCAACCGCCCCAACCCAGCTCGCAATACGCCCACCAGGAACCGAGGATGATACCCAACGTCAGAGCGCACCAGCCAGGCAGCGCCCAGCGCCAGCATACCCAGGCGGTCGCCGCGCTAAAGCTCCCGCGTAGCAGCGAAGCCAGCGCTACGCCAGCCGCCACCATCAGGCCACCGTAGCCAAGATAGAGCAGCGGCGGGTGGAAGATAAGTCCAGGGTGTTGCAGCATCGGATTAAGGTCGCGCCCTTCAATCGCTGGCGGGAAGATACGCACAAACGGATCAGACCACACCACCACAAACAGCAGGAGCAGAGCTGTCATGATTGACAGAACGCTGAGAGTCAGCGGAAACAGCGTGTCCGGTTCCCGCCGATAGCGCCAGGCGAACAGCGCACTCCAGCCGGAAAGAAACAGTACCCACAACAGGAGCGATCCTTCATGACCGCCCCATACCGCCGCAAGTTTTAACCCCCACGGCAGCAGGCTGTAACTATGCTGGGCAACGTAAACAACGGAGAAATCGCTGGTCAGAAAACAGAAAGCCAGAATGGCAAAAGCCAGCAGCAGCAGTGTAAATTGCGTCCATACGCCAACGCTTGCCAGACGCATCACGCCCTGCCAGCGCAGGCGAACACCCACCAGCGCGGCAAGCGGGGTCAACACGTTGACCCCGAGACTTAACAGGAGTGCCAGAAAACCGGCTTCAGGAAGGAATATTTCCAGAAATCACCCTACCTTATGCAACTGTAAGCTGGCCTGCGTACAGAATAAAAAAGCGCAGTAACAGCACTCCTGTCAGACTGGCGCCACACACCGCCAGAACGCCGTGAAACGTCGAGCTACGATTAGCCCAGGGTTTCAGCAGCATCGGTAGTATCAGCCCAAGCCCGGCAACGCCAAGCCAGAACCACCAGGTCCAGAAACCACCACCCAGCGCTGCTGCCAGTGCACGCATTTTGCCGTCATCGCCTAATGCCAGCCCCACAAAGAACGCTGCCAGCAGGAAGATCTCCAGCCAGACAACCGGGGTTTCCATACGGTGAACAAAGTGCGCCTCAGTACTGTGCGGGTTGCTGCGATGGCGTAATGCCATGGCAATTAACGCAACCGCCGCCCCGGAGGAGATCCCGGAGAACAGGAACAGGACCGGCAGGATCGGGTTATTCAGGAATGGATAGGATTTCAGCGCCGACAGCAGGAACCCGGTATATGCCCCGAGCAGTACCGCCAGCACCAGCATTACTGTTTCCAGCAGACGATGGAACGGCGTTATCAGCGCCAGCAGTTTCTGCACGATACTCAGACGCGGGATGAAGCGCTGTTGCAGGGCAATAACATCTTTTTCGAAGATTTTTGCCAGCCACAACACCAGCACCACCATGTACAACTGAAACAGCATGACCCCCATCGACATCACCGAAGTGAAGCTGTAGTGGAACATCAGTTTCCAGAAGGTCCACGGTCGCGTCAGGTGGAATACCAGAATCAACAGACCAAGAATAATCGCTCCCGGCCCGAGTACCAGCGTGGTGCGCAGCAGCGTACTGTCGGCACCGCCCGCTTCCGGGTGCAGCCGTCGCAGCAATACCGACAACGTCACCAGTCCAGCGGATATGCCAATCAGAAACAGATAGATGGCAATGGGCCAATCCCACACCAGTGATTCAAAATGAAAAGCAGAAGCGGGTGTCATTGGCTCACCTCCCCATATTTAAAGGGAACGCGGTAGACCTTCGGTTTTGTGCCCAGCGCCAGCTTGTAACGGTAGGTGTTTTTCTGGTGCAACAAACGAGAGATGTCGCTGTTGGGATCGTCCAGATTACCGAACGTCAACGCTTTCGTCGGACACGACTCAACGCAGGCAGGCAGTTTGCCCGCTTTCAGGTTGGTTTTCCGACAGAAATCGCATTTATCCGCCGTCTTATTGACCGGGTGGATAAATCGCACACGGTAAGGACAAGCGGCAATGCAATACTGGCAGCCGACGCAAAGATCCGGGTTTACATCCACAATCCCGGTGGTGGCATCGCGATACGACGCCCCCGTCGGGCAGACGTCAACACAGGGAGCATGATCGCAGTGCTGGCAAGAGTGACGGAAGAAGCGGTACTTCACATCGGGAAACGTCCCCAGCGGCTCACTACGAATAATCGTCAGACGCGAGACGCCTTCTGGCACGTTGTTGACTTCCCGACAGGCATCCATACAGGCAGTGCAGCCGATGCATAATGACTCATCATGTATCATGCCGTAACGGACGCCGTTGATATTCAACGTCTTCGCCACAACGCGTCCCGCCGTCCCGCTCACAGCCACCAGCGCGCTGACGCCGGTGATAAACTGGCGACGAGAGCAACTCATGGATGCTCCTTAAGCAAGGGAATAGACGCCGGGTTAAAGTTTGGATTGTTACGCTGATCGCTGTGGCAATCGACGCAAATCTTAATCCGTCCTTTATCGCTTAGCGTCTGCATCGTGTCTTGCTTCGGATGCAATGAGTGACAGCTGGCACAGGCCACTTTAGTCACGTGGACATCATGCGGCCAGAACGCTTTTTGCAACTGCTCAGGTAGGTGGCAGGACATACAGACGCTGTTCTGCTGCTCCACGTTGTACATCGGCTCATTAAAGCGCATCACATCCTTCACTCCTTCACGGTGATTCGGGGATGGCTGGCCGTGACAGTTGGTACAGGTAACCGGCAGTTTATTATTCGGGTTGATGACTTGTGCATGTTTACCATGCATGCCTTCAGTGTCTGGCTTATGACAATCCAGACAGGCGGCATCCGGGTTACGCTGTTGGGTTACCGTCCAGCGTTGCTCCGATTCCTGTGGCGTTGGCGTGGCGGTTATCCCGCACAGGCTCCAGAACAGGCCTGACGCCAGCACCCCAGCAGTTAATAACGAACGTAATACGCTCATATTCACTCCGTTGAGTTATCCGCCCCTTGCGAGGCGGAATGGGGTTATTGGCTTAACAGACCGTTTTTACGTGCCTGGTCTTCCCATTGCGGAATCACCGTTTTGATGAAGTCCTGCTTCTCAGCATTGATTTGCTGCATATTCAGACCAATCGCCTGCTGGGCTTTCTCCTTGGTGGAGATATCCGGCAGAGGGATTTCATGAGTGATGCCTTTGGTCGCCAGCAGACGTACCAGTTTGGTGCGTGCATCAGCGGCTTTATCCATCGCGCTACCCAACATACGCAGACCTTCTTCCGGCGCGTGCATGTGAATACCGTGTGAAGCAATCGACAGATCCCAGCGCCATTGTGCATGGCGAATATCTTCCAGAATCGGCTTCATTTCAGCTTCCGTCGCGCCCGCATCCCATGCAGCTTTTGCTTCAAAGTGCGCATGAACCAGTTGATCCTCAACTTTGATTTTCAGGTCATGAATCGCTTGTTTACGCTCAGCAACCACTTTTTGCAGTGAGGCTTTATCCTGGGTGTGGCAGTTAGCGCAGGTCTGAGGGAAGTTATCGAACGGGTTACCAATCTTATGGTCGGTATAGATCTTGCCTTCGGCGTTCTGTACTTTCGGCATGTGACAGTCAATACAGGTCACATTGTTCTTGCCATGAATGCCCACGCTCCAGGTTTCATATTCCGGGTGCTGCGCTTTCAGCATTGGCGTTTTAGACAGAGAGTTGGTCCAGTCGGAGAACGCGATGGCGTCGTAGTATTTCTCCATGTTCTCAACTTTCATGCCCTCATCCCACGGGAACTTAACGGCTTTGTTTTTACCGTCAAAGTAGTACTCCACGTGGCACTGACCGCAAACCATTGACTGCTGGTCAAAGCGACCGGCTTTATCAAACGGTTTGCCAATCGTTTCCATAGCGCGTTCCGCGTAAGGGCGAGACAGCGTCAATTCAGGCTTCCCTTTGGCGAAATCTGGCGATGCGGTGTTATGGCAATCGCCGCAGCCTAAGTTGTTAACAATTTCAGGGCCGCCACGCGCCCATTTGCCGTGAAAGTAACCGTCTTCCCCGTCTTTCTGGATCAGACGTGCCACATCCGGGCTTTTACAGCTCCAGCAGGCCATCGGCAGCGGACCATCTTCTGCCGTTTTTGGCGCGCCGGTACGTCAGGTTTCACGCACATCGGTAACCGCGTACGCGTGCCCACGCGGTTTGTTGTAATCGCGGGAGAAAGGATATCCCGCCCACAGGATCACCAGTCGAGGATCTTCTGCCAGCGCATCTTCACGAGCTGACTGCTCCGACGTGGCTTTCCAGGAGAGATATTGATCGGGATGCTGAGGGGCGAAGGTTTCATTCTTCGCTTCAACGGTGACGGTCTTTGCGGGTACAGGGGTTTGTTCAGCGTTAACAACAGATATAAATAAAAACGGTAATATCAGGCTGAAGAAACGGCGTACGCGTGATTTTGTCCTTGCCATAGGGGTCTCATCCAGATGACGCCATTACTTTCAATGGCGGTTCTTTTATTGTTTTCCATAACAGCAACCACACGAATACTGTCATGACATTGCTCCACCCTATTTGTAACAAGAAACCCCACAAGAAATGTTGTTTTTAATCAATTGTAAGTGTATGTAAAATACCACTTTAGAGTTATTCACCCCCTTCCGAGCCTCACTCTTTTGTCTATTTTCGATACGGATCACCTTTTCAACAATTTATTGATAACTGCATGTTATTACGAGATTTAATCAATTTTTGCTAGTTCCCTTCAAAAATCAGTTTGCCGCTAATTTGCACAATTCCTTTATTGCGTGATCTGCCGCGCAAATACTAAACAAAAACGCCAAAGCCCCTACATTTAACGTTTGTGCGACATATTATTAACATCCTACAAGGAGAACAAAAGCCATGAGCCAAATACACAAACACGCTATTCCCGCAAATATTGCGGACCGTTGCCTGATAAACCCGGAGCAGTACGAAGCGAAATACCAGCAGTCCATTACCGATCCCGACACATTTTGGGGCGAGCAGGGAAAAATTCTTGATTGGATCAAACCGTACAGCAAGGTTAAGAACACCTCTTTTGCACCTGGCAACGTATCCATAAGATGGTACGAAGACGGCACGCTGAATCTGGCGGCGAACTGCCTTGACCGTCATCTGCTGGAAAATGGCGATCGCACCGCCATTATTTGGGAAGGCGATGATGCCACCCAAAGCAAACATATTACTTATCGCGAACTGCATCGCGATGTCTGCCGTTTTGCCAATACCCTTCTGGATTTGGGGATTAAAAAAGGCGACGTCGTGGCTATTTATATGCCAATGGTTCCGGAAGCTGCGGTTGCCATGCTGGCCTGCGCCCGCATTGGCGCTGTGCATTCGGTTATCTTCGGCGGTTTCTCACCGGAAGCCGTTGCCGGACGTATCATTGACTCAAATTCACGCCTGGTAATCACCGCTGATGAAGGTGTGCGCGCCGGACGCGGCATCCCACTGAAAAAGAATGTGGATGATGCGCTGAAAAACCCGAACGTGAAAACCGTTGAACATGTAGTGGTCCTCAAACGTACCGGTGGGAAGACAGACTGGCAGGAAGGTCGTGACCTGTGGTGGTCCGATCTTATTGAAAAAGCGAGTCCTGAGCATCAGCCGGCAGAAGTGAACGCGGAAGATCCGCTGTTTATCCTGTATACCTCCGGCTCCACCGGTAAACCGAAAGGCGTGCTACACACCACTGGCGGTTATCTGGTTTACGCGGCGACGACCTTTAAGTATGTCTTTGATTATCATCAGGGGGATATCTACTGGTGTACCGCTGATGTGGGCTGGGTTACCGGACACAGCTATCTGCTGTACGGCCCGCTGGCCTGCGGTGCAACGACACTGATGTTTGAAGGCGTCCCCAACTGGCCAACGCCTGCACGTATGTCGCAGGTTGTGGACAAGCACCAGGTGAATATTCTCTATACCGCACCAACCGCAATTCGCGCCCTGATGGCAGAAGGTGATAAAGCGATTGAAGGTACTGACCGTTCATCGCTGCGTATTCTGGGATCGGTGGGCGAACCTATCAACCCGGAAGCGTGGGAGTGGTACTGGAAGAAGATTGGTAACGAAAAATGCCCGGTCGTCGATACCTGGTGGCAGACCGAAACCGGTGGCTTCATGATCACCCCACTGCCGGGTGCAACCGAGCTGAAAGCCGGATCCGCGACGCGCCCGTTCTTTGGTGTGCAACCCGCCATCGTTGATAACGAGGGTAATCCGCTGGAAGGTGCTACCGAAGGCAATCTGGTTATTACCGACTCCTGGCCGGGTCAGGCGAGAACCCTGTTTGGCGATCACGAGCGCTTCGAGCAGACCTACTTCTCCACCTTCAAGAATATGTACTTCAGCGGCGACGGCGCGCGTCGTGACGAAGATGGGTATTACTGGATCACCGGACGCGTTGATGACGTGCTGAACGTCTCCGGTCACCGTCTGGGTACGGCGGAAATCGAGTCGGCGCTGGTGTCGCATCCGAAAATCGCCGAAGCCGCGGTAGTCGGTATTCCACATAACATCAAAGGCCAGGCGATCTACGCTTACGTCACACTCAACCACGGCGAAGAGCCGTCACCTGAGTTGTACGCTGAAGTTCGCAACTGGGTGCGTAAAGAAATTGGCCCGCTGGCAACGCCAGATGTGCTGCACTGGACTGACTCACTACCGAAAACCCGCTCCGGCAAAATCATGCGCCGTATTCTGCGCAAAATTGCGGCGGGCGATACCAGCAATCTGGGCGATACCTCGACCCTCGCCGATCCAGGTGTGGTAGAGAAACTGCTCGAAGAGAAGCAGGCTATCGCGATGCCATCCTAACAAAGTCCTGAAAATGCCGGATGGCGACGCCAAAGCGTCTTATCCGGCCTACAAATCTGACCCTACCCTCTCTTCACCGGGAGGGAAATATAAAAACCTCCCCCAAAGGATTTCGCGTTACAGGAAGGCGACAAACGAGCACATCCCCAAGAACAGAGTTCACTATGTGACTGGGGTGGGTGAGTGCGGCCAACGAGTCTGTAACGCGAAAGACGCAGGGGGACCTCTGGAGAGCTCTGTGATGAATGACAATATTTATCAGCGGATAGAAGACAGTGCGCGTTTCAGGGAATTAGTTGAAAAAAGGCAACGGTTTGCCGCTGTTCTGTCCATCATCATGCTGGTGGTTTATATCAGCTTTATTTTACTGATTGCCTTTGCGCCTGGCTGGCTGGGAACGCCGCTGCATGCGGGAACCAGCGTTACCCGGGGTATTCCGATTGGGGTGGGCGTGATCCTTATCTCCTTCATTCTGACCGGGATCTATATCTGGCGGGCAAACGGTGAATTCGATCGTCTTAACAATGCGGTTCTGCACGAGGTTAAAGCATCATGAAGAGAGTCCTGACGGCGCTTGCCGCCACGCTGCCCTTCGCCGCAAATGCGGCGGATGCTATTAGCGGTGCAGTCCAACGCCAGCCAACCAACTGGCAGGCGATTGTTATGTTCCTGATCTTCGTCGTCTTTACGCTCGGTATTACCTACTGGGCCTCTAAACGCGTACGGTCGCGTAACGACTATTACACCGCTGGCGGCAATATCACCGGCTTCCAGAACGGACTGGCGATTGCTGGCGACTATATGTCAGCAGCCTCGTTTCTCGGGATTTCCGCGCTGGTCTTTACCTCTGGCTATGACGGTCTGATTTACTCGCTGGGCTTCCTGGTCGGCTGGCCAATCATTCTGTTCCTGATTGCTGAACGTCTGCGTAACCTTGGTCGTTACACCTTTGCTGACGTCGCCTCTTATCGCCTGAAACAAGGGCCAATTCGTATTCTGTCTGCCTGCGGTTCACTGGTGGTGGTGGCGCTGTACCTGATTGCCCAGATGGTAGGCGCCGGTAAACTTATCCAGTTGCTGTTCGGTCTGAACTATCACATTGCCGTGGTGCTGGTTGGCGTACTGATGATGATGTACGTGTTGTTCGGCGGCATGCTGGCAACTACGTGGGTGCAAATCATCAAAGCCGTACTGCTGTTGTTCGGCGCCAGCTTTATGGCATTCATGGTGATGAAACACGTCGGCTTCAGCTTCAACAACCTGTTCACCGAAGCCATGGCGGTACACCCGAAAGGGTCGGCCATTATGAGTCCTGGCGGGCTGGTAAAAGATCCGATCTCCGCGTTGTCGTTGGGACTCGGGTTAATGTTCGGTACTGCAGGATTGCCACATATTCTGATGCGCTTCTTCACGGTCAGCGATGCCCGAGAAGCGCGTAAGAGCGTGTTCTATGCCACCGGTTTTATGGGTTATTTCTACATTCTGACCTTTATCATCGGCTTTGGCGCCATCATGCTGGTCGGTGCTAATCCGGTGTACAAAGACGCGGCTGGCGCGCTGATTGGCGGTAATAACATGGCGGCGGTGCACCTGGCGAATGCGGTAGGCGGCAACCTGTTCCTCGGCTTTATCTCAGCCGTGGCATTTGCCACCATTCTGGCGGTGGTTGCCGGTCTGACGCTGGCAGGCGCATCAGCAGTTTCTCACGACCTGTATGCTAACGTGTTCCGCAAAGGCGCAACCGAACGTGACGAACTGCGTGTTTCAAAAATTACTGTGCTGGTACTGGGCGTGATCGCTATCGTGCTCGGCGTATTGTTTGAAAATCAGAACATCGCCTTCATGGTGGGTCTGGCCTTCGCTATCGCTGCCAGCTGTAACTTCCCAATCATTCTGCTTTCTATGTACTGGTCAAAACTGACCACGCGAGGCGCTATGTTGGGTGGCTGGTTAGGTCTGTTGACGGCAGTAGTGCTGATGATTCTTGGCCCGACTATTTGGGTGCAAATTCTCGGCCACGAAAAAGCTATTTTCCCGTATGAATACCCGGCGCTGTTCTCTATCAGCGTTGCGTTCCTCGGGATTTGGTTCTTCTCCGCTACGGATAACTCAGCAGAAGGTAACCGTGAGCGGGAGCAGTTCCGTGCTCAGTTCATCCGTTCCCAGACCGGGTACGGTGTAGAGCAGGGTCGCGCGCACTAACTAATAGTCTCTCTCCTCCTCCGGCCTGCGGGTCGGAGGAGTTCATTTTCTCTCAAAACATCAATGTAGCCACCAGCGGTGCGACCAGAACCATCACCACACCGGAGAGCATCATCACCAGACTGGCGACAACTCCCTCCTGCTGACCAAGTTCATAAGAGCGCGCCGTACCCGCACCGTGGGACGCCGCACCAAATCCCGCCCCTTTCGCCATACCTTCGCGAATAGAGAGCCGCAGAAACAGCACATCGCCGACCGCCATACCGAACACGCCAGTAACCACTACGAACAACGCCACCAGATCCGGTTGACCGCCTAACGGCTCCGCCGCCGCCAGCGCAAACGGTGTGGTGACAGAGCGTACTGCCAGACTGCGTTGGATCTCATCGGGTAACATGAACAAACGTGCCAGCCAGACGGAGCTGGTCACAGCCACCAGCGTTGCTGTGACAACACCTGCTGTCAGAGACATCCAGTGGCGCTTAATCACCGCGAGATTATCGTAAACCGGAACGGCAAAAGCGATGGTCGCCGGGCCTAACAGCCACAGCAGCCAGTGAGATTCACCAATATAGTTTTGCCAGGAAATGTGGCCAAAAACCAGCATCAGTACCAACAGGGCCGGTGTAAGAACCAGCGGCATCAGCGGTAATTTACGAAAGCGGCGATACAGACGCTTGTTGGCAAAATAGATACCCAGCGTTATCACCAGACAAAGCACGCTTAACTGGAAGTTACTCACGGTTTAACCTGCTCATTTCATAGCGATACACTTTATCTACTACCCATGCGGTTGCACCAAGTACCATCAGCGTACTGATCGCAATAACAGCAAAAATGCGCCAACCATCGACCAGCAACAGTTGCGTATAGTTCACGACAGCCACAACAGCCGGAACAAAAAACAGCAGCATTTCAGCCAGTAACCAGCGGGCGCCTGCACGTATCCAGTTAAGTGGGATAACCCGGCAGACAATCAACGCCAACATCAAAATCATCCCTACCAGATTGGCAGGAAGCGGCAGGTGTAGCCAGGAGACAAGATATTGGGCAAAAACAAATAAACCTGCGTACAACAGTACCTGAACGGGTATCTGGAGTCGGTGAATAACGGCAGGCGTCACGCGGCTTATCGCCACAGCCATGAGGGAATGTCCTTAAAAAATAGAGAGCGCCAGTATAGAGAGCCTCCCCCCAGGACTGAAATGAATTAAACTCATTGCAGGCATAGTCTTAAGGAATAATCATGGATATCAGAACGCTGCGATATTTTGTTGAGGTAGTACGTCAGCAGAGTTTCACCCGCGCAGCGGAGAAGCTCTTTGTCACCCAACCCACCATCAGCAAAATGTTGAAGAACCTTGAAGACGAGCTTAATTGCACGCTGTTAATTCGTGACGGACGTCGGCTGTTGTTGACCGACACCGGACAGGTGGTGTTTGAGCGTGGTCTGGCGATCCTGGCCGAATTTCGGCAACTCGAAGCAGAACTCAGCGACATTAACCATCTCAATAAAGGGATCCTGCGACTCGGGATCCCCCCGATGGTCGGCATGCTTATGGCGGGGCCAATCAGCCTGTTTCGCCAGCGCTATCCCGGCGTGGAACTGAAGGTATCTGAATTTGGCGGCTTAACCGTCCAGCAGGCAGTGATGAATGGCGATCTGGACGTGGCAATGACGGCGCTACCGGTCGAAGAAGAGAGCGGACTGGCAACTTTACCTCTTTTCAGCCACCCACTCTGCGTACTTGTGCCACGATCCGGCCAGTGGACAACCTGCGATTCCATTTCACCCGAAGCACTGGCTGAGCATCCGTTACTGATCTACAACGAAGATTTTGCTCTCAGCCGTCAGCTACTTGAACTGTTTAATCAGCACAACGTTAAGCCGCGAATCGCGGTGCGTAGCGGGCAGTGGGACTTTCTGGCGGCGATGGTGCAAGCCGGGGTCGGGATCGCTATTTTGCCAGAGCCGATCTGCCAGCGGCTGGATAAGCAGACGCTGCGCTGGATCCCGCTGGAAAGTAATTTACGCTGGCAGTTGGGCATGATTTGGCGTGAAGGCGTGTATCTGTCGCACAGCGCCCAGGCGTGGCTGAAATGTTGTGAAGGGTTTTGGTTAACGCAAGAGTCATAAATTGCCGGATGCGGCTTAACGCCTTATCCGGCCTACATCGGTATTGCCGGTTTGTAGGCCTGATAAGCGTAGCGCCATCAGGCACAACCGTTTATTGGTTCTCGATTAACAGCGCTTCCAACAAATCCAGATCGTGCAGTAGCTTCTGCAACGTTTCATTGCTGATCTCACGCGTAGCACGCAGATGGTACAGCTCCGCCCGCTCTGAACGCAGTGCCGCCAGACGGAAGCGCCGTTCCAGGTTCTCTTCCTGCATGGAGCTTTCTACATCGTTTCGCCCATCGGCACGTCTACGCAAATTACCAATAACGCGGGAGCTCACCTCAGTCAGCAACTGATTATCGATATTCTCTTCGGTATCCGCAGCCAAACGCTCTTCCATTTTCTGGATGGCGACAATCGCCACTTCGGCCGTCGCCGCACGGGCAATGCGCTCTTCTTTCAGTTGCTGAGAGTGATCGGCCACTTCGAGATGTTGCAGCAGAATTGGCAACATCACCACGCCAACAAACAGCGAGAACAGAATGACGCCAGCAGCAAGAAATACTAATTCATAACGCGCCGGGAAGCCGCTACCATCCGGCAGCAGTAACGGAATAGAGAGCACACCAGCCAGTGTGATTGCACCACGCACGCCGGCAAAGGACGCGATCAGGATTTCACGCGTCGTCCAGGAGCCAAACTCCATCGGCTTCTTCTTCAGGAAGCGCATGCTGAATTTTTTCATCGTCCACAGCCAGCCAAAACGCACCAGCATCAGCGCGACATAAATCAGGACGATATCAGTAAACAACATCCAGGTTTCGACGTTTGGATCGGCTTCTGCCGCCACCAGCGACGATTCCAGGATTCCTGGCAACTGCAGCCCTAACAGCAGGAATACCATGCCGTTAAAGACGAACTCCAGCATTGCCCAGGTGCTGTTAGCACGTAAACGCATCGCCAGAGGCGCGCGCCGCATTACGCCAGAACGGGTAATCGTCATCCCGGCAGCGACCGCGGCAAGGATCCCGGATACGCCAATGTGTTCAGCAATCAGGTAAGAAGCAAACGGCAGCAGGAACAGCAGGACGATTTGCGTTGCTGGCTCATCACCGCCCCAGCGGCTGAGAAAACGCAGGGAGCGGCCGTACAACCAACTGACAACAAAACCGGCCAGGATACCGCCAATCGCTACCTTGAAGAACTCAACCGTCGCACCGCCGACGGTAAACACCATCGTACCCATCGCCACGGCGACGGCAAATTTCAGCGATACCAGGCCAGAAGCGTCGTTCATTAACGCTTCACCCTGCAGGATACCCATGATTTTCTTCGGTATACGCCCTTCACCGACAATGCCGGAAAGCGCGACGGCATCGGTTGGCGACAACACGGCAGCCAGTGCGAAAGCGGGGATCAGCGGAATCCCCGGCACCAGCCAGTAAATCATAAAACCAATCCCGATAACCGTGACCAGAACGAGCGCCAGAGCCAGGCCGAAGATCTCCCGACCGTGCTCGAGAAACTCACGCGTTGGCGTTTTCCAGCCGTCGGCAAACAGCAAAGGAGGGATGAACAGAACCAGAAACAGTTCGGGGTCGAACTCCACATGCAAACCAAACGTCGGCCATGCCAGCGAGGCGCCAATGGCGATCTGCATGAGAGGTAAAGGGACCTGAAAGGGCAATACGCGAGTTAATACCCCCGACAACGAGACCACAAGGGTCATGATAAGTATGGTGAAGAAGATTTCCATGCGTTCCCTGTTTGCGATGTTTCTTATGATATGTGACGAGAAGCGTCGTGCCTCAATTCTATCTACTTCAGAGTAACGCAAAAGACAACGAGATGTGTTCTGAAAATAAAAACGGGCGGCAAAAGCCACCCGTTTTAAGGATCATCAGCGTATCAGGATCAGATAGCCCAACCGCCTGCGTAGAAGACTACCAGCGCTACAGCAATCACCACGGTCCCAATGTTTAGCTTGCGCCATTCACCAGAAACGATACGACCAATAACCAGCGTGGCAAAGCCAATCATAATGCCGGTAACGATGTTACAGGTCAGCACGATGAACACGGCTGTCACCAGACCCGCCATCGCATCAACAAAATCAGCGAAGTCGATTTTCGCCACATTGCTCAGCATCAACAGACCGACGTACATCAGTGCTGGAGCCGTTGCATAAGCAGGAACAAGATAAGAGAGCGGAGAGAGGAACAGGATCAGCAGGAATAAAACGCCGACGGTGATCGCCGTCAGACCAGTTTTACCGCCAGCCGCCGTACCTGCTGCGGATTCAATGTACACCGCCGCCGGTGCTGCGCCCACCAAACCGGAGAACACGCTGCTCAGGGAGTCGGTGGTTAACGCTTTGCCACCATCAATAATCTGCCCGTCTTTGTCCAGCAGATTCGCCTGCCCGGCCACGGCACGGATAGTACCCGTCGCATCGAAGACTGCAGTCATCACCAGCGCCAGCACGCTCGGCAGGACGACAGGGTTCAGTGCGCCCATAATATCCAGGCTACCAATCAGCGAATTACCTTCAGCATCGCTCAGAGAAGGCATAGCGAAAATACCGGAAAAGTGTACGGTGGGGTCGAAAATCAGGCCGACCACGGAAATACCAATAATGGTCAGTAAAATGCCGCCTGGTACTTTCAGTTTTTCAAGGCCAATAATCACCGCCAGACCAATCAGCGACATAATGACCGGGAAGGTATCGAAGTCACCCAGGGCAACCGGCAGACCATCCAGCGGATTCTTAATGACCAGACCAACACCGTTTGCCGCAATCAGCAGCAGGAACAGGCCGATACCAATACCGGTGCCGTGCGCAACACCTTGTGGCAGGTTGCGCAGGATCCAGCTACGAATACCGGTTGCAGAAATGATGGTAAACAGGACACCCATCAGGAACACCGCACCCAGCGCGACAGGCACGCTGATATGCTGTCCCAGAACCAGGCTGAATGCAGTAAATGCCGTTAACGAAATGGCGCAGCCAATAGCCAGCGGCAGGTTTGCCCACAGGCCCATCACAATCGAACCAACCCCTGCCACCAGACAGGTCGCCACAAATACAGCAGCAGGCGGGAACCCGGCTTTACCCAGCATTCCTGGAACCACGATAACAGAGTAGACCATCGCCAGGAACGTCGTTAATCCGGCAACGACTTCCTGACGGACGGTACTGCCACGGTGTGAAATTTTAAACCAGGCGTCGAGTGAACCGCCGGTACGCGCTGAAGGCGTAGACATAGAAAACATCCCCTGAGAGTTTATTTTTTCGTCCTTATGCGTGATGGACAATCCACTGCCTGCTAAACGTTTTCTCCATGTGCCAGGTTTGCGTCAATAGGGGTGTCGCAAAAAAGCAAACGTTTAGCTCCGCGCATAAAAAGACGGGTGGTAAAAAAAAGCAAACGATTATCCAGCGATCATACGACGGTTTTCAACTGAACTTTGCCAGTTTTTACTCATTTCTTCTTATAACGTACAAGAAATAGACAGTCGATGCGCAAACGTTATCGTCAATGCGCAATCTGGCAACAAATTTCGCTGAGTTGTCGCAACAATCGTTTTGTTTTGGACGCAAAGTTACGCAGAAAAATTGGTGGAGTTGTGGGAAATTTTTAGGCGAAAAAACCGTCAATACACTGGCAAATACCCTGAGCTGGCTTACAATTAACTTATCAACACAAGCCGGAACCTCCCCTAATGTGCTCGACTGAGGGGTGTTGATGTCGGGGGAAACCCTCCCGTGAACCAGCGGGATAGAGTGAAAGACAAAGACCGGAACCAAACTAAAGCGCCCTCTGTGGCGCTTTAGTTTTATCCCCGTCATACTTCATGTTGTTTAGGGGATATGCCCATCGAATATTTCACATCAATCATCTTCCAGCAATCGCGCCCCTGTCCCCTGCTCACCAAGCTGATCGCCTGGGTTACGCAACGGACAATCGCTGCGCGACAAACAACCACAACCAATGCAGCCGTCCAGCTCATCTCGTAACGCCACCAGGGTATGAATGCGTCGATCCAGTTCCTCACGCCATTGCGACGAGAGTTGCTTCCACTCTTTCGCACTAAGCGAGTGCCCTTCTGGCAAGACACCGAACGCGTCGCCAATCGTCGCCAGCGGAATACCTATGCGCTGAGCAATCTTGATAATCGCGACATAGCGCAGCACATCACGTTTATATCGACGCTGATTGCCGCTATTGCGCATGCTACTGATTAAGCCTTTGCTTTCATAGAAATGCAAAGTTGATACCGCCACACCGCTACGTTTTGCGACTTCGCCAGGCGTTAGCAGAGCTTTTATGCGGGGTAATTTCTTTTCCATAAATCGCTTTACCTCAAGTTAACTTGAGGAATTATACTCGCCCACAGACAAAACGACGAATCGAACACTGAGCAAGAGGCAACTATATGTCCCATCAGCAAATTATTCAGACCCTTATTGAATGGATTGATGAACATATCGACCAACCGCTGAATATTGAGGTGGTCGCGAAAAAATCAGGCTATTCGAAGTGGTATTTACAGCGGATGTTCCGCACGGTGATGCGTCAGACGCTGGGCGACTATATCCGTCAGCGTCGACTTCTGCTGGCCGCTGTCGAGTTGCGTAACACCGAGCGGCCTATTTTTGATATCGCGATGGATCTGGGTTATGTATCGCAACAAACGTTCTCACGCGTGTTCCGCCGCGAGTTTGATCGTACTCCCAGCGACTACCGTCATCGCCTGTAAGATTATTGCCCGCTTTGCGACAGTATGGCGGGCGATCGCTGGAGCCAGTGCATGAATTCCTGTGGCGGCAACGCCTTCGCGAAGTACCATCCCTGACAGTACTGTACGCCGCGCTCCAGCAGCCACTTGATCTGCTCCGACGTTTCTACACCTTCTGCAATAGTTTTCAGATGTAAACTTTGTGCCATCTCGATGATATGTTCCGCAATCAGGTGGCTGGTGCTATTGGTGGCTAGCGTACTGATAAAAGATTTATCGATCTTCAGAATATCAACATTCAATGAAGACAGGTTATGCAGGTTGGAATACCCCGTACCAAAATCATCAAACGCGACTTCATAACCCGCCTGACGAAATGCCTGGATGACCGGGGTCATTTTATGCACATCAATAAATCCGCGTTCAGTCACCTCAACTTTAATCTGCTGCGCTTGCACCGAATACTCGCGTGTTTTATCGGCAATTAAGGCAATCAGTCGGGATGAATGAAAATCAGAAGCGGAAAGGTTTATTGAGATATAAAGCTGAGGGTGCGCCGATAAAAAATAGCCCAGATCGTTGAACACTTCTTCCACCACGTAATCCGTGATCTTCTCTATCATTCCCTCTTTTTCTGCCAGCGGAATAAATTCTGTCGGACTCATTACTTCACCTTTTCCGCCAGGCCAGCGCAGCAAAGCTTCGGCCCCGACGCATTTACCATTTTTGATATCAATGATTGGCTGGTAATGCAGACAAAGCTGACGTTTTTTGATCGCGCGTTTTAACAGGCGGCGGGGAGAGTAGTATTGCTGACGCGTACGCCACCACATTAACAGTATCAGAATGCTGCTAATTGCCCCGAAGGGAAGTGTTAACGCAGCTTCATGATAGAAATTTTGAATTACGCGATCGCCTGTCGTCGACACAATAATCGCAATTGGCCGCTTTTCAGAACGAACGATGGTATAGAAGCGATTACCTTGCTGGAACGTAGAGGCTGCGCCGCGCACCAACGGCAATAATTGCGCAACGTTTACCCCTTCACTTGCAGAGAAGAAGGAATCCGTAACCGTATCATATACTCCCCAGGCCAGACCTGGATCGTCTGACATTACCTCGCTGTAAGATAATGGATTGATAACGACAACGTAGTTTCCCCTTTGCATATACGTCATTCTGTAGCCGGAGAAAAAAGGCGTATCGCGATAGTAATAGATGGAGATGTCCGGTGTACGCTTATAGTCAGCGGTCGGCATAATATACGAGGCAGGGGGTACTAACGATGTAGAGCACAAAAAACGATCAGCCTGCGCATAAATTAGCTCACTGATATATAAGCGACCGCGAATAATATTCAGCATGCTTTTCTGATGTTCAGGGGTACACATCTTCCCTTGATACAGTTGGGCCATATCGCGAGCTAAATCAGCCTGCTGGATCACCAGTTCCGTTTTATTTAACACCAGTTGAGCAAAAGAGCGGAGTTGATTGCGGGTTTCCGACATTGCCCTCAAGTGAGCAAACCATAACGCCAGTACCACGGGGAGCATTACCACCATGAACGTTCCGAGGAGCCTCAGCGTCTTGCGTCGCGCACTGTGAGTCATGTCAGCCCTATTTCCCTGTATCGTATATGCCAGTACCCATCAAGGCAGGATGCTATAAACACCAGCTAGCTAAGTTGCATGAATCTATCAGTATTAGCAACAGACTTCTCTATGTAAAAGTCTGATATTAGTTGATGATGATATTATTTTTCCGTAAGCCAAACTTAGAGTTTAGCTTATTCAGGAACAACATTATCCAGAAGTCGTAATGTTTTATGGGCGTAATACTGGCTGCATAAAAAAAACACATTAAAAAATTTAAAGATTAATTTAGGATAAAGATAACAGGCAGTATGAATGCATCTTATATTGTGAATACTTTATTATCTGCTCGCTCTCAATATAACCACAACTTTAGCATGGCTATAAGCCGACAAAAATAGCGTTCAACACTGGTGAACAAACGAGCATATGTGATATAGTTCACAAAAATCATGTAACAGAAACAACGTTTCATTCATGTAAATGCCCGTCGATAGCCAGAGAGCCACACCCCCTGTGAATCCCCCCGCGCTGTCCTGGGCATCAGATTTTCTGAGGACATTTTTCATGGCAACAATAACAACTGGCGTGGTTCTTCTGCGGTGGCAACTGCTCAGCGCGGTGCTCATGTTTTTAGCCAGTATGCTCAATATTCGGTTTCGTAAATCAGATTATATTGGCCTGGCTGTCATCAGCAGCGGTTTAGGGGTTGTTTTTGCCTGCTGGTTTGCGACCGGATTACTTGGTATCACTCTGGTGGATGTCTCTGCTATCTGGAAGAACATCGAATCTGTAATGGTGGAAGTAATGAGCCATACACCGCCTGACTGGCCGATGGTACTGACCTGACCCCAATGAGCCTCCTGCATGGAGGCTTTTTATTACCCACAAAATCAGTCAATTATTCTCTCTCTTGTACAAATTCCTCCGCCAACATTGAAATGATAACCATTCTCATATTAACATGCCGCCGTGATGATTAACTGTTGAAACTATCGGCCATGTCTAATCCTGCTCAGTGCGCCCCTCTCTCGTTTGAATCGTTGTACCGTGCGCATCACGGTTGGTTAACCCACTGGCTGACGCGAAAATTACAATCAGCATTCGATGCCGATGATGTCGCTCAGGATACTTTTCTACGTGTTATCAATGGTGAGTCACTCGCCGACATTCGCGATCCAAAATCATTTTTATGCACCATCGCTAAGCGGGTAATGATCGACCTGTTCCGCCGTAATGCACTGGAAAGAGCGTATCTGGAGATGCTCGCACAGTTACCCGAAGCGCTGGCACCTTCTGCAGAAGAAAAGCAGTCTCATCTTGAAACGTTACAACTTGTTGACCAGATGCTGGACGGACTGAGCACCAAAGCCAGATATGCCTTCCTGCTTTCTCAACTCGATGGTCTTACTTATAGCGATATCGCGCAGCGACTGAGCGTATCGGTAAGCTCGGTGAAAAAGTACGTCGCTAAAGCCACTGAGCACTGCCTGCTGTTCCGTCTGGAGCACGACCTGTGAAAACAACACTTACCGATTCCCGTCGCCAGGCATTACGTTCAGCCTCTCACTGGTACGCTGTACTGACCGGTGAACGTGTCAGCCCTCAGCAGGAAGCCCGCTGGCAACAATGGTATGAACAGGACAGAGATCACCAGTGGGCATGGCAGCAGGTTGAAAATCTGCGTTGCCAGATGAACAGCGTACCAGGAAACCTTGCCAGTCGGACGTTGAATGATACCCGCCTGACTCGTCTCCATGTACTGAAAGGCTTGCTGATCCTCGCCTGTGCAGGAAGCGGCTGGTCGCTCTGGCACTCAGAAACAGGGGAAGGGTTACGCGCGGATTACCGGACCGCGAAAGGGCAAATCCAGCGACAAAAACTGCAAGATGGCACTCTACTTTCACTGAATACCGACAGCGCAGTAAACGTAAAATTTGACGATCAGCAACGCCTGGTACGCCTGTGGTACGGTGAAATTGCAATTACCACCGGGAAAGATGATCTACAGCGCCCCTTCCGTGTACAGACGCGTCAGGGGCAACTCACCGCACTGGGTACAGAATTTACTGTTACCCAACTGAGCGATGAAACGCACCTTAGCGTCCATCAGCATGCGGTTGAAGTGCGTCTTGCCAGCGAGCCCCACCAAATACGGGTGATCCAGCAGGGTGAAATGCTGGTTTTCAGCGCATCACAATTTGGTCATGTACAGCCGCTTAATAACGAATCAGCGAGTTGGACGCAAGGCGTGCTCAGCTTCAGCGACAAACCACTGGAAGACGTTATTACCACCCTCTCTCGCTATCGCCCCGGCATTCTGCGCTGCGATCCTGCCATCGCCGGATTACGTCTGACAGGAACTTTTCCATTAGAAAATACTGATGCAGTGCTGAATGCGATAGCCAAAACACTCCCCGTTAAAATTCAGTTTGTTACCCGCTATTGGGTCACTCTCAGCCCCATCAGTTAAACGATAACGAAAAAAATTATCATTTCTATTGTCCCTTTTCCTCTGGTCGTTCGACTTCATTAATGAAAATACAAAATAATATGATGGAGACGTGATGGCCTTTCATAACACAGCATCTCTGGGGATGTGGATTCGTTTAAGCCTGCTCCCGCTCGCCGGGCTGGCTTCGCTCCCTGCAATCGCGACACAATTTAATATTGCCGCAGGGGATTTAGACAAAGCGCTGAACCAGTACGCTACGCGCAGCGGTATTATTCTGTCGGTTGATGCCTCGCTGACGCGCGGCAAACACAGCGATGGTCTGCAAGGGGACTTTAATCTCGACGAGGGTCTGCATGCGCTATTAAAAGGCAGTGGCCTGCAGGAGAAATCGCTCGGAGATAACACCTGGACGCTGGAACCCGCCCCCGTTGCGACTGAAGACTCATTGACTGTGGTCGGCGACTGGCTGGGCGATGCCCGTGAAAACGACGTCTTTGAACATGCCGGAGCACGTGACGTTATCCGCCGCGATGATTTTATCAAAACCGGTGCAACGACAATGCGCGAAGCGCTTAACCGTATTCCTGGCGTCAACGCCCCAGAAAATAACGGTACCGGCAGCCACGATCTGGCAATGAACTTCGGCATTCGCGGCCTCAACCCACGCCTGGCAAGCCGTTCAACGGTGCTTATGGACGGCATCCCCGTTCCGTTTGCCCCCTACGGTCAACCACAACTCTCGCTAGCACCGGTCTCTCTGGGCAATATGGATGCCATTGATGTGGTTCGCGGCGGCGGCGCGGTGCGCTATGGACCGCAAAGTGTCGGCGGCGTAGTGAACTTCGTCACCCGCGCGATCCCACAAGACTTCGGTATTGAAGCCGGGACGGAGGGGCAACTGAGTCCAACCTCATCACAAAATAATCCGAAAGAAACGCACAATCTGATGATTGGCGGCACGGCAGATAACGGCTTCGGCTCCGCTCTGCTCTATTCCGGCACCCGTGGTAGTGACTGGCGTGAACACAGCGCCACCCGTATCGACGATATCATGCTAAAAAGCAAATATTCGCCGAACGAAGTCCACTCATTCAATAGCCTTTTGCAATACTACGATGGTGAAGCCGACATGCCTGGTGGACTGTCTCGCGCCGACTATGACGCCGACCGCTGGCAATCCACCCGTCCATATGATCGCTTCTGGGGCCGCAGAAAACTGGCCAGCCTCGGGTACCAGTTCCAGCCGGACAGCCAACATAAATTCAATATCCAGGGCTTTTATACACAAACCCTGCGTAGCGGTTTTCTGGATCAGGGAAAAAACCTCACGCTTTCGCCACGTTACTACTGGGTTCGCGGCATTGAACCACGCTACAGTCAGAGTTTTATGATCGGCTCTTCCGCGCATGAAGTTGGTGTAGGTTATCGCTACGTCAACGAATCAACGCATGAGATGCGCTATTTCAGCGCAGCAGCGAGCGGGCAGTTACCTTCAACATCCAGCCCACACGATCGTGATACCCGCTCCGGTACTGAAGCGCATGCCTGGTATCTGGATGACAGAATTGATATCGGCAACTGGACCATTACGCCAGGTATGCGTTTTGAGCATATCGAGTCGTATCAGAACAACAACATCAAAAAAACACATCAGGAAGTGAGCTATAACGCTCCGCTTCCGGCATTGAACGTTCTCTATCATCTTACAGACAGCTGGAATCTCTATGCCAACACAGAAGGCTCATTCGGCACCGTACAGTACAGCCAAATTGGCAAGGCTGTGGAAAGCGGCAACGTGGAACCGGAAAAAGCGCGAACCTGGGAGCTCGGAACCCGATACGACGGCGGAGCGTTAACGGCGGAAATGGGGTTGTTCCTGATTAACTTTAATAATCAGTACGACTCTAACCAAACCAATGACACCGTTACCGCACGCGGCAAAACGCGCCATACCGGCCTGGAAACTCAGGCTCGTTACGATCTCGGCAGCCTGACGCCCACGTTCGATAACGTATCCATCTATGCAAACTACGCCTATGTAAACGCCGAAATTCGTGAAAAAGGCGATACCTACGGCAACCAGGTTCCTTTCTCGCCGAAACATAAAGGCACGCTCGGTGTGGATTACAAGCCGGGTAGCTGGACCTTCAACCTGAACAGCGATTTCCAGTCCAGCCAGTTTGCAGATAATGCAAACACTGAGAAAGAGAGCGCAGACGGCAGCACCGGACGGATCCCCGGCTATATGCTGTGGGGAGCTCGCGTGGCGTATGACTTCGGCCCACAAATGGCAGACCTGAATCTGGCATTCGGTGTGAAGAACATTTTCGACCATGAGTACTACACCCGCTCGTATGACGATAACAACAAAGGTATCTACACCGGACAGCCCCGCACGCTGTACCTGCAAGGCTCGCTGAAGTTCTGATAAGGGTTCTTTTTCCGAGAGCGACGTATACCCCAAATAATTCGAGTTGCTTGTAGGCGGCAACAGAGCGAAGCCCCTGGAGCTTACACAAGTAAGTGACTGGGGTGAGTAAGGGCAGCCAACACCCAAGCAGCTTGAAGAATGACGGGTATAAACACTTATCTGGCCTGCAGGTACACCAATGCAGGCCAGAAAACACCGCGCTATCCGGCACCGGGAGTACATATGTTGGCATGTTTTCGTTTTCTATTTGCAGGTCTGATGCTGGTAGCCAGCCACACCTTTGCCGCCACGGTTCAGGATGAACATGGCTCTTTTACACTCGACAAAACACCACAGCGGATTGTGGTGCTGGAACTGTCGTTTGCCGATGCGCTGGCCGCGGTGGAGATAAGTCCGGTGGGGATTGCCGATGATGGTGATGCGGGCCGCATTCTTCCGGAGGTTCGCGCGCATCTAAAACCCTGGCAATCTATCGGTACGCGCGCCCAGCCAAGTCTGGAGGCTATCAGCGCCCTGAAGCCAGACCTGATTATTGCCGACAGCCACCGCCACGCGGGCATCTATAGTGCATTACAGCAGATCGCCCCGGTTCTGTTGCTTAAATCCCGCAACGAAACCTACGCAGAAAATCTGCAATCAGCCGCAATTATCGGGAATATTGTCGGTAAGAAAGAGCAGATGACCGCACGACTGGAACAACATCGCCAGAAGATGGCTCAATGGGCCGAACTTCTCCCGCAAGGGGCCAGCGTGGTATTTGGAACCTCTCGCGAACAGCAGTTCAATCTGCACTCCAGCGAGACCTATACCGGGGGCGTATTAACGACTCTTGGCCTGAACGTCCCCCCAGCAATCGCAGGTGCGCCCATCCCCTCGATAGGCCTTGAACAACTCCTGGCGATCAATCCGTCATGGCTGCTGGTGGCACACTATCGCGAGGAAAGTATTGTTAAACGCTGGCAACAGGACTCATTGTGGCAAATGCTTGATGCAGTGAAAAAACAGCAAATTGTCGCCGTTGACAGTAATGCCTGGGCCAGAATGCGCGGCATTTTTGCTGCCGAGCGCATTGCAAGCGATACGGTAAAGGTCTTTCAGCACCAGTCAGTTGACGACATGAAATGACTTACCCTAAACATCCAGCACTGTTGTGGGGTATTCCCGCTGCGGCGCTTATCGCTATTTTCTGGCTGAGTCTGTTTTGCTACTCAGCCATCCCTGTTTCCGGTATGGATGCTTTAGGCGCGTTGATCCCCGGCCATACGCTGACGCTCCCGCAAATGCTGGTCCACAATCTCCGCTTACCCAGAAGCCTGGTCGCGATTCTGGTGGGAGCAAGCCTGGCGCTAGCCGGATCTCTACTGCAAACCCTGACCCATAACCCACTGGCCTCGCCTTCCCTGCTCAGTATCAACAGCGGTGCCGCACTGGCAATGGCGCTCACCAGCGCCCTCAATCCCACGCCAGTGGCAGGATATCCACTTGCCATCGTCGCAACCTGTGGTGGTGGTATAAGTTGGATGCTGGTCATGATCGCCGGAGGCGGTTTTCGTCATACACAGGAGCGAAACCGGCTGATCCTCGCCGGGATCGCGCTTTCCGCCTTTTGTATGGCATTCACCCGGATCACGCTACTGCTGGCTGAAGATCATACCTGGGGCATTTTTTACTGGCTGGCTGGCGGTGTGTCACATGTTCGCTGGCAGGATTTCTGGCATCTGTTCCCGATTGTGGCGATAGCAGCGCCGGCGATCCTGCTGCTGGCAACCCAGCTTAACTTGCTGAATATAGGGGACAGTACCGCCCACACGTTGGGAGTAAATCTGCCGAAATTGCGATTAACCATCAATATTCTGGTACTGGCGTTAGTCGGTGCCTGCGTCAGCGTGGCGGGCCCCGTGGCATTTGTCGGTCTGCTGATGCCACATCTGGCACGATTCTGGATTGGGTACGATCAGCGCAAGGTTCTGCCTATGAGCATGTTGTTGGGTGCAACGTTCATGCTGCTGGCTGACGTTTTGGCCCGCACCCTGGCCTTTCCTGGTGATTTACCTGCCGGTGCAGTGCTGGCGCTCATCGGCGCACCGTGTTTTGTCTGGCTGGTCAGGAGGCGCGGATGAGAACCTCCCTGGTGATGTTGATTGCGCTGGCTCTGCTGGTATTCGCCTCGCTGTCGCTACAGATGGGGATGATCCCTGTTCCCTGGCGAGCACTGCTGACTGACTGGCGTCCCGACAGCACACACTATTACGTGTTGATGGAATACCGTCTACCAAGACTGATTCTGGCGATATTCGTTGGTGCCGCGTTAGCGGTTTCTGGCGTGCTGGTACAAGGCATTGTACGCAACCCGCTGGCCTCACCGGACATTCTCGGCGTCAACCATGCGGCCAGTCTTGCGGCAGTGAGTGGATTGCTGCTACTGCCCTCGCTGCCAGCAATTTTTCTGCCGCTACTGGCATTTGGCGGCGGCATTGCAGCGTTGTTGCTGCTACGCATACTGGCCGATACCACGCAGCCAATGCGGCTGGCGTTAACAGGCGTAGCGCTTTCCGCCTGCTGGGCGAGCATGACGGATTACCTGATGCTTTCACATCCGCAAGATGTAAACAGTGCTTTGTTGTGGCTCACCGGAAGTTTGTGGGGGCGCGACTGGACGTTTGTAAAAATCGCGGTGCCATTGCTGGCGGTATTTCTTCCCCTTAGCCTGCGTTTTTGCCGCGACCTCGACCTGCTGGCACTGGGCGATGCGCGCGCGGCGACGCTTGGCGTGGCCGTTCCGCGCGTAAAATTTTGCGGGCTAATGCTGGCGGTGGCGATGGCCGCAACCGGAGTAGCCGTTTGTGGACCAATCAGTTTTATTGGTCTGGTGGTGCCACACATGGTGCGCAAAATGACCGGCGGTCGCCATCGCTGGCTGCTGCCAGTTTCCGCGCTAACTGGCGCTTTGCTGTTGCTGGTCGCCGATCTGCTGGCGCGAATTATCCATCCCCCGCTGGAGCTTCCGGCAGGGATACTGACAGCCATCATCGGCGCACCATGTTTTGTCTGGCTGCTTGTGAGAATGCGTTAAATGAAATTACATACCGAAAATCTGACCGTCAACTATGGTACTCGCCAGGTTCTGGACGGACTTACGCTCGCACTGCCGTCAGGGAAAATTACCGCACTACTGGGACCAAACGGCTGCGGAAAATCAACACTGTTGAACTGTTTTTCGCGTCTGCTCATCCCAACATCGGGTACCGTGATGCTCGACGACCAGCCGATTGATAGCCTGTCATCACGCCAGTTAGCCCAACGTCTGGCGCTGCTACCCCAACATCACCTTACTCCTGAGGGGATCACCGTCCGGGAGTTGGTGAGTTACGGTCGCAGCCCCTGGCTTTCCTTATGGGGACGACTTTCTATGGGAGATCATTCCCGGGTCAACGTTGCAATGGAGAAAACGCAGATGCATGCTCTGGCAGACAGACGTTTAACCGAGCTGTCTGGCGGTCAGCGCCAGCGAGCATTTCTGGCCATGATGCTGGCGCAGGACACTCCTGTCGTGTTGCTTGATGAGCCGACGACCTGGCTGGATATTAATCATCAGGTCGAACTAATGCGGTTGATGGACGAGCTCAAGGCGCAGGGAAAAACGGTAGTAACGGTACTGCACGATCTGAATCAGGCGAGCCGCTATTGCGATCACCTCGTCGTGCTGGCAAATGGTCGCGTGACGGCGCAGGGAACACCAGAAGCGGTAATGCAGCCGGAAATGCTAAAAAGAGTGTTTAGCGTGGAAGCAGAGATCCACCCGGAGCCAATATCAGGAAGGCCGATGTGCGTGGTGGTGTAATACTTTCAAGGGCAGAGATTTGGGATGCAATCGAGCCGGACATTTTACGTTTCCCGAAACAAAAAAGGCCCTTTACGGGCCTTTTTAGCAGAATGCTTAGAACGGGATGTCGTCGTCAAAGTCCATCGGCGGTTCGTTAGACGGTGCTGCCGGAGCTGACTGCTGCGGACGAGACTGAGCACCGCCGCTAAACTGATTGCCACCCTGCGGCTGTTGAGGCTGACCCCAACCACCCTGCTGACCACCACCCGCGTTACCACCAGCAGGAGCGCCACCACCCTGACGGCCACCCAGCATTTGCATGGTGCCGCCTACGTTTACAACCACTTCAGTGGTGTACTTTTCTACGCCAGACTGATCGGTCCATTTGCGGGTACGCAGCTGACCTTCGATGTAGACCTGAGAACCTTTACGCAGATATTCGCTGGCAACTTCTGCCAGTTTGCCAAACAGCACAACGCGGTGCCATTCAGTCTGCTCTTTCATCTCACCGGTCGCTTTATCACGCCAGGATTCGGAAGTAGCCAGCGTAATGTTGGCAACTGCGCCACCATTCGGCATATAGCGTACTTCCGGGTCCTGGCCCAGATTACCGACGAGAATCACCTTGTTTACGCCTCTGCTGGCCATGATCGTGTCTCCTGAAAAACGTTTCTTAATAAGTGTAAGCGCGGGATTGTAGCATTTCCAATAGCGCTTTTACTACGTTGGGAGGTCGATTCCAGTAAACAACCTCAGCCAGACATTGTTGCACAGACACCTGCGTTTTGCATTCCAATACTGTATATCCATTCAGGTTAGGTTGTGTCATAATTAACCGTTTGTGATCGCCGGTAGCACCATGCAGCCAGGCAAAAAAGCGTTTAATCCGGGAAAGATGAATGGATAAGATCGAAGTTCGGGGCGCCCGCACCCATAATCTCAAAAACATCAACCTCGTCATCCCGCGCGACAAGCTGATTGTCGTCACCGGGCTTTCGGGCTCAGGCAAATCCTCGCTTGCTTTCGACACGTTATATGCCGAAGGGCAGCGTCGTTACGTTGAATCCCTTTCCGCGTACGCGCGTCAGTTTCTGTCGCTGATGGAAAAACCGGATGTCGACCACATTGAGGGGCTGTCTCCTGCCATCTCAATTGAACAAAAATCGACATCCCACAACCCGCGATCCACGGTAGGCACCATTACCGAAATTCACGACTATCTGCGCCTGCTGTTTGCCCGCGTCGGTGAACCGCGCTGCCCGGACCACGACGTCCCACTGGCAGCACAAACCGTTAGCCAGATGGTTGATAATGTCCTGTCGCAGCCGGAAGGCAAGCGTCTGATGCTGCTGGCACCAGTAATTAAAGAGCGTAAAGGTGAGCACACCAAAACGCTGGAAAACCTGGCAGGCCAGGGTTATATCCGTGCGCGAATTGACGGTGAGGTGTGCGACCTTTCCGATCCACCTAAGCTGGAGTTGCAGAAGAAACACACCATCGAAGTGGTGATTGATCGTTTCAAAGTGCGCGACGACCTCTCTCAGCGTCTGGCGGAATCTTTTGAGACCGCGCTGGAGCTTTCCGGCGGCACAGCGATAGTTGCCGATATGGACAACCCAAAAGCGGAAGAGTTGCTCTTCTCCGCCAACTTTGCCTGTCCGATTTGCGGCTACAGCATGCGCGAACTGGAACCGCGCCTGTTCTCGTTCAACAACCCGGCTGGTGCGTGTCCAACCTGTGACGGTCTCGGCGTACAGCAGTATTTCGATCCCGATCGGGTGATTCAGAACCCTGAACTGTCGCTGGCAGGCGGGGCTATTCGCGGATGGGACCGCCGTAACTTCTACTACTTTCAGATGCTCAAGTCGCTGGCGGAACACTACAAGTTTGATGTGGAAGCGCCATGGGCCAGCCTGAATCCTGCCGTTCACAAAGTGGTCTTATACGGTTCCGGCAAAGAAAACATTGAATTCAAATATATGAACGATCGCGGTGATACATCGGTACGCCGCCATCCGTTCGAAGGCGTATTGCACAATATGGAACGTCGCTATAAAGAGACGGAATCCAGTGCGGTACGTGAAGAACTCGCAAAATTCATCAGCAACCGGCCTTGTGCCAGCTGTGAAGGAACACGTTTACGTCGTGAAGCACGCCATGTATTCGTTGAGAACACACCGCTGCCCGCCATTTCCGACATGAGCATCGGCCATGCGATGGACTTTTTCAACAATCTCAAGCTCGCGGGCCAGCGGGCGAAGATCGCAGAGAAAATCCTCAAAGAGATTGGCGACCGTCTCAAGTTCCTGGTTAACGTCGGTCTGAACTACCTGACGCTGTCCCGTTCAGCCGAAACGCTCTCCGGTGGCGAAGCCCAGCGCATCCGTCTGGCAAGCCAGATCGGCGCAGGCCTGGTGGGCGTAATGTACGTGCTGGATGAACCGTCCATCGGTCTGCACCAGCGCGATAACGAACGCCTGTTAGGTACGCTTATCCATCTGCGCAATCTGGGTAATACCGTGATAGTGGTGGAACACGATGAAGACGCTATTCGCGCCGCCGATCACGTTATTGATATCGGTCCTGGCGCCGGTGTCCACGGTGGACAGGTGGTCGCGGAAGGAACGCTGGACGACATCATGGCAGTACCTGAGTCACTGACCGGCCAGTACATGAGTGGCAAGCGCAAGATTGAAGTGCCGAAACAGCGCGTTGCGGCCGATCCAGAAAAAGTGCTGAAGTTAACCGGCGCACGCGGCAACAACCTGAAAGATGTCACCCTGACGCTGCCAGTTGGCCTGTTCACGTGTATTACCGGCGTTTCCGGTTCGGGTAAATCGACGCTGATTAACGACACGCTGTTCCCGATTGCCCAGACCCAGCTTAATGGCGCAACACTGGCGGAACCCGCGCCGTATCGCGATATTCAGGGACTGGAACATTTCGACAAAGTTATCGATATTGACCAAAGCCCGATTGGTCGTACGCCGCGTTCTAACCCGGCGACCTATACTGGCGTGTTTACGCCCGTGCGCGAACTGTTTGCTGGCGTACCGGAATCACGCGCACGCGGCTATACGCCGGGTCGCTTTAGCTTTAACGTGCGCGGTGGACGCTGCGAAGCCTGCCAGGGCGACGGCGTAATCAAAGTCGAAATGCACTTCCTGCCGGATATCTACGTGCCGTGCGACCAGTGCAAAGGCAAGCGCTATAACCGTGAAACGCTGGAGATTAAGTACAAGGGCAAGACCATCCACGAAGTGCTGGATATGACTATCGAAGAAGCCCGCGAGTTCTTTGATGCCGTTCCGGCGCTGGCGCGTAAGCTGCAAACATTGATGGACGTTGGTTTGACCTACATTCGTCTGGGTCAGTCCGCGACAACGCTCTCCGGTGGTGAGGCGCAGCGCGTGAAACTGGCACGCGAGCTGTCAAAACGCGGAACCGGCCAGACGTTGTATATTCTGGATGAGCCGACCACAGGTCTGCATTTTGCAGATATTCAGCAGTTACTGGACGTACTGCACCAGCTCAGAGATCAGGGCAACACCATCGTAGTCATTGAGCATAACCTGGACGTGATTAAAACCGCGGACTGGATTGTGGACCTCGGACCGGAAGGCGGGAGCGGCGGCGGCGAAATCCTCGTCTCCGGTACGCCAGAAACGGTTGCCGAGTGTGAAGCTTCGCACACGGCCCGATTCCTCAAACCCATGCTGTAATTGCGCGAATGCCGCTTCCTGAATCATCAGGGAGCGGCAAATTTACGCCAGCAGTTTGCGCTTATCTTCCGGCAGCGTGTTTACGGCCTGTTGCCAGGAGGCATCGACCAGATAGTAAATCTGAGAATCCGGTAACGAGCCATCCAGATATACCGTGCTCCAGTGCGCTTTATTCAGATGTCTGCTTGGCCTTACGTCACTATGCTGCTGACGTAATAACTCTGCCAGTTCAGGGCTGGTTTTCAGAGACACCGCCGGGCGACCTTCCACCTCTTTTACCATGGCAAAAAGCACATCTTCGACTTTAATTTGTGTGGCTTTCCAGTCACTGTGGACGCTCTGCTCCGCACCTGTTTTTGCCATGCAGTATTGCAGCAACTCCGAATTCGTCATTTTTATTCCCCTTACCAGCATATCGCCTGATGAGAACATCTTTTACTCAGTGTGCAGCAAGTCAGCGAAAGGTAAAAGCCAGTAACGCAAATTTGTTTAAAAAAACAGCAATCGAAAAAGCGACGCCTTAGTACTCGGAGTTCACGATCACCTCTTCACCAAACCCTCCAGCCTGTGGCAACGGTTTATAGGTGGAGTTAGAAGCACGTAAAATGCGAATACCGCGAATACCGACCTCACGGGCCGCAGTGATGTCATTGTCGGAATCGCCGTAATACATACGGATGTTTTTATCCTGCAACCACTGCGTTTTGGTGTTCTGTCCGGGTTTGTCACCCGCGAAGATAACCGGATTCATATTGGCGGGTGGAATATGGAAGTTGTCGGACAGCGTTTTAGAAACCGTTTCGGTTTTGGTCTGGCTACGCCCGGTCACAAAAAAGATGCTGTCGCCGCGACGCACGTGCATATCAATAAGCTGTCGCGCCACTTCTTTCGGGATACTGAACTCATCCCAGCCATTATTCATTTTCTCCCAGAAGGCCGGATTCTTCAGGTAATCCTCGCTGTCCGGGGAGTACGTTTTTTTGCCACGCCAGAATCCCGGGCTGGAAAAGAGAACCGTATCATCAATATCAAATCCGACAGCCATCGGCGGACGACCAGTCAGACTATTTTCAATTTGTGCGACAGAAACCCAATGAATAGGAGCCTGCTCAGCAAGTTTTGCAACGTTAGTGCCTGGATTAAGCTGAGAGGGAGAAGAAACTAAAGCCTGGGCGGAATGGTTTAACGTGAACAATAAACAAACGGCACTCAGTGCCAAAGAAATCTTGCGCATATTTTTCCCTAATTAGTCAGTTAGTTATGATTTTTTTATTAACAACTGGTCAAAAAGCTATCTGACCTTACCCCCTGAGGGGGGGGAAAGGAAGGGCTTTATCTGGTTTTGTTACAGAAAAAGAGAACGATCACATATGAATAGAGGCATGTCACGTAGGCCAGATAAGGTATTTACGCTACCATCTGGCACACAAAACCTGATGGTGTTGCCATTATCTGACCTACGTGTTTCGGGAAAAAAATATTACATTACCGCAGCAAACGCCTTCGCCACGCGCTGAACGTTACTGTGGTTCAGACCGGCCACACACATACGACCGCTGGCAATCAGGTAAACACCAAACTCATCACGCAGACGATCAACCTGGGCTGCGCTCAGTCCGGTATAGCTGAACATACCGCGCTGTTGCAGCAGATAATCAAAATCGCGACCAGGGATCTCAGTATTAAGAACGTTGACCAGTTCCTGACGCATCGCCTGGATACGGGTACGCATACCCTCTACTTCAGCCAGCCAACTGGCTCTGAGCTCATCATCCCCCAGTACGGCAGCAACAACCTGAGCACCAAAGTTCGGCGGACTGGAATAGTTACGACGAACGGTGGCTTTTAACTGTCCCAGTACGCGACTTGCCGTCTCAGCATCTTCACAGACAACGGAAAGCCCGCCGACACGCTCGCCATACAGTGAGAAAATTTTTGAGAACGAATTGCCGACCAGAGCAGGCAATCCGGCACTGGCAATAGCGCGGATCGCATAGGCATCATCATCCATTCCGGCGCCAAAACCTTGATAGGCAATATCCAGAAACGGGATCAGGTCGCGTGCTTTCAGTATCTCGATGACCGTATCCCACTGAGCATGAGTCAGATCTGCACCGGTTGGGTTATGACAGCACGGATGCAGCAGCACAATGCTGCGCACCGGTAAGGTATTGAGCGTTGCTAGCAGATCGTTGAAACGCACACCATTGGTTGTATTGTCATACCAAGGGTAAGTACTGACTTCGAACCCGGCGCCTTCAAAAATTGCGATATGGTTTTCCCACGTCGGATCGCTGACCCACACGCCAGAATCAGGAAAATAGCGTTTCAGGAAATCAGCGCCCACTTTTAGCGCGCCCGATCCCCCCATCGTCTGAATCGTCGCTACACGCTGTTGCTGGAGAATCGGGTGTTCTGCGCCAAACAGCAGTTTTCCGATAGTATGGCGATAGCTATTCAACCCTTCCATTGGCAGGTACAGGGAAGCACCATGTGGCTTAGCATTAAGCCGCGCTTCCGCTTCAACTACGGCTTTAAGCTCAGGAATAATCCCGTCTTCGTTGTAATACAGGCCGATACTGAGGTTCACTTTGTCGCTACGTGAATCTTCTTGGAAACGCTCCATGAGCGATAAAATCGGGTCGCCAGCGTAGGCGTCAACTTTTTGGAACACGCGATGGTTCTCCAGGTTTACAGGCAGGGAATAAAGACACAATAAACCGGAAGTGAGAGAAGATCGAGAGGATGTTGAGGGGAATATTGCCGGATGGCGGCGGAACCGCCTTATCCGGCTTATAACCAAATTTAGTCCACGTACTTCATAGCTACTCTTGACGTCAGGCGCGTGATAAGTTCGTAAGCACTTACTTTTGTCATTTCAGCAATACGCTCAACCGGCAGGCCATCACCCCACAGGATCACCGGGTCGCCAGCTTTATCCTGCGCATCAGGGCCTAAATCAACGCAAATCATATCCATGGCAACGCGCCCGACTATCGGCACTTCCCGGCCATTAACCAGTACTGGCGTACCAGAGGGAGCCGCACGCGGATAACCGTCTCCATACCCCATCGCCACGACGCCCAGACGCGTGTCGCGCTCACTGAGCCACGTTCCGCCGTAACCAACAGGTTCTCCTGCTTTATGTTCGCGTACCGCAATCAGGCTAGAGGTGAGTGACATCACCGGCTTGCAGCCGAAATCTGCACCTGTGGAGTGATTTTCCAGCGGTGATACGCCATACAGAATTAACCCCGGACGCGCCCAGTCGAAGTGCGACTGTGGCCACAACAGGATGCCGCCAGAAGCGGCGATAGAACGCTGGCCCGGCTTGCCTTCACAGAAGCTATTAAATATATCGAGCTGTTTTTCGGTTGCACCACACTCGGGTTCATCTGCACGAGCAAAGTGGCTAACAATATTGACCGGCTGACGCACGTTTTCACACTGAGTTAAACGCTGATAAAAGGCCTCGGCCTGCTCAGGGCGTACGCCCAGACGGTGCATTCCGGTGTCGAGCTTCATCCATACGGTGACCGGTTCAGCCAGTTCTGCCGCTTCCAGGGCATCAAGTTGTTCCTGGTTGTGCACGGCGGTATGCAGACGCTGTGCGGAGATAGTCGGCAGATCGGCTGCATCGAAAAACCCCTCCAGCAGCAGGATGGGTTGCGTGATCCCTCCCGCGCGCAGCCGCAGGGCTTCTTCAAGACGAGCGACACCAAAAGCGTCCGCATCGGGGAGCGTTCGCGCGGTCTCTAACAGACCGTGTCCGTAAGCGTTCGCTTTCACGACCGCAACCAGTTTGCTGGCAGGCGCCAGTTCACGCAGACGTTGCAGGTTGTGTCGCAGAGCGCGGCGGTTAATGACTACAGTTGCCGCTTGCATTTGTGTTCCTTGAATTATGTGTCTGGAATTTGGTGTTATTGGTGCAGCGAGTTTGGGTGCGGCAAACGCTCAGCCACCAGAGCGTACTAAAGTACGTGGGGATGACTAGCACTCCCCAATCCTTAAATCGCAAACAAAATGGCCAAATTATTTACTCATCATCGTATTGTGGTCCGGCATAGTTATCAAAGCGTGACCACTGGCCGTTAAACGTCAGACGTACCGTGCCGATAGGACCGTTACGCTGCTTACCAATAATAATTTCTGCGATCCCTTTCAGATCGCTGTTCTCGTGATAAACCTCATCACGATAGATAAACATGATTAAGTCGGCGTCCTGCTCGATGGAGCCTGATTCACGCAAATCCGAGTTGACCGGGCGTTTGTCGGCGCGTTGTTCCAGAGAACGGTTAAGCTGCGACAGTGCCACCACCGGCACATGTAGTTCTTTTGCTAACGCTTTCAGTGAGCGAGAAATTTCAGCAATTTCCAGCGTACGGTTGTCGGAAAGCGACGGCACGCGCATAAGCTGAAGGTAGTCGATCATGATAAGCCCGATACCGCCGTGCTCACGAGCGATACGGCGCGCGCGCGAACGCACTTCCGTCGGCGTCAGACCGGAGGAATCATCAATATAGATGTTTCGTTTCTCCAGCAAAATACCCATTGTTCCGGAAATTCGCGCCCAGTCTTCATCATCCAGTTGACCAGTACGAATTTTGGTCTGATCCACGCGCGAAAGCGAGGCCAGGGAACGCATCATAATCTGCTCAGAGGGCATCTCAAGAGAAAAGATGAGTACGGGCTTATCCTGTAACATCGCTGCGTTTTCGACGAGGTTCATCGCAAATGTTGTTTTACCCATCGATGGACGCGCCGCGACGATGATCAGATCTGACGGCTGCAAACCTGCAGTCTTTTTATTGAGATCGTCATAACCGGTATTCACCCCGGTGACGCCATCATGCGGTTGCTGGAACAACTGTTCTATACGCGCGACGGTCGCATCCAGCACATCGGCGATGTTTTTCGGACCTTCGTCTTTATTGGCGCGGCTTTCAGCGATTTTAAAGACGCGAGATTCCGCCAGATCGAGCAGGTCTTCACTGGAGCGCCCCTGCGGATCGAAACCCGCGTCGGCTATTTCATGGGCGACAGAAATCATATCGCGAACAACGGCACGTTCGCGGACAATATCGGCATACGCGCTAATGTTCGCCGCACTTGGCGTATTTTTAGATAACTCAGCCAGGTAAGCAAAACCGCCGACGCTGTCCAGTTGTCCCTGAACTTCCAGCGACTCTGCCAGTGTAATCAGATCGATGGGTTTTCCCATCTCCTGCAGGCGGTGCATTTCTGTGAAGATATGCCGATGTGGTCGGGTGTAAAAATCCTCCGCAACCACGCGCTCGGCCACATCGTCCCAGCGTTCGTTATCCAGCATTAAACCGCCCAACACCGACTGTTCCGCTTCAATCGAGTGCGGCGGCACTTTCAGTCCCGCAACCTGCGGATCGCGGTCACGAGCATCAGTCTGTTGTTTGTTGAAGGGTTTATTTCCTGCCATAGTGAATGGAGTTACCGAGATAAAGAATGGGTCGAAAGATTACCATATAAGTAGACCCTTACGATACGTTCTGGAGGATACATGGCAACACGTATTGAATTTCATAAGCACGGCGGGCCTGATGTTCTGAAGGCTGTGGAGTTTGCGCCCGTTGACCCGGCGGAACATGAAATCCAGGTCGAAAACAAAGCGATTGGCATCAATTATATTGATACTTACATCCGTAGCGGGCTTTATCCGCCGCCATCATTACCCAGTGGTCTGGGCACCGAGGCTGCTGGCGTAGTCAGCAAAGTCGGCAGCGGTGTGAAGCACATTAAAACCGGCGATCGGGTCGTCTATGCTCAGTCCGTACTCGGCGCTTACAGTTCAGTGCATAACGTTCCAGCTGATAAAGTCGCCATTCTGCCCAATGCCATTTCGTTTGAGCAGGCTGCCGCCTCCTTCCTGAAAGGGCTTACCGTTTTTTATCTGTTACGCAAAACCTATGAAATCCAGCCTGGCGAACCGTTTTTGTTCCATGCTGCGGCAGGGGGGGTCGGTCTGATTGCCTGTCAGTGGGCAAAAGCATTGGGTGCAAAACTGATTGGTACCGTCGGCAACGCGCAAAAAGCGCAAATTGCCTTGCAGGCCGGAGCATGGCAGGTGATTAACTACCGTGAAGAAAGCATTGTCGAGCGCGTTAAAGAGATAACTGGCGGTAAAAAAGTTCGGGTGGTTTACGATTCGGTAGGGAAAGATACCTGGGAAGCTTCGCTGGATTGTCTGCAGCGCCGGGGACTGATGGTAAGTTTCGGTAACGCTTCCGGACCAGTGACTGGCGTAAACTTAGGTATTCTGAATCAGAAAGGCTCGTTATATGTGACGCGCCCTTCTCTTCAGGGTTACATCACCAACCACAATGAGTTAGCCGAAGCCAGCAATGAGCTTTTTTCGCTGATTGCCAGCGGGGTTATCAAGGTTGATGTGGCAGAGAGTCAGAAGTATGCCCTGAAAGATGCGCAACGCGCGCATGAAGTCCTGGAAAGCCGGGCGACGCAGGGTTCAAGTCTTCTGATCCCTTAATTTCTACCGTTCCTAATTCATTTCAGTAGCAGGAAAAAAACCGATACGTTACTGAAGCTTGTGTCCGGGGTCAGTGAAAACAGCCAGCACACCAGCGGTTTGAATGATGGCGGGAATACAAAGAAATTGGGCTTCCCGCAGGAAGCCCTTTCTTTTTTTAGTTCGGCTGTATGTAGGGTACAGCTCGATGAATTCGTTAACGGCGTAATAGTGACAGATTTGATTATCAATTCCTATTTGGTTCTAAAGGCAAAGTTGCATGTTGTGACGAACCACTCAATACCTTAGTAAAACCGACGGTTATTGCGCTGATACTGTGGGACTTTTGGCGCTTTTATCGCCTTGATAACCCATACCACAGCAATGGCCAGTAACAACCAGGGCAACAATTTAATCATTAACGCAAACAAGCCACCCAAAAACATCACTGCGGTAGCCACCATCAATGCAGCCAGCACACCCAGCAGTGATACACCGGTGACCATCAGCATGATAAAAAAACCAACGACAAAAAGTAGTTCCAGCATGGTGCTCTCCCGAAATGAAAACTCTCCAGAGTCTTACAAAAAGCATGCCAAAATTATTTTATTGATTTATAAAGAAAACGCCCCGCGACATAGTGCAGGGCATGGTGAAATTGACTAACTTTTGGCGAGAAATTAACGCTTGTCGGCCACCAGCTTTAACGCATGTTCCAGGATGTTAATATCAGCACCTGCTTTATGCGCATTTTCACTCAGGTAACGGCGCCACTGACGTGCCCCAGGGATCCCCTGAAACAAGCCGAGCATATGGCGGGTAACATGACCAAGATAGGTTCCCTTGCTCAGTTCACGCTCAATATACGGATACATTGCGCGCACTACGGCAACAGGATCGGCATCGGTGGTAGTTGCAGCAAAAATTTCGCGGTCCACAGAGGCCAGCATACCAGGATTTTGATAGGCTTCACGCCCTACCATCACACCATCCATATGTTGAAGATGCGTTTTTGCATCAAGCAGCGATTTAATACCACCGTTGATCGACATGGTCAGGTGTGGAAAGTCACGCTTCAACTGATAGACACGTTCATAATCCAACGGTGGGATCTCACGGTTTTCTTTCGGGCTTAGCCCGGAAAGCCAGGCCTTACGCGCGTGGATGATAAACATCTCACACTCGCCTTTACCGGAGACCGTATTGATGAAATCACACAGGAATTCGTAGCTATCCTGGTCATCAATGCCGATACGAGTTTTGACCGTTACCGGAATTGACACCACATCACGCATCGCTTTGACGCAATCGGCAACCAGCTGTGCGTTCCCCATCAAACAGGCACCGAACATGCCATTCTGGACACGATCGGAAGGGCAACCCACATTGAGGTTAATTTCGTTGTAGCCACGTTCTTCAGCCAGCTTCGCGCATTGCGCCAGCGCTGCCGGGTCGCTCCCCCCTAACTGGAGCGCGACCGGATGCTCCTCTTCGCTATACGCCAGATAGTCGCCTTTCCCATGAATAATTGCCCCGGTGGTCACCATCTCCGTATAGAGCAACGTTTGGCTGGACAGTAAGCGCAAAAAGTAGCGGCAGTGTCTGTCCGTCCAGTCGAGCATCGGCGCGATAGAAAAACGATGAGCAGGAAAAGCAGTAGGCTGAGATTCAGGCAGCATGGCGAATAATTAAGCATCCGGTTAAAAAGGGGCGCTACTATAGCATAGACCGTTACGATAGTGAGCCACATCGTCGCGGGAACTCACGCCCCTGCCGAGACAAGGCTATTTCCGTCCCGGTTTCCCGTCATGCGGGCCAAAAAATTGCGGGGGATGATCAACCCAGCGATCCTCGCGCGTTGCAGCATAGACCGGATTGAGGGGGTAATAGATACGATTAAACTTTTTGTTTGCTTCACCCACCACTAACAGACGCACCTCTTCACTGGTGTTATTGATAAAGGTGTGACACACGCCGGTTCCTGCTGGAAAGCCCACGCTGTCGCCGGGCTCCAGTTTCCATAAATAGCCATTAATCCAGGCCTCAGGGTAACCTTCCAGCACATAGATAAATTCTTCTTCATCACTTTCTGCATGAGGATATGAAGTACGTCGTCCTGGTGGCAGTCGTTCATGATGAATACCGAGCCGCCCTAATCCCAGCTTGCGGGCAAGCGGTGCGCCAATAGAAAAAAATTCATTGCTGCCAGGATAAGTGGAGTCATCAGCTCCCTCTACTTCACGCCAGTGGCGAATACAATCAGGTCTTTTCATTTTTATTTTCCAGTATTGCGATGCGTCAGGTATAGCACACGGTGGGGATCTCGGTGTTTTGAGCAGAATATGATAAAGTAAGGGATTAACCTTCCATGCAAATCGAGGCGTCAAATGGAAAAAACCACCACGCAGGAGTTATTGGCCCAGGCTGAAAAACTCTGTGCGCAACGTAACGTGCGGCTGACACCACAACGCCTCGAAGTGCTGCGCCTGATGAGCCTGCAACAAGGCGCGATTAGCGCTTATGATCTGCTTGATCTGTTACGGGAAACCGAACCACAGGCCAAACCGCCTACCGTTTATCGCGCTCTCGATTTTCTGCTTGAACAAGGTTTCGTGCACAAGGTGGAATCCACCAACAGCTACGTGCTTTGTCATCTGTTCGATCAGCCGACCCACAGCTCAGCAATGTTCATTTGTGACCGCTGTGGTGTGGTTAAAGAAGAGTGTGCTGAAGGCGTGGAAGACATCATGCATACATTGGCCGCCAGGATGGGCTTTGCACTACGTCATAACGTGATTGAAGCCCACGGCCTCTGTCCGGCATGTGTGGAAGTTGAATCGTGCCGCCATCCAGGCGACTGTCAGCATGATCATACGATTCAGGTGAAGAAGAAAGTTGGGCGATAAAAGAGCGTACATCCTTGTACTCTCAGGAGGGAGGGATTAATTACCAGCGGTAATCGTTGCGTTTTTCCCAATCTTTAACTTCTTTCTCCGCCTGATCTTTCGCGTAACCGTAACGTTCCTGGACTTTACCCACCAGTTGGTCGCGTTTACCTTCAATGACCGTCATATCATCATCGGTCAGTTTGCCCCATTGCTCTTTCACTTTACCTTTGAACTGCTTCCAGTTACCGCCGACTTCGTCTTTATTCATCATCAAGTCCTCATCGTTAGGTTGTGAATAGCGAGAGTGCTATATCCAGACATGTTATGTTTTCGCTGGACGTGAGATTAAGTGTAGTCAGTGATTCCAGGAATTATTAACTATTCAGAATTTTTAACCATCTGGGTCAGGCGAACCAGGTACCATTACGCCAGTGACGCCGCCAGATGAAGGCCAGTGAGAGCCCGCGCAGCGCGAGGAAAACGGTTAACGCCAGCCATAAACCGTGGTTTCCCAACAGTGGTAAAGCAAATAACGTTAATGCAAATCCCGCGGCAGCGACGGCCATACTGTTACGCATTTCTGCCGCTCGCGTCGCACCAATAAACATGCCGTCCAGCAGGTAACACCAGACGCCCACCAGCGGCAAAATCACCTGCCAGATAAGATAACGATCGGCCAGTAGCTGAATCTGGGGCAGAGAGGTTAGCAGCGCAATAATCTGTTCACCGAACAGGGCGTATATCAGGGAAAACAGAATTGCCACAATACCCGACTGCCTACATGCCGCCCTCCAGACATCCAGTAACTGACCGCCATCGCGCGCGCCATAAGCCTGACCAGAATGAGCTTCGACGGCGTAGGCAAACCCGTCCAGCGCATAAGCTGTAAACGTCAGCAGAGTCATCAGGACGGCATTTACCGCAATGATGTCACCACCAAGGCGCGCGCCCAGTACCGTAATGGCGCCAAAACAGAGTTGTAGCAACAACGAACGCAGCATAATGTCGCGGTTAAGCGCCAGCAGACGGCGAAAATTGCCGCGCCATGCAAGCTTCAGCATCGCAAGCGAGACACCACGCAAATGGAGAACCTTGCGCACCATCAGAAGACCAATCAGCAATGTGGCATATTCGGCAATCACAGTTGCCAGTGCAGCGCCTTGCACGTTCATATGCAAGCCCATCACCAGCCATAAATCGAGCACAATGTTGAGAATATTACCAACAATGAGCAGGATAACCGGCGCACGGGCATACTGGACGCCCAGCAACCAGCCCAGCAGCACCAGGTTTGCCAGAGAGGCTGGCGCGCTGAGCCAACGAATTTCAAGGAAGCGCCGGGCTTGCTCCAGTACCGCCTCACTGCCACCAACTATATGCAGCGCCAGATCGATAATTGGCGTCCTGAACAGGGCAATCGCAGCCCCTGCTCCCAGCGCCAGGATCAGCGGTTGCACCAGCGCGCGAGCCAGTGCCTGCGGATCTTTCGCGCCAAATGCCTGGGCCGTCAGCCCAGTGGTGCTCATGCGTAAAAAGAGCAACAGCATAAAGAGAAAACTGGTCGCCGTTGCGCCAACGGCTACGCCGCCAAGATAGACCGGACTCTCCAGATGACCAATCACTGCGGTGTCCACCAGCCCCAGCAGGGGGACAGTGATGTTGGAGAAGATCATCGGTAGGGCAAGGAGCCAAAGTGCTTTGTCGGAAGAGGTAAAGAAAGGCATGCAGAAAGCCTGAGAAGGAGTTAAACGGATAATATTGTTTTTCGTACCCGGTAAGCGTGGCACTACCGGACCAGAGTGATGCCGGATGACGGCGTAAACGCCTTATCCGGCCTACTTAATTACAGCCACTCACCGTTACGAATGACGCCGACCGCCAGCCCTTCAATAGTGAAGTTTTGCTCGCGCAGGTCAACTACGATAGGCTTGAATTCGCTGTTTTCTGGCAGAAGTTCGACCTTGTTGCCCTGTTTTTTCAGGCGCTTAACCGTAACTTCATCGTCAATGCGTGCAACAACCACCTGGCCATTACGCACGTCCTGAGTTTTATGTACGGCCAGTAAATCACCGTCCATAATCCCGATATCTTTCATCGACATTCCGCTGACGCGCAGTAAAAAATCGGCACTGGGTTTAAACAGTGAAGGATCAACCTGATAATGGCCTTCAATATGCTGCTGTGCCAGAAGAGGCTCACCCGCCGCAACACGGCCGACAAGTGGTAATCCCTCTTCTTCTTCCTGCAACAGACGAATTCCACGCGATGCGCCAGAAACAATTTCCAGCACACCTTTACGTGCCAGCGCTTTAAGGTGTTCTTCAGCTGCGTTTGGGGAACGGAACCCCAAACGCTGCGCGATCTCCGCACGCGTCGGTGGCATACCTGTCTGGCTGATGTGATCCCGAATGAGATCAAACACCTCTTGCTGCCTGGCCGTTAACGCTTTCATTCCGCCCCCTGGGTGTATATACAGTTATGCTGTGAGTATATACAGCTAAAGGCGATTTTGGAACCGCAAACTGCACAAAAAACAGGAGATTTATGAAGTTGTGGAATGCTTATCGAAAATGCGACCACAACAGGATGCCCCAGGTGATCAAGGCAACAAAAATAGAAAGTAGTACCGCCGCCGATCCCATATCTTTCGCCCGGCCAGAGAGTTCGTGATACTCAGAGCCGATACGGTCGACCACCGCCTCAATAGCGCTATTAAGAATTTCAACAATCATCACCAGCATCACCGAGCCAATCAGCAGCACACGGGTAATCGCATCAACATCCAGCCAGCAAGCAATCGCGACGCCCAGCAGTACGGCAACACTTTCCTGGCGAAACGCCGCTTCATTAATCCATGCGGCACGAAAACCTTTCCACGAATAGCCTGCTGCCTTGATAATTCGAGTGAACCCAGTGGTATTATTAGCCATCAAAAGAACCTTTTTACATTATTAGCGTCAATGTCATTGTACCGTTACCCTATTTACTTCAGGGCTGATGCAAAGCAGCGCGAAGTATGACGGGATACACCAGAAATTCACTAAACTTTCTGATATCCTTGCAGCGCATTTGCATTATTAACCAGAGGCTTTACATCGTTTATGTCCGGCTGGCCAAGAATTTACTACAAATTACTGAATTTACCATTAAGTGTGCTGGTAAAAAGCAAGTCTATTCCGGCGGATCCTGCTCCGGAATTGGGGCTCGACACTTCGCGTCCCATTATGTACGTCTTGCCGTACAACTCAAAAGCGGACTTGCTAACGCTGCGCGCTCAATGCCTGGTTCACGATCTCCCCGACCCCCTGGAGCCGTTGGAAATCGACGGGACTCTCCTGCCGCGCTACGTGTTTATTCACGGCGGCCCGCGTGTCTTCACTTATTACACGCCTAAAGAAGAGTCTATCAAGCTGTTCCATAACTATCTCGACCTTCATCGCAGCAATCCTGACCTGGATGTGCAGATGGTGCCGGTATCGGTGATGTTTGGCCGCGCTCCCGGACGCGAAAAAGGCGAAGTGAATCCGCCTCTGCGCATGCTGAATGGCGTACAGAAATTCTTTGCCGTTTCGTGGCTGGGTCGCGACAGTTTTGTTCGCTTCTCTCCGTCGGTGTCCCTGCGTCGCATGGCTGACGAACACGGCACAGATAAAACCATTGCACAGAAACTGGCGCGCGTGGCGCGTATGCACTTTGCCCGCCAACGTTTAGCTGCAGTTGGTCCGCGTCTTCCTGCCCGCCAGGATCTGTTTAATAAGCTGTTGGCCTCAAAAGCTATCGCCCGCGCGGTAGAAGATGAAGCACGCAGTAAAAAAATCTCCCACGAAAAAGCGCAGCAAAATGCCATCGCGCTGATGGAAGAAATTGCCGCAAACTTCTCCTATGAGATGATCCGCCTGACGGACCGTATTCTGGGGTTCACATGGAACCGGCTGTACCAGGGGATTAACGTTCATAATGCAGAACGTGTGCGCCAGTTGGCGCACGACGGACATGAAATCGTCTATGTGCCATGTCATCGCAGCCATATGGACTACATGCTGCTGTCGTACGTTCTGTATCACCAGGGCCTGGTTCCTCCACACATTGCCGCTGGAATCAACCTGAACTTCTGGCCGGCAGGCCCGATCTTCCGCCGTCTGGGTGCATTCTTTATTCGCCGCACCTTTAAGGGCAATAAACTTTACTCCACCGTATTCCGCGAATATCTGGGCGAACTGTTCAGCCGTGGCTACTCGGTTGAGTACTTTGTCGAAGGTGGGCGCTCACGTACAGGCCGTCTGCTCGACCCGAAAACCGGCACACTGTCCATGACCATTCAGGCGATGCTGCGCGGCGGTACGCGTCCGATCACGCTGGTGCCTATCTACATTGGCTACGAGCATGTGATGGAAGTGGGAACATACGCAAAAGAGCTGCGTGGTGCGACGAAAGAGAAAGAGAGCCTGCCACAAATGCTGCGCGGCTTAAGCAAGCTGCGTAACCTGGGCCAGGGCTACGTTAACTTTGGCGAACCGATGCCATTGATGACTTACCTGAACCAACATGTTCCGGAATGGCGCGAATCTATCGATCCTATCGAGTCTATTCGCCCGGCCTGGCTGACGCCGACAGTGAATAACATCGCCGCCGATCTGATGGTTCGTATTAACAACGCAGGCGCGGCCAACGCCATGAACCTGTGTTGTACCGCGCTACTGGCATCCCGCCAGCGATCTCTGACCCGTGAGCAGTTAACCGAACAACTTGATTGCTACCTGAGCTTGCTGCGCAACGTGCCGTATGCTGCGGATTCGACGGTTCCCGCGCAAAGCGCCAGTGAACTGATCGACCACGCTTTGCAGATGAACAAGTTTGAGGTCGAGAAAGATACCATCGGCGACATCATCATTCTGCCGCGCGAGCAGGCAGTACTGATGACTTACTACCGCAACAACATTGCGCACATGCTGGTTCTGCCTTCATTGATGGCGGCGATTGTGACTCAGCATCGTCGTATTTCACGTGCGGCACTACAGCAGCATATTGAAGCACTGTACCCGATGCTGAAAGCTGAGCTGTTCCTGCGCTGGGAACGTGACGAGCTTGCAGGAGTGATCGACGCACTGGCCAGCGAAATGCAGCGTCAGGGTTTAATCACCATGCAGAACGATGAGCTGCATATCAATCCGGCACACTCCCGCACGCTACAGTTGCTGGCGGCAGGTGCTCGTGAAACCCTGCAACGCTATGCCATTACCTTCTGGCTGCTGAGTGCAAACCCATCCATCAACCGCAGCACACTGGAGAAAGAGAGCCGTACCGTGGCTCAGCGTCTTTCCGTACTGCACGGTATTAACGCCCCTGAATTCTTCGATAAGGCGGTGTTCAGCTCTCTGGTGCTGACTCTGCGTGACGAGGGATACATCAGCGATACCGGTGATGCCGAGCCGGAAGAAACGATGAAGATCTATCAGATGCTGGCCGAACTGGTCACGTCCGATGTACGTCTGACCATCGAGAGCGCAACGCAGGGCGAGTAAGCATAAAAAAACCGGTCGAAAAAATGACCGGTTTTTCTTTTGTCGCCTCACCTAAAATCAAAGGTGCCAGTAACTCATTGCCAGCCCCAAAAACAGCACCAGACCGACATAGTTGTTATTCATAAACGCTTTAAAACAGGCATCCCGTTCGCGATTGACGATCAATTTCTGCTGATACACAAACAGCGCGCCCGCCACCAGCAGAGACCAGTAATAGCCCAGACCCAGCCCGTTCAGCCAGCCAATCAACGCCATCAATACCAGTACGCCAACCTGCAGAATACCAATAATCAGCTTATCGTTTTGGCCGAACAGGATCGCGGTCGATTTAATACCAATCTTCAGGTCATCATCCCGGTCAACCATCGCGTACTGTGTATCATACGCTACCGCCCAGAGAATATTGGCAAGGAACATCAGCCAGCAACTCAGCGGAACAGATTCGCTCACGGCAGCGAACGCCATTGGGATAGACCAGCCAAATGCAGCGCCCAGAACCACCTGTGGCAAATGCGTATAGCGCTTCATGAAGGGATATACCCACGCCAGTGCTAACGCAGCGACAGACAACAAAATTGTCATCGTGTTTAGCGTCAGTACCAGCAGGAACGCAAGCAACACCAGTACCACAAACAACGTTCGGGCTTCTTTCTCTGTCACCGCACCACTTGGCAGCGGCCGGTTCGCGGTGCGTTTGACATGCCCGTCAAATTTGCGGTCAGCATAATCATTCACCACGCATCCGGCGGCGCGCATTAACCAAACGCCAGCGACAAAAACCGCCAGGATCCATAATTGCGGTACCCCAGGGGTCGCCACCCACAGCGCCCACAGGGTCGGCCAGAGCAGCAGTAAGGCGCCGATTGGCTTATCCGTACGCATCAAGCGGTGAAACGCCAGTAGCTTATTCTGCGTCAGACTCCACTCCATTTTTTCTTCCTCTCAGTACAACGGCGATGCAGGTAAAAAAAGCTCGGTAAGCATCAGCGGCTTACCGCTCAGCCGCAGGCGGGAACGACGCCCCCACAGCGCTGCATCGCGACCTATCTCAATAAAATCTCGGGTCAATGTCGATGATGTAAACAGGTAGCGCCCGAGCGGGGTTTTCCCCAGATTTTGTAAGGCCAGCTCAGGACCACACAGAGTTGATTCAGGCACCACGGTGCGCCCGGCAAGCCAGGGTTCACCATCCGCACATAACAGAATTTCACGCAACCAATAACGGGATTCGCTCGGCAGCAGCGTCAGTTCTTCAGCCACCTCATTTTGCCCAACAAATCCTTCTCGTATCAACGTTACGGTGACCTGTTTTCCCTCCTGCTCAAAGCGTTTGGTCATGGAGTCTTCCAGTAACAACCAGTCAAGCAGTTGAGGGTCAAGCGCGGGGATCGCATCAAAATAACGCAGCGCACGCAGTTGCGTTAACGCAGGGTGTGGCATGCCTTACTCTCCGATTTATAACGTGATGGCATTGTATCGCAGAAAAGGCATTACAGGGTGAGCAAACGTGATTAAGTGATCGGCTAATCAACATTAGTGTAACAAATCGCATTGCACGATAAAAAAAGGTGCGCCAGGAGACGCACCAGTTGTTGCAAAATCAGCAATGTGGGGAGATGGTTACCCCTTGCCTTTTACACTACTGATAAAGGTGGAACGGGCAGATGTGGACCCCAAACGTTCAGCTTCATCAAGCAGCTTCAGCGCTTTATCAACATCACCTTTCGCTACCGCATCTTTAATCGCTTTATTAAAGTAGCTTTCCGTGTCATTCAACATCGGTTCACTTTTCTTCGCAGGCGCTGGAGCGGCGGTCGCCACAGCAGCCGGAGCTGGAGCTGCATAAGCCGCTGCTGGCGCGGCAGTATTCCCAACCGTCACCGGCCCCGGACCGGAGGAGCCAAACAGCGGCCCGACCAATACGCTGGAAGAAGAGCTGGTTTTGACTTTCAGTTTCAGCAAGCCATCGGTGGTATGACGGGCGATTGGGTCCGGAATATCCGGTACAGCATTACCCACGCCCTTGGCATAGGCTTTTGCCGGGTCAAGCAGAGTTGTGGTCTGCTGGAGATCTTTTTCTGTTGTAAATACCAGCACATAGAGCTTCTGCTGGCCCAGCGCAGGCGTCAGACGCATGACCCCTTCCAGACGATCGGCACTCATCACGCCGGGCTCCTGATAGGTGAAATAGCTGCTGGGGAAGAACGCAGATGGCGTCATGTTCTGATCAAGAATCAATACGTTTGGTGCAAATACACTGGTTTGTTTGTTCACTTCACTGGACAGCGTCAGGGTCAATTCACCAATATTTGCCGGGACGCTATAGGCAGCGACCGGGCCGGTAATCCCGGCAACGTCCAGACGCTGACCGCCAGTAGAGAGCTGAGTAGACTGCGTATTCGATTGATCAACTGGTGTCCAGGTTAACTGTTGCAGTGCAGCAGTGGGGATAGCAGGCGCAGCGGTGGTATTTTGCGGCACAAAATTCACATCGGCCAGGCTGATGCCAGGAGCACTTGCAAATAAACCTGCAGATAAACAAAGGGCAACGAGACTTTTCTTCATTTTCATTGTTATCACCTCAGATAGCATGGGTTCAGCGGTGGCCAGGCAATAGCGCGCTAAACCGTAATCAAGAGGGGCTTACGCCCCTCTTTCGGTCATGACGTCAGATTAATGCTGGATTACCACCAGATTTCCATCTGGGCACCGAAGGACCACTCGTCGCTGTCGCCACGGCTGGTGGTGCTGATACCGGAATTAGTCGCCGCAGCGAATTTGGTTACGTCGTTACCATTTTTGACGTAGCCCCACTCTTCATCCCATTTTGCGTAGGTTGCGAAGACGCGGATTGCCGGACGAGACCAGATGCTGTCGCCTGCCTGCCACTGTTGCGCCAGGGTGATTTTGTACTGGCTGTTACGATCGCCGGTCTGTTGGGATTTGACGTTGTCGTAACCGACTTCCATCAGGGTGCTCATGATTGGCGTCCATTTGTACATCGGACGAATACCGACGGTGTACCATTCGGTACCCAGGTCGTTATCCATATCGAGATTCTGGTACATACCGACGTACATCAGGTCCCACTTGTCGCCCAGGGAAATCGCACCGTGATCCAGGACGCGCACCAGGCTACCGTTGTTATTGACGACGTTGTTAGCGAAGTTTGTCTTAACGCCAGTAACAGGGTCTTCAATAGTAGTGGTAGAAGAACCGTAAGAGCCCTGGTTTAGGCCTTTACCCTGAGTGGTCATGGAGTCTGTCGCATACTGAACGACAAACTTGTTATAGCCTTTCAACATGCTCTGGGTATGTTCAGCGGTGAACATCCAGCCATCTTTTGATGCACCGTCTGCCAGGCTGTAGTCATCTGTTGTATTTGCGCGACCATAGTCAACGCCCAGTTCCAGCATACCGTCCGGGTTAATGGCCATCTGCGCTAAACGCACGTCGAACACGTCGTTGGCGGTATCTTTGGTACGATCATAAATATTCTGGCTGCTGAACGCGTAAGAGCCGCCCGCTTCCTGAGAACGGGTTGCTGCCAGAGCCAGTTTACCGAAGCCCAGATCGATGTTTTCAATACCGGCACCAGGACCCGAGATATCCCAGTAGTAGAAGTCGATCATGTGAACATCATGACGCTGATAGAAGCGCTTACCGGCCCAGATCGTAGAACCTGGCAGCCATTCAATCAGGTTTTTACCCTGCACGTTTGCTTCACGGAATGCCGGATCTGTTCCTTCCCAGTCATTCTGCTGTGCTACGGAGTAGGCGACGTTAGTGTCGAAATAGAAGCTCTTATCACCTTCTTTCCATACTTCCTGGCCCAGTTTCAGTTCCGCATAGGTTTCACATTCGTTACCGAGACGGTATTTACTTTGAGCACCAGTAGCCTGGAAACATTGTTGTTCGCCGCCACTACCCGTCCAGCCGATACCGGAACGAGCATAACCATGAAAATCTACAGCCATTGCCTGAACAGACATAATGCCTGCTGCTACAGCAACCGCCAGAGGGAGTTTGCGCAGAGTAATCATCGTTCTATCTCCTGAGATCATTGCTTTTCTTTAAACGCGTCCCCTTCGGGCTGCCTCTTTGTTGGCTGCGTTCTTTCACCCCGGTCACGTACTTTTTGTACGCTCCCGGGACTCATTCACTTGCAGCCTCGATACAGCCTCGAATGGTTTTGCGTTTCGTTTTTTTTATGGGGACCTTAAACGCCCGGCTCTTGGTGCAACCGACGACATGCAGTGCCATCCTCACGGAACAGATGGCAACGCTCTGGCGGCAGACCGATAGCGAATGTGGCACCCTCTTCTACCAACACCACGTCGTTCTGGCGGTAAACCAGGTTTTGACGGATGGCGGGGATCTGGATATGAATTTGTGTTTCGTGACCAAGCTGCTCGACGACCTGTACTTCACCCTCGAGAGTGACATCAGCAATTTCGCTGGGCAGCAGATGTTCCGGGCGAATACCTAAAGACATGTTGGCGCCAACCTGAACGTGTGCGCTATCGACCGGTAGCCAGATTTGCTGGCGGTTAGGCAACTCTACCTGGACCTGATCGATTGCCGTCCCCGTGACTTTCACCGGCAGAAAGTTCATCTTCGGCGAGCCAATAAAGCCCGCGACAAAGCGGTCAGCCGGGTAGTGATACAGCTCCAGTGGTTTACCCACCTGAGCAACGCGACCAGCATCCAGCACCACAATTTTGTCTGCCAGGGTCATCGCTTCGACCTGGTCGTGGGTGACGTAAATCATCGTGCGGCCAAGACGTTTATGCAGGCGGGAGATTTCTATACGCATCTGCACGCGCAGCGCGGCATCAAGGTTGGAAAGCGGTTCATCAAGCAGGAATACGCGCGGCTCTGCCACCAGCGTACGACCAATCGCCACACGCTGACGCTGTCCACCAGAAAGCGCTTTTGGTTTACGCTCCAGCAGGTGTGCCAGTTGCAGAACTTCAGCCACCTGATTAACGCGCTGATTCATTACCTCTTTTTTGGCACCCGCCAGCTTGAGACCAAACGACATGTTTTCTGCGACGGATAAATGGGGATAGAGCGCATAGGACTGGAAGACCATTCCCACACCGCGTTCGGCGGGCGGGATATCGTTCATCCGGGTTTCCCCGATATACAGATCTCCACTGGTGATAGTCTCAAGCCCGGCGATCATACGCAGCAAAGTCGACTTACCGCAGCCTGACGGTCCGACAAACACCACGAACTCCCCTTCGTGAATGTCGAGATTGATATCTTTCGATACCACCACGTCACCCCAGGCTTTCGTTACATTTCGCAACTGTACGCTCGCCATGCCCTTCTCCCTTCGTTACAACCTGTCATCGACAGCAACATTCATGATGGACTGACTATGCGTTATTCATTAATGGCGGGAATCCTCCACCCCCCAGCTTTTTTATGGGGGAGGAGGCGGGAGGATGAGAGAGCAGTGTCTGAGACCCTGGCTGTACTCCGTGGAGGAATTTCGTGATGGCGCCTGCAAAAATCAGTGGGTTTTTATGTGCGCCAGCACGCATTACTCACATTTATGCAACACAGATCACATAAAGAATGGGTGGGGCGTAGGGGTAAGGAGGATGGAAAGAGGTTGTCGTATAAAGAAACTAGTAACCGTTAAGCCACCTCTGAAAAATCACCAAACAGGATGGGAACTATGAAAATCAAAACTGGCGCACGCATCCTCGCATTGTCCGCACTGACGACGATGATGTTTTCCGCCTCGGCTCTCGCCAAGATTGAAGAAGGTAAGCTGGTTATCTGGATCAACGGCGATAAAGGCTATAACGGCCTCGCTGAAGTGGGTAAAAAATTCGAGAAAGACACCGGCATCAAAGTCACTATTGAGCATCCGGACAAACTGGAAGAAAAATTCCCGCAGGTTGCAGCGACCGGCGACGGCCCGGACATTATCTTCTGGGCGCATGACCGCTTTGGTGGCTACGCACAATCTGGTCTGCTGGCTGAGATCACCCCAGACAAAGCGTTCCAGGACAAGCTCTATCCGTTCACCTGGGATGCAGTGCGTTATAACGGCAAACTGATCGCCTACCCAATCGCCGTTGAAGCGCTGTCTCTGATTTACAACAAAGACCTCGTTCCTCAAGCGCCGAAAACCTGGGAAGAGATCCCTGCGCTGGATAAAGAGCTGAAGGCGAAAGGTAAATCCGCCCTGATGTTCAACCTGCAAGAGCCGTACTTCACCTGGCCGCTGATTGCTGCCGACGGCGGTTACGCATTCAAATTTGAAAACGGCAAATACGACGTCAAAGACGTTGGCGTAGACAGCGCTGGCGCGAAAGCGGGTCTGACCTTCCTGGTTGACCTCATCAAGAACAAACACATGAACGCGGATACCGACTACTCCATCGCCGAAGCGGCCTTTAACAAAGGTGAAACGGCAATGACGATTAACGGTCCGTGGGCATGGTCGAACATCGACAAGAGCAAAATTAACTACGGCGTAACGCTGCTGCCAACCTTCAAAGGCAAAGCCTCTAAACCATTTGTTGGTGTACTCAGTGCTGGTATTAACGCCGCCAGTCCGAACAAAGAACTGGCAAAAGAGTTCCTCGAAAACTACTTGCTGACCGATCAGGGTCTGGATGAAGTGAACAAGGACAAACCGCTGGGCGCCGTTGCGCTGAAATCCTTCCAGGAGCAATTAGCGAAAGATCCGCGTATTGCTGCCACCATGGATAACGCCCAGAAAGGCGAAATCATGCCGAACATTCCGCAGATGTCTGCATTCTGGTATGCCGTTCGTACCGCTGTAATCAACGCCGCTAGTGGCCGTCAGACTGTCGATGCAGCACTGAAAGACGCGCAAGGTCGTATCACCAAGTAGTGCTGTCGATGTACCTGATGGCGCTTCGCTTATCAGGCCTACGGAGGATTGTAGGCCTGATAAGGCATTTATGCCGCTATCCGGCACATCTCCGGCGAGGAAGTTTCACCGTTGTTGAGGAAGATCCCCATGGATGTCATTAAAAAGAAATACTGGTGGCAAAGCGACACGCTGAAATGGTCAGTGATAGGTCTGCTTGGTCTGCTGGTGGGTTACCTTGTTGTTTTGATGTACGCCCAGGGGGAGTACCTTTTTGCCATCATGACGCTGATTTTAAGCTCTGCTGGTCTGTATATTTTTGCTAACCGTAAAACTTATGCCTGGCGCTATGTTTATCCTGGTGTTGCTGGCATGGGGCTGTTTGTTCTGTTTCCGCTCATTTGCACCATTGCCATTGCCTTTACCAACTACAGCAGTACCAACCAACTGACCTTTGAACGCGCCCAGCAAGTCCTGATGGACCGTTCTTATCAGGCGGGTAAAACCTACAACTTTGGTCTGTATCCAGCGGGCACGGAGTGGCAACTGGCCCTCACCGATGGAGAGACGGGTAAGAACTATGTCTCCGATGCCTTTAAATTTGGCGGCGAGCAAAAACTGCAACTGAAAGAAACCGATACGCTGCCAACAGGTGAACGCGCGACGCTGCGCATCATCACGCAAAATCGCCAGGCGCTGACTCAACTGACGGCTATACTGCCCGATGAAAGCAAAGTGATTATGAGCTCGCTGCGTCAGTTCTCTGGCACGCAGCCACTCTACTCCCTGGCGGATGACGGGACGCTCACCAACAACCAGAGCGGCGTAACATACCGTGCAAACAACGATATCGGTTATTACCAGTCGGTCACGGCTGACGGGAACTGGGGCACTGAAAAACTCAGTCCCGGCTATACCGTCACCATCGGCTGGGAGAACTTCACCCGCGTATTTACCGATGAAGGGATCCAGAAACCGTTCTTCGCTATCTTTGTCTGGACAGTCGTTTTCTCGGTCCTGACCGTGATCCTGACCGTTGCCGTGGGTATGGTTCTGGCTTGCCTGGTGCAATGGGAATCACTAAAAGGTAAAGCGATTTACCGCGTACTGTTGATTCTGCCTTATGCCGTACCGTCGTTTATCTCGATTCTGATTTTCAAAGGGCTGTTCAACCAGAGCTTCGGTGAAATCAACATGATGCTAAGCGCACTGTTTGGCATCAAACCGGCCTGGTTCAGTGACCCAACCACCGCGCGTTCGATGATTATTATCGTCAACACCTGGCTGGGCTATCCGTACATGATGATCCTGTGCATGGGTCTGCTGAAGGCGATTCCTGACGATCTGTATGAGGCTTCTGCGATGGATGGCGCGGGCCCGTTCCAGAACTTCTTTAAGATTACGTTGCCGCTGCTGATTAAGCCGCTGACGCCGCTGATGATCGCCAGTTTTGCCTTTAACTTTAACAACTTCGTGCTGATCCAACTGTTGACTAACGGTGGCCCGGACCGTCTTGGTACCACCACGCCAGCAGGCTATACCGACCTGCTCGTAAGTTACACCTATCGTATCGCCTTTGAAGGCGGCGGCGGTCAGGACTTCGGTCTGGCAGCAGCGATTGCGACGCTGATTTTCCTGCTGGTAGGTGTACTGGCGATAGTGAACCTGAAAGCCACACGAATGAAGTTTGACTAAGGAGGGCATTGAACATGGCTATGGTCCAACCCAAATCTCAAAAAATGCGCCTCTTCGCGACGCACTTAGGCTTGCTGATTTTCATCGCGGCAATTATGTTCCCGCTGCTGATGGTTATCGCGATTTCATTGCGCGAAGGTAACTTTGCTACCGGGAGCCTGATCCCGGAAAATATATCCTGGGAACACTGGCGGCTGGCATTGGGTTTCAGCGTTGAACATGCTGACGGCCGTGTCACACCGCCTCCCTTCCCGGTTCTGTTGTGGCTGTGGAACTCAGTGAAAATCGCCGGAATTACCGCCATCGGCATCGTGGCACTCTCCACTACCTGCGCCTACGCCTTTGCCCGTATGCGCTTTCCGGGTAAAGCCACGTTGCTGAAAGGGATGCTAATTTTCCAGATGTTCCCGGCGGTTCTGTCACTGGTGGCGTTGTATGCCTTGTTTGACCGCCTCGGACAGTACATTCCTTTTATCGGTCTGAACACTCACGGTGGCGTGATCTTCGCTTACCTCGGCGGTATCGCCCTGCATGTATGGACGATTAAAGGCTACTTTGAAACGATTGATGGTTCGCTGGAAGAAGCGGCGGCGCTGGATGGCGCAACACCATGGCAGGCGTTCCGTCTGGTGCTATTACCACTTTCGGTACCGATTCTGGCGGTGGTGTTTATTCTGTCGTTTATCGCCGCAATTACTGAAGTTCCGGTCGCTTCACTGCTACTGCGTGATGTGAACAGCTACACCCTGGCGGTAGGTATGCAGCAGTACCTCAATCCACAGAACTATTTGTGGGGCGACTTTGCCGCCGCCGCCGTTCTTTCCGCCATTCCGATCACCCTGGTTTTCCTGCTGGCACAGCGCTGGCTGGTCAACGGTCTGACGGCGGGTGGTGTGAAAGGCTAAGTTTCATCGAAGTACCTGCCCGGCAACGGGCAGTGCAATGCCACTGCAACCCTCAACTTATGTTATCCCAACCTGTGACTGTTTTTCGGCGCTCTACGGAGCGCCATTTTTTTACTCTCGCTTCAGCCGCTTGGAATTACACAGCCACAGCGTAATCACCAACAACAAGATCGCCGCAGAATAGATCAATACATCCATTGGCGCTTTATGATCGACAATGATCAGGCGCACAATCGCAGTGATCCCGATATAGACAAAGTAGCGTAGTGGAAAGTGAAAACCTGACTGAAAGTACTTCACAATCAGTGCGATAAATTCAAAGTAGAGAAAATACACCACCAGCCCTTCCACCAGCTCATACTTGCTGGTTTGTTCCGGCGCGAACAGAACGTCTGCCAGATGCAGCGTCTCTTTCCCAAGAAATACGACCAGAATCAGGCCCAGACTGAGCAGTCCTAGATTCAGGACGGTCTGTAAAATCGTGGAGATAAACTCAACACGTGGACGAGATAGTGACGTCATAACAGCACCTCTTACTCTGTGGCGAAGTTCCTGTATAACGCAAAAATGTGACAGAGATCTATATTTTTTGTTTATTCTTTTATTCAGGGATCGTAAGCACCTTATCTGGCCTGCTTCTTGCCCGATGCGCGTAGCGCCACCGGGCAAACAACGCTCACATCAGCGAAATTTCTCACTCCTGTCGCTGGTCATATCGTACAGACCAAACTTACGTCCAAGCTGCTGGCCTCCGTCACGCGTCAACGGTGTCCAGCCGATCGCCGCACGACTGCGGGTTGGGCCGGTGGAGAAGAGATCCAGCGGCACAGAAACATACACGCCTTTGGTAAAATCCCCTTCCCCGTACTCATCTGGTGATGCATCGGTGATGGTCGCATAGCCGCCCACCACGACACCGCTGTCGAAGCGTTTAGCAATCTCCAGCGTCCCACCTTTATCTCCAGCCAGATACTGCCCGACACTGGCTTTCACCAGCACATCCTGGGCGAACGAAGGATTCCAGTAGGCCGTCAGATGCCCGGTCTTCACGCTGTAGTCGGTGAATTTCATCATCTCCTGCGCACTGCGCCAGTCACGTTGTTTCACGTAGTTGGCGTCAATACCAAACGCCCAATTACCATCCAGCGGGCGGTACAGCACTTCAGCCCCCGCGCCGCCGTACATGGTCTCCAGATAGCCGCCGTAAACCTGTCCGTAAAACCCATGACCAAGAGACTGGAAGTAGTTAGCCTGGAGATTATTCACATACACGTCGTTCTGCACATAGTCACGTACGTGGGTACGAACCCGCGGCAAATGCGAATCCTGCGGCGGATTAGTGTAATTAAACTTGTCGTAGTTATTGGCAAGATTGGCAAACAGACTGCCGGTAGTGAGCAGGTGATCCGTGACCCACAGATCCGCCGTTCCCATAACACCCAACTGATACATATAGAAGTTTTCCGGGCCGCCAACCGACTGATTAAGCACCGGATCGATATGAAAATCGAAGCGTGACTTATCGATATACCAGCCCTGCTCGACAGTTTGTGGAACAACGGGTTCGACGCGGTTTTGCACCAGCGAAGTTTCATGTCCCAACGGTTCCCCTTGCAGATGGTTCTTCAGGCTTGATACATCCGTTTCGGTCGTCACCTGCGGTAAATTCAGGCGATTTTCTGTTACGCGGATCGTGCGGATCCCTTCCGGAAGATCGTTCATCACGATCCGATTCGCTCGTTCGATCCCTTCACGAGAGTCACGGTACTTCACCTGTTCGCCGGTGACGTAAAGTGTCTCGCCCTTCACCTGAATCTTCGGATCCGCCAGCCCGGCGTTGTATTTCAGCAACGTTAACTGATTCGCCACTACCGAATGTTGCAGGATGGCATCCTGCGGCTGCGGCTGATATTTCGGTCGGGCATTGTCGTTATAGCTGGGCCGCAGATCGTTGAAGTTGGTACGCAACGTGACCCCAAACATAAAGGTATTGCCGCGTTCGTAGCTGAGGTTAACGTCGGCCCAATCGGTGACGCGGTAAATGGCACCGACGTTAAACTTACTCTTCTGCTCCAGCTTACCCGCAAAATCCTGCTGGTAATTGTTCCCTTCATACTCCAGCTTCAGACGCAATGGCTGCCAGGGTGTCTGGTATTCCACGCCGCCAAACAACGATGCCGGACCGTGGAACATCTGGCTGCCATCGATAGATCCGGCCTGTTTATAGCTGTTATCGCGATAACAGAATTTATCGCTGTACGAACACAGCGGATTACTCACATTGCCGCTGGTTCCCAGATATCCCCAGCCAAGGCCGAGCGAGAAATCAAAAGGCCCCCAGGCCTTATTCGCCACAATGTATTCCGCATCAAACAGGCCAGTCCCGCCGATATCCCGCGCACCAACCGCCACCTGCGGCATCCAGTAACTCTCTTCCCACAGCCGTAATTTGAGGTCGAAAGCCTTATCCTTGTATGTTTGATCGCCAGAAAACGACTCAACACTGCTGTATTTTTTAGTACGCACATCGGTGTAGCGCAGCGTGGTTTCCAGCCAGGGAAAAAGCTGCACAGACGCGGAGTAGTAGCGGTACTGATCGTTATCACGATAGTTGAGGCTCATTTCCCCTTCACGCGCCATCCGTGCGGTCGGGGTTTGCAGCAGCCCCACGCCGCCAAAGTCTGACTGAGAAGGGCCAACAGGCGCCGGGAAAGTTTCACCGTGGCACGCCACGCTTACACCCAGCGCCAATAAGCTGAGCAGATAAGTTTTTCTCATCATTCGGGTATCCGCTGGGTCAGAGTGCGAAGGATGTCGGCATTGATTTCATCCGGGGCTGTACTCCAGACGGCATCGGCGAGTCCGACAAAAAGGGTGCTGCCGGGCATCAGCTCTACGTGGCGTTTGTTCCAGTAAGCGACTGGCGCTTTCTGTGTACGTCCGTCGGGATAGACCACCCACGCATAACTGCGATCGGCACCACTGAGCAAACTTTGCCCATCGAGATAGCTGGCAACATCACGCCCGGCCACAAACGGTTGCTTCCCCGGGCGACTTACCAGCCCAAACAACGTAATTTCTGTTGGCTCTGGCCCGACCCAAAGCGTGTAGTTGCCCTGTAATGGCGGGTTACCGCCGTCACTTACCCGCACAACGTCCGGATCGAGATTAATCCGCTGTCTGCCGGTAACCTTCAGCACCTGCACTTGCTGATGTAACGTGTTGATGGCGGCAGCGGCGTCACCACTTTCCTCTGAACTCAGCGCCGCTAAACGTCCTAACAGCACCTGTTGTTGGCGCTGCGCTGTAATGGTCGCCTGTTCTTCGCTGATGATCGCCGCTGGCCACCAGCTATTTGCCAGTTTCGGTTGTCCCACCAGATCGATCAGGTGCTCCACATCGGCCAGCGTTTTCGCCTCCGTGTTGCCTGTCGTCATCACTTTGACAGTGCCTGCTGCAAAAACAGATGACACGCTCAGGCTGACGAGGAGCGCTGTAATAGTCCGTTTCATCATGATTTTGCCGCCTTAATCAGCGTGGTTTTCACCGGGAAGTAATTTGCGCCCAGGTACTGTTTCGACTGACGAATCAGCCCGTCGCTATCGATCCAGTAGCGGTTATGCCAACGGGCCTGATCGGTCGTCACCTCTTCATCCAGCACGCGAACCGAGGTTTCATCGCTGGCAACCCTGATACTGTCAGTGCCATCCCATTTGAAGACCGAGCGGGCGGTGGCGTAGCGCACCTGCTTATGCTCGGTCCAGCCCATCGTACGGCTCCAGGTGACACCGTCGACGATCTGGTTTGGCTTGATAAGCGGGTCTGCCGCCAGATTATTCACCTCGATCAGGTTGTCTCCGCCGAGCCATGTTTTCACCAGACGTCCGTGCTGTGTCACGAGAACGGCCTGATCCTGCGTCACCCATTTCTGCTGGTCGTTTTCTGCGAAAGCGAGCACCACAAACAGCTGAGGGCCGTCATTGAGCTGCATATACTGGCTGGCATAGGGCATGTTTTGGATATCATCGTCCGTCATCTGTACGCCAGGTGTACCGAACACGCTATTCCACAGCGAATGTCCCAGCCCCTCAGTTGAGGCAGAACACGCCTGCAGTAACAGGCAAACCAATATGAGCGCTGGTCGCTTCACGACGCTTCTCCGCATTATTGCCGGGTGGCGCTATGCTTACCCGGCAGGCCGATAAGTCCCGCAGGCTTACGGCAATCCAAAATAACCACACCGAAGTGTGGTTATGGTTAAACGTACCGCGATTACTGGGTACTGGTGGTCGTGGTGGTTGTGGTTCCGGTATTAGAGCCATCTCCACCACCGGTTGCCGCCAGGGCGACCCCCACCGCAGAACTTACGGTGCTCACGCTGGTTGCGGAGGAACTTCCTGCCGAAACCGACGCGGCAGCTGACCCTGCAGCCTCCCCCACCTGGACGGGGGCGGCATGGACAGAAGTCGCCGCAAGCGCAGATATAGCCAAAAGGCCATACAGAACTTTTTTCATCACAAATTCCCTTCATTGTATGAATGGAGATTTACCCAAAAGAATTTCGGGCGAGATCGAGTATACACAACCGAAGTATGCGAATTACGGCACGCGGGAATTTAGGATAATTAGAAAAAAGAACGTACTAATAATAACTTTTAATATGAAAACAAATATAAATCAGTTGGTTAAAATAATTATATAAAAATACAATATCCGTAAACTCTGAAAATAATCGAGCAAAAATTAAAGTAATAAAATTATTTTAGGATTAAGCTCAATTAAATTTTCACATAAGGTTCAAGAGAAAGGGAATTATCTTATAAAAAAAGCCGATAATAATATCGGCTTTTTAATTTCATTATTGCTGCGGTTCAAAGGAAGACGCAGATTAACGCCAGGACTTATAACGGTTAATCAAACCGTTAGTCGAGCAGTCGTGGCTGTTGATTTCTTTATCATCGTTCAGCTCTGGCAGAATGCGGTTTGCCAGTTGTTTGCCCAGCTCCACGCCCCACTGGTCGAAGGTGAAGATGTTGAGGATTGCGCCCTGAGTAAAGATTTTATGCTCATACAGTGCAATCAGCGCACCCAGACTGAACGGGGTAATTTCACGCAGCAGAATGGAGTTAGTCGGACGGTTGCCTTCAAACACTTTAAACGGCACAACGTGCTCGAGCTGAGCCGGATCTTTACCCTGGTCACGATATTCCTGCTCAACCACTTCGCGAGATTTACCAAACGCCAGCGCTTCAGTCTGAGCGAAGAAGTTGGACAGCAGCTTCGGATGGTGATCCGACAGCGGGTTGTGGGTAATCGCCGGAGCGATAAAGTCACAAGGAACCATTTTGGTGCCCTGATGAATCAACTGATAGAACGCGTGCTGACCGTTAGTGCCCGGCTCACCCCAGATGATTGGGCCAGTCTGGTAATCCACCGCGTTGCCGTTACGGTCAACGTATTTACCGTTGGATTCCATATTTCCCTGCTGGAAGTAGGCCGCGAAACGGTGCATATACTGGTCATACGGAAGGATCGCTTCGGTTTCAGCACCAAAGAAATTGTTGTACCAGATACCGATCAGCGCCAACAGCACCGGCAGGTTTTTCTCTGCAGGCGTGGTGGAGAAATGCTTATCCATTGCGTGCGCACCGGACAGCAGCTCAACGAAATTGTCGTAGCCCACGGACAGGATGATAGACAGGCCGATTGCTGACCACAGGGAATAGCGTCCACCGACCCAGTCCCAGAACTCGAACATGTTGGCGGTATCAATACCGAACTCGCCAACCGCTTTGCCGTTGGTGGACAGTGCCGCGAAGTGTTTGGCAACGTGCTTGTTGTCGCCTGCGGTCGCCAGGAACCAGTCGCGCGCGCTGTGGGCGTTGGTCATGGTTTCCTGAGTAGTGAAGGTTTTAGACGCGACCAGGAACAGCGTGGTTTCCGGGTTCACTTTCTTCAGCACTTCGGCAATATGCGTGCCGTCAACGTTAGACACAAAGTGCATATTCAGGTGATTTTTGTACGGACGCAGCGCTTCGGTCACCATGAACGGGCCAAGGTCAGAGCCGCCGATACCAATGTTCACCACATCAGTGATTGCCTTACCAGTGTAGCCTTTCCAACTGCCGGAGATAATCGCTTCAGAAAAGGATTTCATCTTCTCCAGCACCGCGTTCACTTCCGGCATCACATCTTTGCCGTCAACAATGATTGGCGTATTGCTACGGTTGCGCAGCGCTACGTGCAGCACCGCACGGTCCTCGGTGCGGTTGATCTTTTCACCGGAGAACATGGATTTGATAGCACCTGCGAGATCGGTCTCTTTCGCCAGATCCTGCAGTTTGGCCAACGTCTCTTCAGTGATGCGGTTTTTGGAGAAATCCACCAGCATCAGATCGTCAAACGTCGCGGAAAATTTAGTGAAGCGATCGCTATCTTTCGCGAACAGGTCCGCGATTGTAACGTCTTTCATCTCTTCAAAGTGTTTTTGTAGTGCCTGCCAGGCTGAGGTCTGCGTTGGATTGATGTTTTTCATTAGCAATACTCTTCTGATTTTGAGAATTGTGACTGAGATCGATTGTAACGCCAGTCACAGAAAAGTGTGATTGTTTTAATGCCATTGCACTGGCCTGTATGAATCGAGGATGAAAAGCAGCAAAAGTATAGCTGTTATAAGCGCTGTTACTCATCGCTAACGCAGCATGAAAAATCCGCATAATCCCAGCGTTGACAGTACAGGCTACACATTTTATTTATAAATACGGTATTTGCATTTGCGCCTGCACCGGTTTCCGTTCTGCCTTTGTGCCATGGTCGCTTTTTTCATTCCCTGACACGAGGTCGTTATGACAAATCTAGTTGTCTCCAAGTTTGGCGGTACCAGCGTGGCGGATTTTGACGCCATGAATCGCAGCGCGGATGTGGTACTTTCCGATGCTAACGTCCGTTTAGTGGTACTTTCCGCTTCGGCAGGCATTACCAATCTGCTGGTCGCACTGGCAGAAGGACTGGAGCCAACCGAACGCTTCGAGAAGCTCGATTCCATTCGTCAAATTCAGTTCGATATCCTGGAACGCCTGCGCTATCCGAACGTGATCCGCGAAGAGATAGAACGCCTGCTGGAAAACATCACCACGCTGGCAGAAGCCGCTTCACTGGCCACCTCAACCGCACTGACTGACGAACTGGTCAGCCACGGTGAACTGATGTCTACCCTGCTGTTTGTCGAGATCCTGCGTGAGCGTAACGTGCAGGCGCAGTGGTTTGATGTGCGCAAAGTGATGCGAACCAACGATCGTTTTGGCCGCGCAGAGCCGGATGTTGCGGCGCTGGCTGAACTGGCGACGCTACAGCTGGCCCCGCGTCTGGATGAAGGTCTGGTTATTACCCAGGGTTTTATCGGTAGCGAAAGCAAAGGCCGCACCACCACGCTGGGACGTGGCGGCAGCGACTATACGGCAGCCTTGCTGGCAGAAGCGTTGCACGCAACGCGCGTTGATATCTGGACCGATGTTCCCGGCATCTACACAACCGATCCACGCGTAGTTCCAGCCGCTAAACGTATTGATGAAATCGCCTTTGAAGAGGCTGCTGAGATGGCAACCTTCGGCGCGAAAGTGTTGCATCCGGCGACCCTGTTACCCGCCGTACGTAGCGATATTCCGGTGTTTGTTGGCTCCAGCAAAGATCCAAAAGCGGGCGGCACGCTGGTGTGTAATAAAACCCAGAATCCACCGCTATTTCGCGCACTGGCGCTGCGTCGTAAGCAAACGCTGCTCACGCTGCATAGCCTGAATATGCTGCACTCTCGTGGATTTTTAGCGGAAGTGTTCGGCATTCTGGCACGTCATAATATCTCGGTGGATTTGATTACCACCTCAGAAGTCAGCGTGGCGCTAACCCTGGACACCACAGGTTCCACTTCCACCGGAGATACGTTGCTGACACAGACTCTGCTCATGGAACTGTCTGCACTGTGCCGGGTAGAAGTAGAAGAAGGTCTCGCGCTGGTGGCGCTGATTGGTAACGACCTGTCTAAAGCCTGTGGCGTGGGTAAAGAGGTGTTTGGCGTGCTGGAGCCGTTCAACATTCGCATGATTTGCTATGGTGCATCCAGCCATAACCTGTGCTTCCTCGTTCCCGGTACTGAAGCTGAGCAGGTTGTACAGAAGCTGCACCATAATCTGTTTGAGTGACAACGTCCGTAGACCGGATGGCGGTGAATCGTCTTATCCGGCTTACGGTATGGGTGCACGGCCCGACAGGTGTAAACATCATCGGGCTGTACACTCCGTTAACGTTTATAGTTCCTGTCCTTTTATATTCACCAGACCGTGCAGAACCTGGTCCAGTCCACCGAATACCGAGATTTTATCGATACGCTCAGCCACTCTTTCGAGGGTTTCCAGCTCTTTTAAACGCAATGCAACCGGGTTGTTTTCCATAACTTTCGCCGTATTCAACAGCGAACGCGTCGCAGCAGTCTCTTCCCGACGACGAATCACGTTAGCCTGCGCCGATTTCTCAGCTTCAACCAGTTGGGACAATATGGCCTTCATATCTCCCGGCAGCACAATATCTTTTACGCCCAACGAAGCGACCTCGATACCAAACGGCGTCATACGGCTCTTCACCTGCGTACTCACGATTTCGTCGATAATCTGCTTATCTTCCAGCAGTTCATCCAGAGTTCGAGTACCCACCGCTTCACGCAGCGCAAACTGCAGTTCGCGATAGAGATGATCCACCGGTTTGGTGAGCTGACCAAAAGCCTGTAATACGTCGCTATAGCGCCAGTTAGCGGCCATATTCAGACGCAGGTTGACCTTATCTTTGGTCAGGATCTCCTGCCCGCCAACTTCCAGTACCTGCAAGCGGGTATCAACCACTTCGGCTTCAACCAGATGATTCACTTTCCAGTACGCGGTCAGACCTGGCGATAACAATGCCTGCGTTTCACCGTCAATTTTCAGCACACCAACGTGCCACGCCGGAATCTGTACCGTTAAGATCGCTTCGCGTCCCTTTACCGCACCATTGCGTCGCGGTTGTAACACCGCATTCATAACCTCTGTTGGCACCAGAACCTGACGCGTATCCATGCGTACCAGCTGCAGCGCGTCGTCAGCCCGCCAGTACAAACGGCGTGTCGAGGGCGGCAAAATTTCTTGCAGAATACCGTTGGCATACAGCGCTGCCGCTTCGGTATCGGTTAAATCAGCCGCAAGGCAATACTGATCAACCCATGATGACTGGAAGCGGCGCAGATACTCCGCCAACGCTTCGGGCACTTCACTACCATCCATGTTAACGATCAGCACTTCCGGTGGGTTAAGCCACGGCAAACGGTGTTCGCCTGTTTCCAGCACCTGATAGTAATCCCCCTTACGGGATAAAAGACCTAACTGACCTTTTTTAATTGTGATTTTCTTAGCCATTTTTTATTCCTTAATGAGTGAACCAGGCGCGGGTGCAGAGGCGAAGCGACAGGGGAATTCCCTTTTGCCTGCCACACGGCATCGTTACCGGCAGCCTGTTTTGGGTCCGCTTACTACGCGAAACCCGTTTTTATTTATATGATTAACAACCAGTTTTCATTTGGAGGATGAAATTGGGAATCGAACCCGTTTTGAGTCATCGACTGACGGAACACTCCCGGAAAACAGCATCAGCCGTTCCTGACGTGCCGGCGGGGTTTAACCCCCTGCGCTTTCAGCGTTATTGACGAAGGGGTTATTGCCAGAAGCATGCCAGAAAGATAAATTGCCATGATTATTTTTTATTTTATTGATTTATATGATTTTAATTTTCAATCTTCATACAGGTGGTTGCCGCGCTCATCGATATTTCTTATCTTTTAATATCTAAACTTATCTATATGGATAAACCATGAAAAAACGTCGGGTGGTGATTGGTGTTCTTGGAACGGTGCTGGACGATCGCGGCAAGCGGGCGAGCCGCTTTAAGAGATGGCGACCCACAGTGGGCCTCTGTCTGCAGACTGATTTTCCCATCGACAGACTGGAACTGCTCCACCAGCCGCGCGATGAGAGCGTGGCGCAAAGGCTAATCAAAGACGTTACGCAACTTTCCCCGCACACCGAGGTGCGCGCACATGTAGTGACGATTAACGATCCGTGGGATTTTGAGGAGGTCTATGCCGCATTTCTCGACTTCGCGACCCATTACCCCTTTGATACTGAAAACGAAGAGTATCTGGTACACATCACTACCGGGACACATGTGGCGCAGATCTGCTGGTTCCTGCTGACGGAAGCCCGCTACCTGCCCGCCAGCCTGCTGCAAACCAGTCCAGCCCCCAAAGGCTCATCAGAAGACGCTGTCACCGCCGGCGTCTGCTCGGTTATCGATCTGGATTTAAGCCGTTATGCCACGCTGACCAGCCGTTTCCTGCGCGAGCAACAGCAGTCCGTCTCCTTTCTGAAAGCAGGGATAGATACGCGCAACGCTACGTTTAATAAACTGATTGACCGCATTGAGCGCGTTGCGTTGCGATCTACCGATCCAATTTTGCTCACGGGTCCTACCGGCGCGGGTAAATCCTTCCTGGCAAAACGTATTTTTCAGTTACGGCAGTCGCGCCATCTGGTGGCAGGCAAACTGGTGGCGGTAAACTGCGCCACCCTGCGCGGCGACAACGCGATGTCCACGCTGTTTGGTCATGTAAAAGGGGCATTTACGGGCGCACTCACTCCACGTACAGGGCTATTACGGGAAGCCGATGGCGGCGTGTTGTTTCTTGATGAAATAGCCGAACTGGGGCTGGATGAGCAGGCCATGCTGTTAAAAGCCATTGAAGAAAAAACCTTTTTCCCGTTTGGCTCGGATAAAGAGGTTTACAGTGATTTCCAGCTGATTGCGGGGACACATCGTGATATGCAGCAATGGGTAGCCGAGGGACGTTTCCGCGAGGATCTCTATGCGCGTATTAATATGTGGCGCTTTGCCCTGCCGGGTCTGGCACAGCGACGGGAAGATATTGCACCGAATGTAGAGTATGAACTACAGCGTTTTTCCGATAAGAAACAGATGCAGATCCGTTTCGACAAAGAGGCACGAGAACGTTATCTGGCGTTTGCCTGTTCATCACAGGCGGAATGGCGCAGCAATTTTCGCGAACTGAGTTCATCCGTTGCCCGAATGGCGACACTGGCCGAACAGGGGCGCATCACGTTATCTCTTGTCGAAGAAGAGATTGTGCTGTTACAGGAGAGCTGGCAGCTAACGACCTCGCAGCCTGAAATCAATATGGAGATCGACCTGTTTGATAAGCGTCAGTTAGAAACGGTCCTCGACGTTTGCCGCCGCAGCGCATCATTGTCCGAAGCTGGACGCGAGCTGTTTGCCGTATCCCGCCAGAAGAAAACCAATCCTAACGATGCAGACCGCCTGCGAAAATATCTGGCCCGTTTTGGGTTGAACTGGGAGAGTGTCCGCAGCGGAACATGAACATAATTTGTTTGAATAAAATTCCTGCACGCGATAAACAATAGCTATGGTCGGGCTCGATCCCGGCCTGTTTATAACAAGCAAACACAACCGACTCTTAATAATTCTGGTGACAGCGACATCGCTGTTGCCTGAAATATGACGAGTAAAGTGCAAGGAAAACAACATGCTCGCCACTCTCACCCGGCTGTTCCCGTTATGGGCGCTGCTACTCTCTGTTATCGCGTATTACACGCCATCCACCTTTACCCCTGTTGGCCCATGGGTCACCACGCTGTTAATGCTGATTATGCTCGGGATGGGCGTACATCTTAAAGTTGATGACTTTAAGCGCGTACTCTCACGTCCTGCACCGGTCGCCGCAGGTATTTTCCTGCACTATCTGGTGATGCCGCTCGCGGCCTGGATTCTGGCACTGGCTTTCCATATGCCACCGGAACTGTCCGCTGGCATGGTACTGGTCGGTAGTGTCGCCAGCGGCACTGCATCCAATGTAATGATCTACCTGGCAAAGGGTGACGTGGCGCTGTCTGTCACTATTTCATCTGTTTCAACGCTGGTAGGCGTTGTCGCCACCCCGCTGCTGACACGACTGTATGTCGATGCGCATATTCAGGTGGATGTGATGGGAATGCTGCTCAGCATTCTACAAATTGTCGTAATCCCAATCGCTCTGGGTCTGGTCATTCACCATCTGTTCCCACGGGTAGTCAAAGCCGTGGAGCCGTATCTACCTGCTTTCTCAATGGTGTGCATTCTGGCGATCATCAGCGCAGTCGTGGCGGGTTCCGCGTCACACATCGCATCCGTCGGCTTTGTGGTGATTATCGCCGTGGTTTTGCACAACACTATCGGTCTGCTCGGTGGTTACTGGGGCGGAAAACTATTTGGCTTCGATGAATCCACCTGCCGCACGCTGGCGATCGAGGTGGGAATGCAGAACTCAGGACTTGCTGCCGCGCTGGGAAAAATCTACTTCGGCCCGCTGGCCGCGCTTCCAGGCGCACTGTTCTCTGTCTGGCATAACCTTTCCGGCTCACTGCTGGCAGGCTACTGGTCCGGTAAACCAATTGATGAGAAACACCATCAGGCGGTGAAGGAAAACTAAAAAAGTGCCGGGAGGCGCAAGCTTACCCGGCCTATATGCTATCAGACAGCCCGAGATTACCGTACACTCAGCTAACAGGCTAACTGAGGGCAACCGTATGGCACTCCCCCGCATTACCCAAAAAGAGATGACCGAGCGCGAACAGCGTGAGCTGAAAACGCTGCTTGACCGCGCCCGCATTGCACATGGCCGCCTGCTGACCAACGCAGAGACCAACAGTATTAAGAAGGAATACATCGATAAGCTGATGGTTCAGCGCGAAGCAGAGGCAAAAAAAGCCCGCCAGTTGAAGAAAAAGCAGGCTTATAAACCAGATGCGGAAGCATCGTTTTCCTGGTCAGCGAATACGCCAACGCGCGGCAGACGTTAACGTCCTTTCTTCTTACGCCCCGGCGAGGTAAAACGTTTACCGTTTGCAGCCGGGCGCGCTTTCTCTTTCTCAGCGGATTTTTCGATCTTCACGACCGGGCGCTTAATACCTGCCGTTTTTGGCTTCGCTTTCGCCTTCGGTTTCGCTTCTGAAGAAGAGTTTTCAATCAATTTGAACAGTTCGATCAGCTCATTATCCGTCAGATCACGCCATTCCCCCAGCGGTAAGCCGGACAGACCGACGTTCATGATACGCGTACGTTCAAGCTTCGTGACTTCATAGCCAAAGTGTTCGCACATACGACGGATCTGGCGATTTAGCCCCTGAACAAGCGTGATGCGAAAAACAAACGGCGCCTCTTTCCGGACCTTACATTTTTTGGTGACAGTGCCAAGAATAGGCACACCAGCCCCCATTCCACGAATGAACTCGTCCGTGACCGGCTTATCAACCGTCACCAGATACTCTTTTTCGTGATCGTTACCGGCACGCAGGATCTTATTGACCAGGTCGCCATGGTTGGTCAGAAAAATCAGCCCCTGAGAGTCTTTATCCAGGCGGCCAATCGGGAACACGCGCTTACTGTGGTTCACAAAATCAACAATGTTGTCGCGTTCGCTGTCTTCGGTAGTGCTCACGATCCCCACCGGCTTATTCAGCGCGATAAAAACCAGATCTTCCGCTTCACGCGGCTCAATCAACCGACCATTCACTTTGACGACGTCGCCAGGCATCACCTGATCGCCAATGGTGGCGCGTTTGCCATTAATGAAGACATTCCCTTGTTCGATAAAGCGATCCGCCTCGCGACGCGAGCAGATTCCGCTTTCACTGATGTATTTATTTAATCGGATGGATGAGTCGGGCAGCATAAGTTCTCCTTTGGCAGAGAAATATACCCTACCTTGCGGGCGATAAAAAATAATCGTGTTCGAATGCCCAAGCGCTATATGTGATCAATCACACCTTTCTACACAAAAGTGTCAGCAATCCGCGCCTGCAATTTTGTTGGGCGAAAATAAACAGAATCAACGCATTACAGCAACAAGCACATTTGTGCCAGCAACGCGCTATCAGCACATCAAATGTGCAACATAATCAGCCAGTTCATGGCGATGAAATAAGTGAAAATAGCTTTGAGATGTGGAACGGATGGGGTTATATCAGATCAAGAAGTCAATTTCGTGATTTGCACAAATGTGCAGGAGCCCAAAGATGGCGACGGAAAACAGCGATGATATCCGCCTGATCGTAAAAATAGCGCAGCTTTATTACGAACAGGATATGACACAAGCGCAAATCGCCCGGGAGCTGGGAATCTATCGCACCACGATTAGCCGGTTGCTAAAGCGTGGTCGCGAGCAAGGCATCGTCACCATCGCCATTAATTACGACTACAACGAGAACCTGTGGCTGGAACAGCAGCTAAAACAGAAATTTGGCCTGAAAGAAGCGGTCGTGGTCTCCTGCGATAGCGAACAGGAAGATGAACAGCTCAAGATGATGGGCGTGCACGGCGCGCAGTTACTGGAACGCTTGCTGGAACCTGGCGATATTATCGGTTTCTCATGGGGGCGCGCGGTAAGGGGACTGGTTGAAGGATTATCCCCCGCCAGCCAGTCACGTCAGCTTATCTGCGTGCCTATCATCGGCGGGCCGTCCGGCAAACTTGAAAGTCGCTACCACGTCAACACGCTGACTTACAGCGCAGCGGCAAAGCTCAAGGGCGAATCGCACCTGGCAGATTTCCCGGCGCTTCTGGAAAATCCGCTGATCCGTAACGGGATTATGCAGTCACAACATTTTAAATCGATTTCCGCCTACTGGGATAATCTGGATGTCGCGCTGGTGGGAATTGGTTCCCCGGCGATACGAGATGGTGCTAACTGGCATGCATTTTACGGCAGCGAAGAGAGTGATGACCTGCATGCCCGTCAGGTTGCCGGGGACATTTGTTCACGCTTTTATGATATCAACGGTGTGACGGTAGAGACCAATATGAGTGAAAAGACGCTCTCCATCGAAACCAATAAATTAAAGCAGGCGCGTTACTCCATCGGCATCGCCATGGGGGAAGAAAAACTGAGCGGTATTCTCGGTGCTTTACGCGGAAATTATATTAACGGTTTAGTCACTAACAGCCATACTGCTGAATTATTGTTGAAATAAATATATTCAAATTGATCCTGACGTAATTAATTTTATGAGGGATCACCTTATCTGAAATTGGGAGTCTATTATGCAAACGTGGTTAAATCTGCAAGATAAAGTTATTATTGTTACCGGTGGCGCATCCGGAATTGGCCTGGCCATTGTCGAAGAATTATTAGCACAAGGCGCTAATGTGCAAATGGCAGATATTCATGGCGGAGAAGGTAAATATGAAAGCCATAGCGGATATCACTTCTGGCCAACGGATATTTCCAGCGCCAAAGAAGTTAATCATACTGTTGCTGAAATTATTCAACGCTACGGACGTATTGACGGACTGGTGAATAATGCAGGGGTTAATTTCCCACGCCTGCTTGTCGATGAAAAAGCACCCGCCGGACAATATGAACTCAACGAAGCTGCTTTTGAAAAAATGGTCAACATCAACCAGAAAGGTGTGTTCTTAATGTCGCAAGCAGTGGCACGCCAGATGGTGAAACAGCATGACGGCGTAATTGTGAATGTCTCTTCCGAAAGCGGACTGGAAGGCTCAGAGGGTCAAAGTTGCTATGCCGCCACCAAAGCCGCACTGAATAGCTTTACCCGTTCCTGGTCAAAGGAATTGGGCAAACACGGTATTCGTGTAGTCGGAATTGCACCTGGCATTCTGGAAAAAACTGGACTGCGCACCCCCGAGTATGAAGAAGCGCTGGCCTGGACCCGCAACATCACCGTCGAGCAGTTGCGCGAGGGCTATACCAAAAACTCAATTCCTATTGGCCGTTCGGGACGCCTGAGCGAAGTTGCTGATTTTGTTTGTTATCTTCTGTCAGAACGCGCCAGCTATATTACCGGAGTAACCACTAACATTGCGGGCGGAAAAACGCGCGGCTAAGGAGATTTTATGGTCAATGCAATCTTCTGCGCCCACGGCAAACTGGCCTGCGCCATGCTGGAATCGGTGCAGATGGTCTACGGCGATGCCAACGTGGAAGCGGTGGAATTTGTCCCCGGTGAAAACGCCAGTGACATCGTGGTAAAACTGGAAAAGTTAGTGAGCGCCCACACTAGCGATGAGTGGCTGATAGCCGTCGATTTACAGTGTGGCAGCCCCTGGAATGCCGCCGCCACACTGGCGATGCGTAACCCGGCAATACGGGTCATTAGTGGGTTGTCACTGCCGTTGGCGCTGGAACTGGTGGACAACCAGAGCAGTATGAACGTGGATGAACTGTGTGAACACCTGACGAGCATTGCGCTACAAACTTGCGTCGTCTGGAAGCCACTGGAAACGATCGATGAGGATTTCTGATGAACATTACCCTTGCTCGTATTGATGACCGCCTGATCCACGGTCAGGTCACCACCGTCTGGTCGAAGGTGGCGAATGCCCAACGGATTATTATCTGTAACGATGACGTCTATAACGATGAAGTACGCCGGACATTATTGCGCCAGGCTGCCCCGCCAGGGATGAAAGTTAACGTAGTCAATATCGAAAAGGCGGTCGCGGTATATCACAATCCGCAATATAAAGACGAAACCGTATTTTATTTATTTACCCGCCCACAGGATGCCTTGGCAATGGTAAAACAAGGCGTGCAAATCGCCACCTTAAATATTGGTGGAATGGCCTGGCGACCGGGTAAAAAACAATTAACCAAAGCGGTCTCGCTAGATGACGATGATATTAATGCGTTCCGTGAGTTGGATCAATTAGGCGTCACTCTGGATTTACGCGTCGTGGCTTCCGACCCATCGATTAGTATTCTCGAAAAAATAAAAGAACAATCTTTCGCTGAATAAATATACACAAAATCATTCAAGTTGCATCAAGGCTGAAAATGAGTGAATCCCGATGAGCTCACTCTGGCAAGTGATTCGGGTGAACGAACGTAGCCAACGCCGAGGCAGCCTGAAGGATGCCATGTATAAAAGCGCCTGTGTATTAAGGCTGTAACAGGCAGGGATGATCACACTCTGAAGGTGCCATATTATGGAAATAAGTACCCTACAAATTATCGCCATATTTCTATTTTCCTGTATTGCCGGAATGGGCAGCGTGCTGGATGAATTCCAGACCCACCGCCCGCTCATCGCCTGTACCGTTATTGGCTTAATTCTTGGTGATTTAAAAACCGGGATTATGCTCGGCGGCACGCTGGAGCTGATCGCGCTCGGCTGGATGAACGTTGGTGCAGCGCAGTCCCCCGATTCGGCACTCGCCAGTATTATTTCCGCCATTCTGGTGATCGTCGGCCAGCAGAGCATCGCAACCGGTATCGCGATTGCGCTTCCCGTAGCTGCCGCAGGCCAGGTGCTCACCGTCTTTGCCCGTACTATCACCGTGGTGTTCCAGCACGCGGCAGATAAAGCAGCGGAAGACGCGCGCTTTCGTACCATCGATATCCTTCACGTCTCCGCGCTGGGTGTGCAGGCGCTACGCGTCGCTATTCCGGCGTTGATTGTTTCGCTGTTTGTTAGCGCCGACATGGTCAGCAATATGCTGAATGCTATCCCGGAATTCGTCACTCGCGGCCTGCAGATTGCTGGTGGCTTTATCGTGGTGGTCGGTTACGCCATGGTGCTGCGAATGATGGGCGTGAAGTATTTGATGCCGTTCTTCTTCCTCGGCTTTATCGCCGGGGGCTATCTCGACCTGAGCCTGCTGGCCTTTGGCGGTGTGGGCGTAATTATCGCGCTGGTTTATATCCAGTTGAACCCGCAATGGCGTAAAGCCGAACCGCAGGCGCAAGCCACCACATCTACCGCCCTTGACCAACTTGACGACTAACGGAGCCCATCATGGAACAGAAAAAACTGACCAAATCGGACCTGTTTAGCATGTTTGTTCGCTCCAACCTGCAACAGGCATCATTCAACTTTGAACGTATTCATGGGCTGGGTTTTTGCTACGACATGATCCCCGCCATTAAACGCCTGTATCCACTGAAGGAGGATCAGGTCGCGGCGCTTAAGCGTCATCTGGTGTTCTTCAACACCACTCCGGCGGTGTGCGGACCGGTGATCGGCGTCACCGCCGCAATGGAAGAAGCACGCGCCAACGGTGCGGAAATTGACGATGGTGCGATCAATGGCATCAAAGTCGGCCTGATGGGTCCGCTTGCCGGCGTCGGCGACCCGCTGGTCTGGGGCACGTTACGGCCGATTACCGCCGCGCTCGGTGCATCTTTAGCGCTCTCCGGCAACATTCTCGGTCCGTTATTGTTCTTCTTTATTTTCAACGCGGTGCGTCTGGCGATGAAGTGGTACGGCTTACAGCTTGGCTTTCGTAAAGGAGTCAACATCGTCAGCGATATGGGCGGCAATCTGCTGCAAAAACTAACCGAAGGCGCATCGATTCTCGGCCTGTTTGTGATGGGGGTTCTGGTCACCAAATGGACCAGCATCAACGTACCGCTGGTGGTATCGCAAACGCCTGGCGCAGACGGCACCACTGTCACCATGACCGTACAAAACATTCTCGATCAGCTTTGCCCTGGCCTGCTGGCGCTGGCGCTGACACTGCTGATGGTACGGCTGCTTAACAAGAAAATTAATCCGGTATGGCTGATCTTTGCCCTGTTTGGTTTGGGGATTATCGGTCATGCGCTGGGCTTCCTGTCCTGATTATTCGCCCCGGTCTCTACCGGGGCACCTTCAAATAACTATTCCCAGAAGATACAGGGAAAGAGGTGGTATATATGTTAACGACAGCTTTACGCCTTTATGGCAAACGCGATCTGCGCCTGGAAACTTTCGATCTTCCGGAAATGCAGGACGATGAAATTCTGGCTTCGGTCGTCACCGACAGCCTGTGCCTCTCTTCCTGGAAAGAAGCGAATCAGGGCGAGAACCACAAAAAAGTACCGGACGATGTGGCCATCAACCCGATCATCATCGGCCACGAGTTTTGCGGCGATATTCTCGCCGTGGGGAAAAAATGGCAGCATAAGTTTCAACCCGGCCAGCGCTATGTGATTCAGGCTAACCTGCAACTCCCGGATCGCCCGGACTGCCCCGGCTACTCCTTTCCCTGGGTTGGCGGTGAGGCGACGCGCGTTGTCATTCCCAATGAAGTAATGGAGCAGGACTGCCTGCTCGCCTACGAAGGAGAGACCTATTTTGAAGGCTCCCTGGTTGAACCACTGTCCTGCGTGATTGGCGCATTCAACGCCAACTATCACCTGCAGGAAGGCACCTATAACCACAAGATGGGCATTCGTCCGCAGGGGCGCACGCTAATCCTCGGCGGCACCGGTCCAATGGGGCTGCTGGCGATTGATTATGCGTTGCACGGCCCGGTTAATCCGGCACTGCTGGTGGTAACCGATACCAACAAAGACAAACTAAGCTACGCCCGCAAACACTATCCGTCGGAGCCACAAACACAGATCCACTATCTTCACGCCCAGGAAGCGTCTTATGACACGCTGATGGCGCTGAGCGGCGGTCACGGATTTGACGACATCTTTGTGTTTGTGCCGAACGAGCAACTGGTCACGCTGGCCTCTTCCCTGCTGGCAGCCGATGGCTGTATGAACTTCTTTGCCGGTCCGCAGGATAAGCAGTTCACCGCGCCGATTAACTTCTACGATGTCCACTACGCTTTCACCCATTACGTCGGGACGTCTGGCGGTAATACTGACGATATGCGCGCGGCAGTAAAACTGATTGAAGAGAAAAAAGTACAGGCTGCAAAAGTGGTGACGCACATTCTCGGGCTGAATGCGGCAGGTGAAACAACGCTGGAGCTTCCGGCTGTAGGCGGCGGAAAAAAACTGGTGTACACCGGCAAAGCGTTGCCATTAACCGCGCTGACGCAGATAGACGATCCGGCTTTGCGCGATATCCTGGAACGCCATCATGGGATCTGGTCACAGGAAGCCGAGCAATACGTATTGGCGCACGCCAGGGAGATTTAACATGATTAATCGCAACACCCAGCTGTGTATGTCGCTTGCCGGTCGGCCCGGCAACTTCGGCACGCGATTTCACAACTATCTGTATGAAAAGTTGGGGTTAAACTTTATCTACAAAGCCTTCAGCACTCAGGATATCGAGGCTGCGGTGAAAGGCGTGCGAGCGTTAGGTATTCGCGGCTGCGCGATATCGATGCCGTTTAAAGAGAGCTGCATGCCGTTTCTGGATGTCATCGATCCCTCTGCGCAAGCTATTGATTCCGTGAACACTATCGTCAACGACAACGGTACGCTAACGGGTTTTAACACCGACTATATTGCAGTAAAAAGCCTGATTGCCAGCCACCAGCTTGATAACGGCGCTCGCGTCATGATTCGCGGCAGCGGTGGGATGGGCAAGGCGGTCATCGCCGCGTTTCGCGATGCCGGTTTTCACGATGTGATCGTTGCTGCCCGCAACCGGAAAAGCGGCCCGGTGCTTGCAAGACAGTACGGTTTTCAATGGCAGCCACAGCCGGAAGGGATTGCCTGTGACATTCTGGTCAACGTCACCCCCGTCGGTATGGCCGGAGGTAAAGAAAGCGATGAACTGGCGTACAGCAAAGTGATGGTCGCTAACGCCCACGTGGTGTTTGATGTCGTCGCCCTGCCACCAGAAACGCCGGTGATAAAACTGGCGCAGCAGTTGGGTAAAAAGACTATCAGCGGTGCAGAAGTGATTGCCTTACAGGCCGTGGAGCAGTTCGCCATGTACACCGGCATGCGCCCGGACGACGCACTGATTGCCGAAGCTGCTGAATTTGCGCGAGCGGGGTAAGAGAGCAGGAGTAGAGCGCCGGGGATGGGCGCTCTTATTTGTCTTTGCCACTACGCAATTCGAGGCATAGCGAACAGTTGCTGATCCGCTTTCGCTTCTAACTCAGCCAGTGCAGGAATCAATTGGCTGATGTTCATCAGGCTGTGCCCCAACTGGCAAACGCTCTCATTGGACATACGTTCCTGTTTTTCACCCGCCATTGTCAGCAGGCTTTCACCCATAACATTCAGCGTGTGATACAGACCGGCCAGCATCTCTTCGCAGCCAAATGACAGTGCCAGGTTTTCTTCAGTGGAGAGTTGACTACAGTCGAGATGGCGAAAGGCCTCAGCGAGTGGAAAGTGGAATAGATCAGCTTCAGGCAGGAGAGAAAAAGACGCCGAACGGGCGTTAGTGGTACGATTAGCATCAGCCATAGCATTACCTCGTATAATGTTGTGGTTAAACGCCCTGATCGTGTTGCTGCACTTTCGGGGCGTTGTCATTTTTAATGTGTGAGAGTAATGTGTCATCACACATGCTCACACCACTCTTGTGTAATTAAGGTGTCAACACACATGAATGAAAGAAGAGGCAATCCCCCGTTTCAATTCCGTCTGGATCCAGAACTGCGAAAAGCAATGGAAGAAGCACAAAAACAGGACGGCGATGAATCGCTTGCTGCCTGGATTAAACGTATTATCAGGAAAGAACTGAAGCAAAAAGGGATTGAGGTTTAAGGGGATTTATGTCGGTTGGCTGAAAGTCCGCTGAGAGCGAAAAGCGGTCGTCACATCCAGCGTAAGAGCGTAAAAAAACCGCTGTGAGGCGGTTTAGCTGTCTAGTTAGGAAGTTGCACTTGCGAGTCGTGCTGCAAATCCAATGAAGAACATACCTACCAGTGCGTTCCCAATGGTTGATAATCTACGGTTGCCTTTCAGACGGCTTAGCAGATAAGAGCCGCAGAAAACGAGAAAGCCGAAATAAACTAGAGTAATCGCGAACATTACCGCAGCAAGAATGATAAATGCCATCCAGGAATGTTCAGCCTGAACATTGATGAACTGGGCGAAGAAAGAGATATAGAACAGCAGCGTCTTTGGATTCAGTAATGTAACCAGCATTCCGCGCCCGATGATCCCTTTAGCATCCGCTGAAGATTTCTTTTCCTGAGTCATTTCGACAGCTGGCTTAAAAATAGAGCGTATCGTCTGGACACCGAGATAGAAAAGATAGGCAGCACCTGCGTATTTGATGGCGTTAAACAAGGCTGGAGTTGAGCTTATGACCGCGGCCAGCCCACACCATGCCAGCAGAACCAGAAGTACGTCACTCATGAGAATGGAAAATATTGCAGCAAAGCCTCGTTTGATACCGCTCGTAATGCTTGTTTTTATCACGAACATGGTTTCAGGGCCAGGAGCAAGGACTATCAGTGTCGCACCAAGCAGATACGTCCAGAAATTCACGATACCAAAATCAGCAAACATTATTACTCCAACTCTATCGTTTTCAACGAGGCTATTCTAACGTAACCGGCCATAATGAAAACACATCATGGCTACTTTCAATTCAGCCAATGTCTGCTCCTGGCACACAGCTGCCTCCCCTCTCCACCGTTATCGTTTCTCGTATCAATCGCAGCATCCTGAAAAATTACGCATTATTGCGAGGCGCTTTCCACAACCTCATCTCCAACATCGTGAGCCATATCAGTAAGGTGTTACACTGACGGTGGTAGCATTACTGTGGTTTGTAATTTACTGATTATCTGGAGAAATGATGGAACTGCTTTTATTGAGTAACTCGACACTACCAGGCAAAGGCTGGATGGAACACGCGCTGCCACTGATCGCTGAGCAGTTGAACGGTCGCCGCTCTGCGGTGTTTATTCCGTTTGCTGGTGTCACGCAAACCTGGGACGACTATACAGCGAAAACGGCAGCCATCTTTGCGCCAATGGGCGTCGATGTCACAGGCATTCATACCGTTGCCGATCCGGTCGCAGCCATTGAGAACGCTGAAGTGGTGATTGTCGGCGGAGGTAACACTTTCCAGTTGCTGAAAGAGAGCCGTGAGCGTGGCTTGCTGGCACCAATTGTTGACGTGGTCAAACGCGGCGCGCTGTACATCGGCTGGAGTGCGGGTGCGAACCTCGCCTGCCAGACTATCCGTACCACGAATGACATGCCAATTGTCGATCCAAAAGGTTTTGACGCCCTGGGTCTGTTCCCACTACAAATCAACCCGCACTTCACCAACGCGCTGCCGGAAGGCCACAAAGGCGAAACGCGTGAACAGCGTATTCGCGAGCTGCTGGTTGTCGCACCGGAACTGACAGTGATTGGTTTGCCGGAGGGGAACTGGATCAAAGTAAGTAACGATAAAGCCATTCTTGGCGGCCCGAACACCACTTACGTATTCAAAGCGGGTGAAGAAGCGGTAGCCCTTGAAGCAGGTCACTGCTTTTAATTAGCGCCTGATGGCGCTACGCAGTCCGGTAGGCTGGAAGCGCAGCGTCATCAGGTATCACCGTCAGTTAATGATCATCCCGCTCATCGTCTTCATCCGGCTGTTCCAGCACGCTGTAGGCAACAGAACAGAACAATGAGTTCAGACGCTGCATGTCGCCAAGTAATGCAAGATGCAGTGAACTGGTCTCGATACTCTGGACGTTCTGCTGATGCAGTCGATCGACGTGCGCATGCGAGTAACGACGGTTAAGAATGCGAAAACGGTGTTTGCTGCGACGCAGACGACGGGCACTGGTCACATCACCGGAGAAGAACACTGACATAGCCAGTTGCAGGTTGCTTAGTAACTGATCGTAGAGCGCATCCAGTTCTTTCAACCCTTCCAGAGAAAATGCCCGACGCGCGGCCAGCGACTTATCGGCAATTTCACTGCCCATTCGTTCAACAATATCGGAAGCCTGTTCCAGGTTGAGCGACATTTCGATAATCTCCGCCCAGCGTCGGGACTCCTCTTCCGCCAGCTCATCTTTTGGCATCCGCGCCAGATAGAGTTTGATCGCCGTGTACAACACGTTGATGTCGTCGGCCATCTTGCGCAGCTCTTTTTCTTCGCGCGGCTCGCCGTGCATTACCTTTTTCAGACCCTCCATCATCTGCTCCATTGCATCACCAATACGCAGGGCTTCACGGGCAGCATTGGCCAACGCCAGCGTCGGCGTATCCAGCGCGCTGACATCCAGATGCTTGGGTTTCAGATGGGCATCTAATTCGGGTTCATCACGGATAATACGTTTGCAAAAGCGCGCCATCGGCTCGGCAAACGGTACCATCGCTACGCAGCGCACCAGGTTGTAGAAGACGTGAAAATAGATCACTAATTCAGATTTCGGCAGTGGCAGTTCATCCATCAGATTGGCCAGCGGATGAACGAACGGCAGAATAATCAGGCTGCCCACCAGCTTAAACAGCAGACTGCCAAGCGCCACACGGCGTGCTGCTGCATTGGCTGCGCTATTGTTCAGCATCGCCAGTAAACCGGAGCCCAGGTTCGCGCCAATCACCAGACACAAGGCGACCGGGAACGAGATAATACCCGCTGCGGTCAACGTTGCCGTCAGCAGAACCGCCGCCAGGCTGGAGTAGCTGATAATCGCGAACATTGCGCCAATCAGCGCATCAAGCATGATATCGCCGGTTAGCGAGGCGAAAATAACCTGCACTCCATTTGCCTGAGTGATCGGTGTCACCGCCTGCACAATCAGCTCCAGCGCCAGTAAGATCAGCCCCAGCCCGATGCCTACGCGCCCCAACTGTCCGACGCGGGACTGCTTACGCCCCAGAAAGAAGATCACACCAATAAAAATCAGCAGTGGCGACAGCCAGGAGAGATCAAAAGTCAGGATACGCGCCATCAGCGCGGTCCCCACATCGGCACCAAGCACAATGACCAGCGCAGGCGTGAGCGCCACCAGATCCTGGGCGACAAACGACGTCACCAGCATAGTGGTCGCGTTACTGCTTTGCACCAGTGCAGTGACGCCAATCCCCGCGCAAAAGGCGAGCGGCTTCTTTTCAACACTTCGGCTAAGCACAGTGCGTAAACGGGCACCAAAGACACGCATCACACCAGTACGCACAATGTGAGTGCCCCAAACCAGCATAGCGACAGCAGAAAGCAGGTGTAGCAGAGTTAACACGGAATCAGGTTCTCCTTATATTTATATGTTCCTGAACTCATGCCTACAATGCGCACAAGTTCCCTTCAGTATAAGGGTTTAAATGTAATAAAGAGACAGGGCACTCATTGAGTGCCCTGTTTGTTGTAAAGAAAGATGACAGTTTTGTGAATCAGTCGGCGTCATAGCCCAGATTAGGCGCTAACCAACGCTCGACTTCCGCCACACTCATCCCTTTACGGAAGGCGTAATCTTCAACCTGGTCGCGCTGAATTTGTGCCACCGCGTAGTACTTACTGTCCGGATGACTGAAATACCAGCCGGAGACCGATGCGCCAGGCCACATGGCGAAAGACTCCGTGAGTTTCATACCGGTATGCGTTTCCACATCCAATAGCTCCCAGATAGTGGCTTTCTCGGTATGTTCCGGACACGCCGGATAACCTGGTGCCGGACGAATACCCTGATAGTTCTCACGGATCAGTTCGTCATTGCTGAGATTCTCGTTCGCCGCGTAGCCCCAGTAAACTTTACGGACACGCTCATGCAGATATTCTGCAAAGGCTTCTGCCAGACGGTCGGCAATCGCTTTCACCATGATCTTGTTGTAGTCATCGTGCTGCGCCTCGAAAGCTTCAGCCAGCGCGTCCTCTTCCAGACCACCAGTGACCGCAAAGGCACCGATGTAATCCGCCTTGCCGCTCAGTTTGGGTGCCACAAAGTCAGACAGGCAGTAGTTGGCAAAGCCGACTTTTTCCGTTTGCTGACGCAGATGATGACTCACATTCAGCACATGTGTGCGCGTTTCATCACGATAGATCTCAATGTCATCGCCGACACGGTTAGCCGGGAACAGGCCAACCACACCGCGCGGATTCAACGTTTTCTCGGCGCTGAGTTTATCCAGCATATCGTTGGCGTCTTTAAACAGACGTTTCGCCTCTTCACCCACCACTTCATCTTCCAGAATGCGTGGATATTTCCCGGCTAGCGACCAGGTCATAAAAAACGGCGTCCAGTCGATGTAATTACGCAGCGTTTCGATGCTGGCTTCAACGCTCTGCACACCGAGACGATGAGCCACCGGCGGTGTGTAGCTTGCCCAGTCGAACGCCAGATCGTTCTCACGCGCGGCAGCCAGTGTCACTGGCGGAGTACGCGGTTTCTTACGCGCATGCTGGATACGCACCGTTTCATACTCTTTACGCGTACGGGCGACAAAATCATCGCGCTGTGTATCGGACAGCAAAGCGGCAACCACGCCAACGGTGCGAGAGGCGTTCTGTACATAGACCGTTGGCCCACTGTAGTTTTGCTCGATCTTCACCGCTGTGTGCGCTTTTGACGTCGTTGCACCACCAATCAGCAGCGGGATAGTAAAGCCCTGACGTTCCATCTCTTTCGCCACATTGACCATTTCGTCCAGCGACGGGGTAATCAGCCCGGAGAGGCCAATCAGATCGGCATTCACTTCACGCGCGGTTCTGAGGATTTTCTCCGCTGGCACCATCACGCCAAGGTCGACGATTTCGTAGTTGTTGCATTGCAACACCACGCCGACAATGTTCTTGCCAATATCGTGCACATCGCCCTTCACGGTAGCGATAACCATCTTGCCGTTGCTGGAGCCTTTTTCTTTGCTGGCTTCAATGTAGGGTTCGAGGTATGCCACCGCCTGTTTCATCACTCGGGCAGATTTCACCACCTGCGGCAGGAACATTTTACCCTCACCGAACAGGTCACCAACGACGTTCATACCGTCCATCAGCGGCCCTTCGATGACCTCAATCGGGCGTGCTGCCTGCTGGCGAGCCTCTTCGGTGTCCAGTTCGATAAACTCAGTAATGCCTTTCACCAGCGAATATTCGAGACGTTTTTTCACATCCCAACTACGCCACTCCGCCTGCTGGGCGTTGGCGGTATCATCGGTTTTGCTGCCACGGTATTTTTCGGCCAGATCCAGCAGACGCTCGGTGCCGTCATCGCGGCGGTTGAGGATCACATCTTCCACCGCATCGCGTAACTCGGCCGGCAGGTCGTCATAGATCGCCAGTTGTCCGGCATTGACGATCCCCATGTCCATACCGTTACGAATGGCGTAGTACAGGAACACCGCGTGAATGGCTTCGCGCACTGGATCGTTGCCACGGAACGAGAACGAGACGTTAGAGACGCCGCCAGAGATTAGCGCATGCGGCAGTTCGCGTTTGATATCTTCACACGCGCCGATAAAGTCCTGCGCGTAGTTATTATGTTCGTCAATACCGGTCGCAACCGCAAAGATGTTTGGGTCGAAGATAATGTCTTCCGGCGGGAAGCCTACCTCTTCGGTAAGAATTTTGTACGCCCGGCGACAAATCTCAATTTTACGGGCACGGGTATCGGCCTGACCCTGTTCATCAAAGGCCATAACCACCACCGCCGCACCGTAACGTCGCAGCAACTTCGCGTGATGGATAAAGGTTTCTACACCCTCTTTCATCGAAATAGAGTTAACGATGCCTTTACCCTGAATGCACTTCAGACCTTTTTCGATGACATCCCATTTCGAGGAGTCAATCATAATCGGCACGCGGGCGATGTCCGGCTCACCGGCGATCAGGTTGAGGAAACGCACCATCGCCGCTTCGGCGTCGAGCATCCCTTCATCCATGTTGATATCGATAATTTGCGCGCCACTTTCCACCTGCTGGCGGGCAACGTCCAGCGCTTCGCTGTATTTTTCTTCTTTGATCAGGCGCTTAAATTTGGCCGAGCCGGTGACGTTGGTACGCTCACCAACGTTGACGAACAGACTGTCGTCGCCAATATTCAGAGGTTCAAGCCCGGCTAAACGGCAGGCAACCGGGATTTCCGGCAACTGGCGCGGGGCCAGGCCATCAACCGCGCGGCTCATTGCTGCGATGTGTTCCGGCGTGGTGCCGCAGCAACCACCAACCACGTTCAGGAAACCCGCTTGTGCCCATTCGCGGATTTGCTTCGCCATGGTATCAGCGTCAAGATCGTACTCACCGAAGGCGTTCGGCAGACCAGCATTCGGGTGCGCGGTTACGTAGCATTCAGCAATACGTGACAGTTCCTGCACATACTGGCGCAACTCATCCGGACCTAAAGCACAGTTAAGGCCGAAGGTGAGCGCGTCGGCGTGGCGCAGTGAATTATAAAATGCTTCAGTCGTCTGACCAGAAAGCGTACGTCCTGAGGCGTCAGTGATGGTGCCGGAGATCATGATCGGCAACTCAACGCCCAGTGCTTCAAACTCTGTTTTCACTGCAAATATGGCCGCTTTCGCGTTAAGCGTGTCAAAAACGGTTTCAATCAGGATCAGATCGCTACCACCTTCCACCAGCGCTTTGGTAGATTCACGGTAAGCCGCCACCAGTCCGTCAAAGGTGATATTACGGTAGGCGGGATCGTTAACATCCGGTGAGATAGACGCGGTGCGGTTAGTCGGGCCGAGGACACCCGCGACATAGCGCGGTTTGTTCGGCGTGCGTGCCGTCCATTCGTCCGCACAGGCACGTGCCAGTTTTGCCGCTTCAAAGTTGATTTCCGCCGACAGGGATTCCATCTGGTAATCCGCCATGGCGATGGTCGTGGAGTTGAAGGTGTTGGTTTCGATGATATCTGCGCCCGCTTCAAAGTAGGCGTTATGGATCGCGGTTATCACCTCCGGCTTACTGAGCACCAACAGGTCATTGTTGCCTTTCAGATCGCTCGGCCAGTCGGCAAAGCGCTCGCCGCGGAAATCCTCTTCACTCAGACGATAACTCTGGATCATGGTGCCCATACCGCCGTCCAGCACCAGAATACGTTCTTTTAACTGCTGACGTAATTGTTCAACTTTGCTACTCACACTGACTCCCGACAACGCTCAACCAGACCGAAAAAAGCTCAACGAACCATACTCGCACAAAGATTAATGACGGAAAAGCAAACAACAGCCAACATGAGACATGTTCAGCTTCACTCATCCGATCAGTACAGGAATTCTTGCATTATAATTGAATAAAACGAAAATGATTTCCACGATACAGAAAAGGAGTCTGCCATGGTTGCCACTGTCCCCGCGAAACGCGGTAGAAAACCTGCCGCCACTACTACGCCTGCAACCGGGCAGGTTCAGTCTCTGACCCGAGGCCTGAAATTACTGGAGTGGATTGCTGAGTCCAACGGCAGCGTAGCGCTGACCGAACTGGCGCAACAAGCTGGTCTGCCCAATTCCACCACGCACCGTTTGCTGACCACGATGCAGCAACAGGGTTTTGTCCGCCAGGTTGGCGAGCTGGGACACTGGGCCGTGGGCGCACATGCGTTTATCGTCGGCAGCAGCTTTTTGCAAAGCCGCAACCTGCTGGCGATTGTCCATCCGATTCTGCGTAAGCTGATGGAAGACTCCGGCGAAACAGTGAACCTGGCGGTGCTGGATCAGAGCGACCATCAGGCCATTATTATCGACCAGGTGCAGTGCACACAGCTGATGCGTATGTCTGCCCCCATTGGCGGCAAGCTGCCAATGCACGCTTCCGGCGCGGGAAAAGCATTCCTGGCACAATTAAGCGAAGAACAGGTTACTGGTCTGCTGCACCGTAAAGGCCTGCATGCTTATACTCACGCCACACTAGTCTCGCCAGTACATCTGAAAGAAGACCTCGCCCAGACGCGTAAACGTGGCTATTCGTTTGATGACGAGGAGCATGCACTTGGCCTGCGCTGCGTGGCATCGTGCATTTACGATGAGCATCGTGAGCCATTTGCCGCCATCTCTATCTCCGGACCGATTTCCCGTATCACCGACGATCGCGTTACTGAGTTTGGCGCGATGGCGATTAAAGCGGCGAAAGAGGTAACGCTGGCATACGGCGGGATTCGTTAAGGCATTTTTGTCGGGTAACGGCTACGCCTTACCCGGCCTACAAACCGGAGATCGCCGGAGCCTGATAGGCACAGCGACGTCAGGCAATTAACGCAAAATTACGCTAGTCCTGCTGATTGTAACGCACACTAAATCGTTGCTTGCGGCGGTAAGCGTAGACATCTTCCACATGTCCTTCCCGAATTCGGGTCTGCAACGCCCGCCAGTAGTCGGCACGAAACAGATCAGCGTGCATCTCTTCAAACAACGGTCCAATACGCGGATCGGCACACAGCCAGTGACGGAACTCCTCCGGGAAAACGTCACCTGGAGAAACGCTGTACCATGGCTCACTTGCCAGCTCATCCTCCGGGTAACGCGGCGGTGGGATATGGCGAAAATTCACTTCCGTCATGTAACAAATTTCATCATAGTCGTAGAACACCACACGCCCGTGGCGGGTGACACCAAAATTTTTAAATAACATGTCACCAGGGAAAATATTGGCAGCGGCTAACTGACGAATAGCGTTGCCATACTCTTCAATTGCATCCCGCAGTTGCTGCCCTTCCACCTGCTCCAGCCAGATATTCAACGGTACCATCCGGCGTTCGATATACAGATGTCGAATAACGATCTGCTCGCCAAGATCGGTTATCTTTTCAGGGACTTCCTGTAGCAGCAGTGCCATCAGCGCCGGGGCGATTTGCCGCTTATCCAATACAAAGTTCTCGAACTCCTGGGTGTCCGCCATGCGTCCGACACGATCGTGCTCTTTCACCAGTTGATAACAGGCACGGACATGGGCAGCAGACATCTCTTTCTGCGGCGCAAATTTATCTTTAATAATTTTGAATACCCGATCGAATCCCGGCAGCGTAAAAACCAGCATGACCATGCCGCGTATTCCCGGCGCCTCAATAAACTGCTCGTCGCTCCCGGCAAGATAGAGCAGATATTCGCGATAGCTTTCTGTTTTCGCATGCTTCTGACAGCCAATCGCCATATACAACTCGGCGGTGGTTTTACCGGGCAGGATCTCGCGCAGCCACTCCACTAACGCCGCAGGCAACGGGGCATAAACCATAAAATAAGAGCGGGCAAAGCCAAACACGATACTGGCTTCCGCAGCAGTTGTCAGACAGGTATCAACAAATAACTCACCTTCGTCGGTGCGGTGTATCGGCAGTAAAAATGGCAAAGTACCGGAAGGCGTTATGAGTTTCCCAACCAGCCAGGCGGCTTTATTGCGGTAAAAAAGTTCATTCGCCACCTGCAAATGGCAGCGCTGCAACACATCCGCACCAAAAGTTTCCGTCAGGTGTCCGATGATGTAATGGATATCACGAATTTTGTTCTGCCACGGCAGACGCAGAGGCAGATCGCTGAGTACCCTCGCGAGCATCGATTCCCATCCTGAATCAGGGAAAAAGTCTTTCGCCAGCGGACGTGGGATGGTTCGAAAGCGGCGTTCTGGCTGGGAGCTAAAAATAAACAGACGCTCGGGAGTCAGCGAACGATGGTCAAATAACCGACAGTAAACAGAGTTAAAAAAGCTCTCCGCAATCTCGAAGCGCGGATAGTCCGGCAATAGCCGGGTGTAATGCTCTTTGACGCGAAGTAAAAACTCCGCATTGGTACTTTTGCCGTCGGTAATACAGCGTAACTGTTCCACCACCAGGCCCACATGATGATCGTAGAGGTGGATACGGCTTTTCATCGCCTGCTGAACCGCATGCCAGTCGGCCTGTTCAAAACGCTGCTGCGCACCGGACGTCACTTCCAGAAATCGGCCATACTGCGCATCAAAGCCTTGCAGGATGGTTTGAGCAATCAGTAATTCCAGGCCACGCGACATCTTTTGCCCTCATCCAGAACCGGAGATTGCCGGATAGCGCATTCACTTATCCGGCCTACGAAGATCCGTAGGCCCGGTAAGCACAGTGCCACCGGGCATCAGGACAATCAGAACTGTGATTCTTCCGTCGACCCCGTCAGCGCAGTAACGGATGACGCGCCGCCCTGAATAATGGTCGTCACTTTGTCGAAGTAACCGGTACCCACTTCTTGCTGATGGGATACGAAAGTGTAACCGTCTTTCGCCGCCGCAAATTCTGGCTGCTGGACTTTCTCGACGTAGTGGCGCATGCCTTCGCCCTGCGCATAGGAATGTGCAAGATCGAACATGTTGAACCACATGCTGTGGATACCCGCCAGAGTAATGAACTGATATTTATAGCCCATGTCCGACAGCTGCTGCTGGAAGCTGGCAATGGTTTTGTCGTCCAGGTTCTTCTGCCAGTTAAACGATGGTGAACAGTTGTAGGCCAACAGTTTACCCGGATATTTAGCGTGGATCGCATCGGCAAAGCGGCGAGCCAGCTCGAGATCCGGGGTGGAAGTTTCACACCACACCAGATCAGCATACGGTGCATAGGCCAGACCGCGACTGATTGCCTGTTCAATGCCCGCATGGGTACGGTAGAACCCTTCACTGGTACGCTCGCCGGTAATGAACTCGCTGTCGTATGGATCGCAGTCAGAGGTGATCAAATCTGCCGCGTCAGCATCGGTACGGGCAATAACCAGCGTCGGTACGCCCATCACGTCAGCCGCCAGACGTGCCGCCACCAGTTTCTGGATAGCTTCCTGAGTCGGTACCAGCACTTTGCCGCCCATATGACCACATTTTTTCACGGAGGCGAGCTGATCTTCGAAGTGAACAGCCGCTGCACCAGCCTCAATCATCGATTTCATCAGTTCGAAAGCGTTGAGTACGCCGCCAAAACCGGCTTCAGCATCAGCGACGATCGGCAGGAAGTAGTCCACATAGCGCGGATCGTTCGGTTCAATACCGGTAGACCACTGGATCTGATCCGCGCGGCGGAAGGTGTTGTTGATCCGATCCACCACTGCCGGCACCGAGTTCGCCGGGTACAGCGATTGATCCGGGTACATGCTGGAAGCCAGGTTAGCATCTGCCGCGACCTGCCAGCCAGAAAGATAGACCGCTTCAATACCGGCTTTCGCTTGCTGCAGCGCCTGACCACCGGTCAGCGCACCGAGACTGTTGATGTAGCCTTTCTTCGATTCGCCGTGCAACAGACGCCACATTTTCGCCGCTCCAAGCTGCGCCAGCGTACATTCCGGGTTGACTGAGCCACGTAATTTCACCACTTCCTCCGCGCTATATGGGCGGGTAATGCCTTCCCAGCGCGGTTGTGTCCATTCTTTTTGTAATTCTTCGATTTGTTGAGTACGGGTTTTCATGTGCAGATGCTCCATATTATGATGTGGTGAGTTAAGCCAGCAGGCGGTAACCCGGCAGGGTCAGGAAGTCGATCAGTTCGTCAGAAGTGGTGATTTGCTCCATCAGGCGCGCGGCATCGTCAAAACGCCCGCTGCTGTAGCGGTGTTCGCCCAGTTCGTCCTGAATAACCAGCATTTCTTCTGCCAGCATCTGACGGAACAGGGATTTAGTGACAGGTTTGCCGTTGCTCAGCGTTTTTTCATGGTGGATCCACTGCCAGATAGAGGTTCGGGAGATTTCGGCGGTCGCCGCGTCTTCCATCAGACCATAAATCGGCACACAGCCATTGCCGGAGATCCATGCTTCGATGTACTGCACAGCAACGCGGATATTGGCGCGCATCCCTTCTTCAGTGCGCTCACCCTCACATGGAGCGAGAAGCTGTTCTGCGGTGATCGGCGCATCTTCATCACGGGTCACGAATAACTGGTTTTTGTTTTCCCCCAGCACATCGTTGAAAATCGCCATTGCGGTATCTGCAAGCCCCGGGTGAGCAACCCAGGTCCCGTCATGACCGTTATTGGCTTCCAGCGCTTTATCCGCTTTAACTTTGTTCAGTACCTGGTTGTTACGTTCGGCGTCTTTGCTGGGGATGAATGCCGCCATACCGCCCATCGCAAATGCGCCGCGTTTGTGACAGGTTTTAATCAGCAGACGCGAGTACGCGCTGAGGAAAGGTTTATCCATCGTCACGACCTGACGATCCGGCAGAACACGATCCGGGTGATTTTTCAGCGTTTTGATATAGCTGAAAATGTAATCCCAGCGGCCGCAGTTCAGGCCCACAATATGGTCACGCAGTGCGTGCAGGATCTCATCCATCTGGAAGACAGCTGGCAGCGTTTCAATCAGCAACGTAGCTTTGATAGTTCCGCGCGGCAGGTTAAATCTGTCTTCGGCATAGCTGAAGACTTCACTCCACCAGGCAGCTTCTTGCCAGGACTGAGTCTTCGGCAGATAGAAATAGGGACCGCTGCCTTTTGCCAGCAACGCTTTATAGTTGTGGAAGAAATAGAGAGCAAAGTCGAACAGGCTGCCGGGAATCGCTTCTTCGCGCCAGGTCACATGTTTTTCCGGCAAGTGCAGGCCACGCACACGGCAAATCAATAACGCCGGATTGGGTTTCAACTGGTAAATCTTACCGGCTTCATTGGTGTAGCTGATGGTACCGTTTACCGCATCACGCAGGTTAATTTGCCCGTCGATGACTTTGCTCCATTCGGGGGCCAGTGAATCCTCAAAATCAGCCATGAAGACTTTGACGTTCGCATTCAGCGCGTTGATCACCATCTTGCGTTCAACAGGCCCGGTGATCTCTACACGACGATCCTGCAAGTCATCAGGAATACCACGAATTTTCCAGTTACCTTCACGAATGGAAGCTGTTTCCGAAATAAAATCAGGCAACTTACCGTCATCAATATCCTGCTGCTGTTGAATACGTGCAGCGAGAAGCTTATTCCGTTTTGGTGTAAATCGTGTCACCAGTTCAGTCAGAAACTCCACCGCTTCTTCAGTCAGAACTTGCTGTTCTTGCTCGCCATGCGGTCTGGTAAACACCAGCTCATTGGTTGTTGTTGCCTGTTGATTCATTGCGTAGTTCCTCGTCATTGATCCAAAACCATCCCCAATGCGAACGAAGGATCGTTGTGCGGTTTTCGTTCAGCACAACTAAGACTACTCAATTAAATTTCAAAATCAAAAACAATTTCCATTTTTAATTTAATTATCAATTAACTTATTGATAACATTAAAAATAAAAATTAATTACATGATGAGGTGCGTTTCGGAAATAAAAAAGGCACCCGAAGGTGCCTGATTCAATATGCTGAAACGCTTAAGGATCGCTGGCTACAGAAGATTAATCCAGCGTTGGATTCATGTGACGCAGATCGTATGGCGTTATCTGGTAGACGTAATAGTTGAGCCAGTTGGTAAACAGCAAATTACCATGGCTGCGCCAGGTTGCCCGCGGTTTGTTTTGCGGGTCGTCTTTCGGGAAATAGTTGTATGGAACATCCGGAGTTAAACCCGCTTCGACGTCACGAAAATATTCACTGGCCAGAGTATGGGCATCATATTCTGGATGGCCCGTCACGAATGCAATACGCTTATCTTTGCTGGCAAACAGATAGGCATCACCCTCTTCCGTCTCCGCAAAGATCTCAAGATCGGTGTAATCCCTGATAAGTGCTGCTGGAAAATCAGCATAGCGTGAATGCGGTGCCAGAAATGCGTCATCAAAACCACGCGTCAGCAAGGCATGAGGATGCAGAATATGGTGTTCATAGACGCCCGAGAGTTTGTCCGTGCGGGTTTGTTTGGGAATGCCATACAAAATATTAAGTGCAGCCTGTACCGCCCAACAGACAAACAGTGTCGACGTGACGTGGTCTTTTGCCCATTCCAGAACCTGTTTTATCTGCGGCCAGTAAGCCACATCGTTAAATTCAACCAGACCCAGCGGCGCGCCGGTCACGATCAGTCCGTCGAAGTTCTGGTCGCAGATATCCTCGAAATTACAGTAAAAGTTATTTAGATGCTCGGTAGGAGTGTTACGTGACTCACGTGCATCAATGCGTAATAGTTGAACATCCACCTGTAGCGGTGAGTTCGACAGTAAACGCAGAAACTGGTTTTCCGTTTCAATCTTCTTCGGCATCAGGTTGAGGATAAGTACCTTTAGTGGACGAATTTCCTGACCGGAAGCGCGAGATGTCGTCATGACAAAGACATTTTCCTCACGCAAGAAATTGACGGCGGGTAGCTCGTCCAGCACGCGAATTGGCATAACCTGATAACCTCACTACATACGCTTAAACGTTTAGACATCCAGATAGCTGAAGATACCCAGGAATCATACGAATGTCGAGTCTGTATGCCCAAGGTGAGAAAGTTTCACATCCCCTTGCTGTAGAATAGTGCAGTAAAGATAAAAGGAGAATGCTATGGCTCTGACCATTCGTCGTTCACGCACGGACGAAAGCGATAAGTTAGTTTCTATCTGGTGTCGTTCAGTCGATGCCACTCACCATTTTCTCTCATCTGATTACCGTATTGAGCTGGAAGAACTGGTCCGTTCGTTTTTGCCAGAAGCTCCACTATGGGTTGCGGTAACGGAACAGGATGAACCCATCGCCTTTATGCTGCTCACAGATGAACATATGGATGCCTTATTCGTCGATCCTGATGTTCGCGGATGTGGTGTGGGGAAATGGCTGGTTGAGCATGCACTGATGCTGGCCCCCAGGTTAACGACCAACGTTAATGAGCAAAATGAACAAGCCGTTGGATTCTATAAGAAGATGGGATTTAAGGTGACGGGACGTTCAGAGGTTGATGACCTTGGAAAGCCGTATCCGTTATTGCATCTCGCGTATACCGGAGAATAAGGGATTCAGTACGGTTTGTATTGCCGGACGACAGTGTTTCCTGCAGTCCGCAGACGCAAAAAAGCCCATCCGGCAGGATGGGCTTCTTCACTGGTTTGATGCCTGGCAGTTCCCTACTCTCGCATGGGGAGACCCCACACTACCATCGGCGCTACGGCGTTTC
>NZ_CAMSEL010000015.1:0-158740 GCF_947057495.1 Citrobacter sp. Marseille-Q5395 | reverse complement strand
GCATCTGGCCCGCCTGCTGGCTACCCCCTGTCCGGGGCAGCAACTGGTGGTAACTGAAGGTGTGTTCAGCATGGATGGTGACAGTGCACCACTGGCGGAAATCCACGCGGCGGCGCAACAGCATAATGGCTGGCTGTTGGTGGATGATGCGCACGGCATTGGCGTGACCGGTGAAGAAGGGCGCGGTTCGTGCTGGCGGCATCAGGTTAAGCCTGAGCTGTTGGTGGTGACGTTCGGGAAAGGGTTTGGCGTCAGCGGTGCGGCAATTCTCTGCTCTGACAGTGTAGCCGATTATCTGCTGCAGTTTGCCCGTCACTTGATCTACAGCACCAGTATGCCTCCGGCTCAAGCTCAGGCGTTGCGTGCTGCGCTGGCAGTGATCCGCAGTCGTGAAGGTGATGAGCGGAGAGCAAAGCTGGCGATGCTAATTCAACGTTTTCGGGCAGGAGTGGATACCCCAGATTTAAAACTGGTGAATTCAGACAGCGCCATTCAGCCGCTAATCGTTGGTGATAACCATAAAGCCTTACGGCTGGCCGATGCCCTGCGCCAGCAGGGATGTTGGGTGACAGCAATCCGTCCTCCCACCGTACCCGCCGGTACAGCCAGACTGCGACTGACGCTGACGCAGGCACATGAAATCCAGGATATCGATCGTTTGCTGGAGGTATTGCATGACGCTGGTTAATAAGCAAGCCATTGCGGCTGCGTTCGGACGTGCTGCTACCTATTATGAACAACACGCCGGGTTACAGCGCCAGAGCGCTGATGCGTTACTGGCGCTACTGGCGGGTCGTGAATATGCACATGTACTGGACGCCGGTTGTGGACCCGGACGCATGAGTCTTTACTGGCGGGTGCGGGGGTGTGATGTCACCGCCCTGGATCTTTCGCCTCAGATGCTGGCGGAGGCGCAACGACAAAATGTTGCCCATCACTATCTGATGGCGGATATCGAAGCCATTCCGCAGGATACAGCGACCTTCGACCTGGCCTGGAGCAACCTGGCCGTGCAGTGGTGTGGTGATTTACGCAGCGCGTTAAGCGAGCTTTACCGGGTTGTACGCCCTGGCGGGACGGTGGCTTTTAGTACGCTGGTACACGGCTCCATGCCGGAGTTGCGTCAGGCATGGCAGGCTGTAGATAACCGGGCGCATGCCAATAATTTTTTGTCTGTGGAGCAACTTAAAAATGCCCTGCATGGTTGGGATGCTGGCTACCACACCCATGCCGTGACGTTATGGTTTGACGACGCACTGAGCGCGATGCGTTCGCTCAAAGGTATCGGAGCAACGCATTTGCATGAAGGTCGTGAACAGCGTGTGCTGACCCGCTCACAGCTACACCAGTTACAGTTAGCCTGGCCCTGTCAGCAGGGGAGATACCCGCTGACGTATCATCTTTTTTTGGGAGTGATTCAACGTGACTAAAACGTATTTTGTCACCGGGACGGACACCGAGGTAGGTAAAACCGTCGCCAGCTGCGCACTGTTACAGGCAGCCGCAGAGAGGAGGTACCGGGTGGTCGGGTATAAGCCAGTGGCTTCGGGGAGTGAAATGACCGCTGATGGCCTGCGTAACAGTGATGCTCTGGCGCTGCAGCGCAACAGTACGCTGGAGATAGAGTATGTGGATATTAATCCGTATACCTTCGCTGAACCCACTTCGCCACATATTATCAGCGCTGACGAAGGAAGACCGATTTTGGCCCCGGTGATGTCTGCCGGTTTACGTGCGCTTGAAGAGCAGGCTGACTGGGTGCTGGTGGAAGGGGCTGGTGGATGGTTTACACCGCTTTCGCCGACGCTGAGTTTTGCTGACTGGGTACAAACGGAGCAATTGCCGGTCATTCTGGTCGTTGGCGTGAAGCTTGGTTGTATCAACCACGCCATCCTGACCGCGCAGGCGGTGCTGCAGGCTGGCCTGACGCTTGCCGGATGGGTCGCTAATGACGTGATGCCGCCGGGTAAACGTCACGCTGAATATATGGCGACGCTGACGCGTTCTCTCCCGGCACCGTTGCTAGGAGAGATCCCATGGCTGGCGGAAGATCCGCTGCGGGTATCGACAGGGCAATATATCGATCTTAGCGTTTTATCTCTGGCGTTCCCCAGTCGTTGAGAAGCGGATCGTTGAGTTGTGTCATCGCTCCCTGTGCGACATTGCGCCCGCGATGCAACAGGCAATAGCAGTCGGCGACCCGGCGAATGAATGGCAAGCTTTGCTCCGCAAGCATAATCGCGATGCCCAGCTCCTGGCTCAGCCGCACGATCAAATTTCCCAGCTTGTGGATATACGCTTGGCCCGTCCCCCGCGTCGGTTCATCGAGGATCAGCAGACGTGGGCGCGTAACCAGAGCGCTGGCGAGTGCCAGCTGGTACTGATTGTCATCTGACAGTATCGCCCCTTTGCTGCGACGCAGAACGTACAACTGTGGGAAGAGGCGGTAAATATCGCTGCTGCTCATTGCCTCGCTTTCGCCAACCGCCTTACGCGCAATATGCAGATTCTCTTCTACCGTCAGTTGCGAAAAAATACGCCGCTCTTGTGAAACGTAGCCAATACCCAGCGCGATGCGACTGGCCGCGGGGATTGGACGCAGATCGCGCGGTGGCGCACCGGCCTGATGCCAGAACATGGTGCCACTTTCGATAGGTAAATTACCGGTGATGCAATTCACCAGTGTGGTTTTTCCCATACCTGGCAGTCCCAGCACGCCAGTACACTTACCGGGCATCAAGTCGAGATCCACATCCCATAGCGTGTGCTGATTACCGTAATAGTGATTCACTGCGCGAAGACTTAGCATAGATTTTCTCCATCATGATGTTATCCGCCCCACGAGCAGGGAGTGGGAAGAAAAGTGCAAATCTCTTGCCAGAAGAGGAGCCAGGGAGATAAACAGCGTGATAAGCGATTTGCGTACATTAAATGACAAAGCACAGAGATGATTTCCGGCACCAGGGTGCACATTGCCAGTGCTTGTGAGCGTCATGGTGGTGCAGATAGCAAAATGATGAAAATGCGAGCAAGATCTCGGCTGCTGCAGGTCGCTTCGTTAGCTGATAAATATCAAAAATTAGCGATAATTTTTTTTTATTACCCCAGAAAAGACCATAGATGTGTTTTCGCCAGGCGGCAGTCAGTACGGGCTGGAGGCAGTTATCCACTATTCCTGTGGATAACCTTGTGCATTAGAGTTAGAAAACACAATGTAAGCGAGAGAAGACGCGGCTTGCGACTAAATTGGTGCGAAAGACGTCTCGAGAGAATAGTCATTTAAATACAAATTGTTAGATAAAATCAATGGCTGTCGCAGAAGTGTCATGCGTTGCCACAAAACTTTCATCCGGTAGCTTGACAAATGTTAAAAAAGTCATTGGTCTGGGGATAACACATTTTTACTGGTGTTTTATCTCGTCAGCGCCAAAATTTTCGTCCACAGTGACGGGCTTTCTGATGGCGTAACAGATATATTCTGGCGCGTTACTGTTTTTTCATCCAGTATATTTTACTGGCAAAATGTACGACTGCGAGTAAAATTACACACCTGCCCGCCCATTGCTTCAGGTAGCTGCTCATGAGTAAACCGTTCAAACTGAATTCCGCTTTTAAACCCTCTGGCGATCAGCCTGAGGCGATTCGTCGCCTGGAAGAAGGGCTGGAGGATGGGCTTGCGCATCAAACGCTGCTGGGCGTAACGGGGTCGGGAAAAACATTCACCATTGCCAACGTGATAGCTGACTTACAGCGTCCCACAATGGTGCTGGCGCCTAACAAGACGCTGGCAGCCCAGCTATATGGTGAGATGAAAGAGTTCTTTCCGGATAATGCGGTTGAGTATTTTGTCTCCTACTACGACTATTATCAGCCGGAAGCGTATGTGCCGAGTTCTGATACGTTTATCGAGAAAGATGCGTCGGTAAACGAGCATATTGAGCAGATGCGACTGTCGGCGACCAAGGCGCTGCTGGAGCGTCGGGATGTGGTGGTCGTGGCCTCGGTTTCCGCGATCTATGGTTTGGGTGACCCGGACTTGTATCTGAAAATGATGCTGCACATGACGGTGGGGATGATTATCGATCAGCGGGCCATTCTGCGCCGTCTGGCGGAGTTGCAATATACCCGTAACGATCAGGCATTCCAGCGCGGTACTTTCCGTGTGCGCGGTGAAGTGATCGACATCTTCCCGGCTGAGTCTGACGATATTGCGCTGCGCGTGGAGCTGTTTGATGAAGAAGTTGAGCGTCTGTCATTGTTTGACCCGCTGACCGGGCAGGTTGAATCAACCATCCCGCGCTACACCATCTATCCTAAAACACACTACGTGACGCCTCGCGAACGCATTGTGCAGGCCATGGAAGACATTAAAGTCGAGCTGGCCGAAAGACGTAAAAACCTGCTGGCGAACAACAAACTACTGGAAGAACAGCGCTTAAGCCAGCGTACGCAGTTCGATCTGGAAATGATGAACGAACTGGGATACTGCTCTGGCATTGAAAACTATTCCCGTTATTTGTCCGGGCGAGGGCCAGGCGAGCCGCCGCCGACGTTGTTTGATTACCTGCCAGCCGACGGTCTGTTGGTAGTGGATGAATCCCACGTCACCATTCCGCAAATTGGCGGGATGTATCGCGGCGACCGGGCGCGAAAAGAGACGCTGGTCGAGTACGGTTTCCGTCTGCCGTCTGCGCTGGATAACCGCCCGCTGAAGTTTGAAGAGTTTGAAGCACTGGCGCCGCAAACCATCTATGTGTCTGCGACACCAGGTAATTATGAACTGGAGAAATCCGGTGATGAAGTGGTCGATCAGGTCGTACGACCAACCGGTCTGTTGGATCCGGTTATTGAGGTGCGTCCGGTAGCGACGCAGGTCGACGATCTGCTCTCTGAAATTCGTATCCGCGCGGCGATTAATGAGCGCGTACTGGTCACGACGCTGACCAAACGGATGGCGGAAGATCTCACGGAATACCTCGAAGAGCACGGCGAGCGAGTGCGCTATCTGCACTCGGACATCGACACCGTGGAGCGGATGGAAATCATCCGTGACCTGCGCCTGGGCGAGTTTGACGTGTTAGTCGGCATCAACCTGTTACGTGAGGGCCTGGACATGCCTGAGGTCTCTCTGGTGGCTATTCTGGACGCAGATAAAGAAGGGTTCCTGCGTTCTGAGCGATCGCTTATCCAGACCATTGGTCGTGCGGCACGTAACATCAACGGAAAAGCGATCCTCTACGGCGATAAAATTACCGCCTCGATGGCGAAGGCGATTAGTGAAACCGAACGTCGTCGCGAGAAGCAGCAGCAGTACAACGAAGAGCACGGTATTACTCCTCAGGGGCTGAACAAGAAAGTGGTCGATATTCTGGCGTTGGGTCAGAATATTGCCAAAACAAAAGCCAAAGGCAGAGGGAAGTCTCGCGCCGGGGCGAAGTCCGAGGTAGTTGAGCTGGATATGACGCCGAAGGCGCTGCAGCAGAAAATCCATGAGCTGGAAGGGCTGATGATGCAGCATGCGCAGAACCTGGAGTTCGAAGAGGCAGCACAGATCCGTGACCAGTTGCATCAGCTTCGCGAGCTGTTTATTGCGGCGTCTTAACGCGTTGCCGGATGGCGGGGTAAACCCTTTATCCGGCCTACAAACGTCAAGGTCGGTGTAGGCCTGATAAGCGTCATCAGGCAAATTCGCTCAGCCTAAAGCCTGTACTACTTTTTCCAGCGCGGTGTGCAATAGCTGGCGGTCGTGGCGATAAGGAATATCGCTGGCTTCCAGCACGTCCTGAATCACAATGCGGTCAGTAACGGCTGAAACGTCCACCTTCGGCCCCACAATTACCGCATCAATGACCTTCTTCCCGACGTACTGTTCGATGATTGCCAGCTTATCTCTGAGCGTCAGGCTGGCGGCTGGCAGGCTTAATTCACGCCCCAGATTGCCAATATAAACCATCGGTGCCGGAGTGCGACGCAATGCCTGCGCCAGTTCATCGAGCAGCAGGATCGGCATCAGGCTGGTGTAAAAGCTGCCCGGTCCTATCAGAATCAAATCCGCTTCCGCGATAGCTTCAATCGCTTCCCGCGTGGCCGGGACCTTTGGCGAAAGCATCAACTCCTGAGGGGGAATAGTGAGCTGATCAATATTCACTTCGCCATAGACCTCATGTCCCTGATCGTCGATAGCCATAAGATCCACCGGCAGCTCTGACATCGGAATTAAATGCGCATCCACTTTCAGTAGACTGCGAATTAAATTGATGGCTTCCAGAGGCCGCACGCTCAGGTGATCCAGCGCCTTTAACATCAGATTTCCGAGGTTATGCCCGGAAAGCTCGCCATTACCGCCAAAACGGTACTCAAACATGGCGGATGCGACGCTTGGCTGGGTAATTAACTGGTTCAGGCAGTTACGCATGTCTCCCCAGGCAATACCCCCTTCGGAGCGCCGAATACGGCCTGTGGAACCGCCATTATCGGTGGTGGTAACAATGCCCGTCAGGCGTGAGCCTAAAGGGGAAAGTGAAGAGAGAACGCGTCCTAATCCATGCCCTCCGCCGAGAGCGACAACGCGATCCAGATCCGCCAGCGTGCGAGTACGCATATATTTTCCTGATATCAATTGATCAGCGTACAGTAGCGTAAATTGCGTGTTTTCAGCAATTAGCCAGCGGGTTTCAGAGAAAAAATTTTCTGTGATCTACCTCTTTCTGACGAGGCTCACCTTACGACAAGATGATGTATATCAATGCAAAAGTGTGGTTTTTACTTATTCTGTAGCGAAAATGCACGATCATGTCGTTATATACATGTTTATACAGCGAGAGTGTACATGGCAAAACTACCATTTACACGCTAGTATCGGCATAACCACAATAAACACTCTAGCCACTGCACCTGGGTCAAATGATACGGTGCTTTGGCCGTGACAATGCTTATATGAGATTGTCACCAGGGCGCAGGAAGAAATGACTTCGCCTCCCGTATTTGGAAAGGTGTACATGGGCTCTCAACTTACTGATGCTTTCGCTCGTAAGTTTTACTACTTACGTTTGTCGATTACCGATGTGTGTAACTTTCGTTGCACCTACTGTCTGCCGGATGGCTATAAACCCGGCGGCGTTACCAATAACGGCTTTCTGACCGTTGATGAAATTCGTCGTGTCACACGTGCGTTCGCCAGCCTGGGAACGGAAAAAGTGCGTCTGACGGGAGGCGAACCGTCCTTGCGTCGCGACTTTACCGACATCATCGCCGCCGTGCGTGAAAATGACGCTATCCGTCAGATTGCGGTAACCACCAACGGGTACCGTCTGGCGCGGGATGCCGCTACCTGGCGCGAAGCGGGACTCACGGCGCTGAACGTCAGCGTCGACAGCCTTGATGCTCGCCAGTTTCACGCCATTACCGGACAGGACAAATTTCAGCAGGTAATGGCTGGTATTGATGCCGCATTTGATGCCGGTTTTGAAAAAGTGAAAGTGAACACCGTGCTGATGCGCGACGTGAACCATCATCAACTGGATACCTTCCTTGCCTGGATCCAGCCGCGTCCAATCCAGTTGCGCTTTATTGAACTGATGGAAACCGGCGAAGGCAGTTCTCTCTTTCGTAAACACCATATCTCCGGGCAGGTTCTGCGCGATGAACTGCTGCGTCGCGGCTGGATCCACCAGCTACGCCAGCGCAGCGACGGTCCGGCGCAGGTTTTCTGTCATCCTGATTATGCCGGCGAGATCGGCCTGATCATGCCTTATGAAAAAGACTTCTGCGCCACCTGTAACCGTCTGCGCGTTTCTTCTGTCGGCAAACTTCATTTGTGTTTATTTGGTGAAGGCGGCGTTAGCCTGCGTGATTTGCTGGAGGATGATGCGCAGCAGCAAGCGCTGGAAGAGCGCATCTCTGCCGCGCTGCTAGAGAAAAAGCAAACCCACTTCCTGCATCAGAACAATACCGGCATAACCCAGAACCTCTCATATATCGGTGGATAATCTACAAAAAGGAGATTAAAGATGAGTCAGGTAAGCGCTGAATTTATCCCGACACGCATTGCTATTCTTACTGTTTCCAGCCGTCGTGGTGAAGAAGACGACACTTCAGGTCATTATTTGCGTGACTCTGCACTGGAAGCAGGTCATCAGATTGTTGATAAGGCAATTGTCAAAGAGAACCGTTACGCTATTCGCGCCCAGGTGTCTGCCTGGATTGCCAGCGACGACGTGCAGGTAGTGCTCATTACTGGTGGCACGGGGTTGACTGAAGGAGACCAGGCGCCGGAAGCGCTGCAGCCGTTGTTTGACAGAGAAGTCGAAGGTTTTGGCGAAGTGTTCCGTATGCTCTCTTTTGAAGAGATTGGTACTGCGACGCTGCAATCCCGTGCGATTGCCGGGGTCGCCAATAAAACGCTGATTTTCGCTATGCCGGGTTCGACTAAAGCGTGTCGTACCGCCTGGGAAAACATTATTGCGCCGCAGCTTGATGCCCGTACACGTCCGTGTAATTTCCACCCACATTTGAAGAAATAAGTATGTCGCAACTGACTCATATTAACGCCGCTGGCGAAGCGCACATGGTGGATGTCTCCGCCAAAGCGGAAACCGTACGTGAAGCGCGTGCTGAAGCATTCGTCACCATGCGCAGCGAAACTCTGGCAATGATTATCGACGGTAGCCACCATAAAGGCGACGTTTTCGCTACGGCCCGAATTGCCGGTATCCAGGCGGCCAAACGCACCTGGGATCTTATCCCGTTGTGCCACCCACTGATGCTCAGCAAGGTTGAAGTTAATCTGCGCGCCGAGCCGGAGCACAACCGTGTGCGCATTGAGTCGCTGTGTCGTCTGACCGGTAAAACCGGTGTCGAAATGGAAGCTTTAACGGCGGCATCGGTGGCTGCGTTGACCATATACGACATGTGCAAAGCGGTACAAAAGGATATGGTGATTGGTCCGGTGCGGCTGTTGGCGAAAAGCGGCGGCAAGTCGGGAGATTTTAAGGTGGATGCGCATGATTAAAGTTCTTTTCTTTGCCCAGGTACGTGAACTGGTGGACACGGATGCGTTAGACGTCACAGCAGAATTTCCTACGGTAGAGGCGCTGCGCCAGCATCTGGCCGCCAAAAGCGATCGTTGGGCGCTGGCTCTCGAAGACGGCAAACTGCTGGCTGCGGTTAACCAGACGCTGGTCAGCTTTGATTATCCCGTTAAAGCGGGAGATGAAGTCGCCTTCTTCCCGCCGGTAACCGGAGGCTGAGATGGCTGAAACGCGAATTGTTGTTGGACATGCTCCGTTTAGCGTCGGGGAAGAATATCCCTGGCTGGCAGAGCGCGACGAAGATGGCGCGGTGGTCACTTTCACCGGTAAAGTCCGGAACCACAACCTCGGCGACAGCGTAAAGGCGTTAACGCTGGAACACTATCCAGGCATGACCGAGAAAGCGCTGGCAGAAATCGTCGAAGAGGCGCGTGAACGCTGGCCGTTAGGTCGCGTAACGGTTATACATCGCATCGGCGAACTGTGGCCTGGGGATGAAATCGTCTTCGTCGGCGTAACCAGCGCACATCGCAGCAGCGCGTTTGATGCCGGCCAGTTCATTATGGATTATCTGAAGACTCGCGCGCCGTTCTGGAAGCGTGAAGCAACGCCGGAAGGCGAACGTTGGGTGGACGCCCGTGACAGCGATAAACAAGCAGCAAAACGCTGGTAGAGTACAATTGTTGTAGGCTCATACTGATTCAGGAGATTGTCATGGACCGATTCCCACGATCCGATTCTATTGTACAGGCCCGTTCCGGTCTGCAAACGTATATGGCGCAGGTGTACGGCTGGATGACCTGTGGGTTGTTACTGACGGCCTTTATTGCGTGGTATGCGGCGAATACGCCAGCGGTAATGATGTTTGTCTTCTCAAGCAAAATTACCTTCTTTGGGCTGATTATTGCCCAGCTTGCGCTGGTGTTTGTTCTTTCGGGCATGGTGCAAAAGCTCAGTGCCGGAATGGCGACCACGCTGTTCATGCTCTACTCGGCATTAACCGGCCTAACGCTGTCGAGTATCTTTATCGTTTATACCTACTCGTCTATCGCCAGCACCTTTGTGGTTACCGGCGGAATGTTCGGCATCATGAGTCTGTATGGTTACACCACCAAACGCGATCTCAGTGGTTTCGGCAATATGTTGTTTATGGCGTTGATCGGCATAGTGCTGGCTTCGTTGGTTAACTTCTGGCTGAAGAGTGAAGCGCTGATGTGGGCGGTGACCTACATTGGAGTGATCGTGTTTGTCGGCCTGACTGCCTATGACACGCAAAAGCTGAAAAATATCGGCGAGCAGATCGACTTGCGTGACAGCTCTAACCTGCGTAAATACGCGATTCTCGGGGCGTTAACGCTGTATCTGGACTTCATCAACCTGTTCCTGATGCTGCTGCGTATTTTCGGCAATCGTCGTTAAATATCTGTTGCCGGATGGCGGTGTTAACAATGCTATCCGGCAATAAATCTCACGGCTATTTTGCCATCGCCTTCTCGTTCTTTACCCGCAGCTTTTTCGCCCGACCCTCCAGTACCAGATAACACACCAGCGCCAGCAGCAACGGAATAAAATAGTAGAGCACCCGGTACGCGAGCAGGGCGGCGATGATCAAGCCTTGCGAGGTCTCTTCTCCTGCCAGCAAGGCGATAAATACGGCTTCAAGTACACCGATCCCCGCAGGAATGTGCACGATCACCCCGGCAATACTGCTCACCAGTAGCACCCCGAGTACAAAGAAATAATCCACGCCCTGGCCTAACAGCAGCCAGATAATTGCCCCCATGACCATCCAGTTGGTACTGGATATTGCCATCTGAATAAGGGCGAATTTCCATGATGGAAGTACCAGTTTTTGACCTTTAATCGTGATGTGGCGATGTTTGGCAAATGCGCAAAACCACAGATACACGACAATAATCAGCAGCAGCGACACGCCCAGAATGCGTAGCGTAAGCTCATCGATATACCAATGCGCGGGTAACTGAACGACGCCGAAGGTAAAAATAAAACCGCCCAGCAGGATGTAGCCCAGCCAGTTGGTGGTAATACTGAGCGAGAAAATGCGCGTGATAGTACTTCCCGGCAATCCAAGGCGCGAGTAGAGCCGATAGCGCATCCCAATACCACCGACCCAGGTACTTAATGTCAGGTTGAAGGCGTAACAGATAAACGATACCAGCATTACCTGGCGTTTTGACAGTTTATGCCCGCAATAATACCGTCCAAGCAGGTCATAAAAGCCATAGAACAAATAGCTGACGATCACGAGTCCAATCGCGCTGAGCAGGGCGAGCCGATTGTAATCACGGATAACCGTCCACACCTCTTCCCAGTTCACCTTGCTGGCATAAATAACCAGTAACACGATGACTGCTATAAAAAATAGCCAGGTGAGGATTTTTTTCGCTAACCGCCAACGCGGATGAGATTTTGCCATCAGGGTTTCCCTCCGGCATCTTCTGCCTGAATGCGATCCTGTGTTTCCATAGTGGGCTGGGCAGGCGGCTCAACCTGGGCAAGGCGTGGAGTGTGTGCGGGTAACCAGCCGACCAGCGCCGGAAAATGGCGCAAAAAGTGGAATGCCATCACGCTCTTGGTCAGATTCCACCAGGTGCGTTTTGGAAGCATGGATTCATCAACGCGTTTGCAGTCTTGCGCAATAATAGGGTCCAGATTGTCACGCAGGGTCTGGTTAAAGGCGCGGTCATGAATAATGATATTTGCTTCCAGGTTGAGCGACAGGCTGAGTGGGTCGAGATTGCTGGAGCCAACCGTTGCCCAGTGATCGTCCATCAGTGCCACTTTGCCATGAAGGGGTTTGCGTCGGTATTCATAAACGTGGACGCCGCCCTTCACCAGATAGTTGTACAGCAGGCGAGCACCAACCTTTACAATCGGCATATCCGGCTCCCCCTGGACGATAAGCTTCACCCGTACCCCGCGTCGTGCAGCTTTGCGCAGCGCATGCAGCAGTCGATAACCTGGGAAGAAATAGGCATTGGCAATGATCACTTCCCGTCTGGCCTGAGTCAGCATTTTCAGATAATGACGTTCAATATCATCGCGATGTTCTTCGTTATCGCGCCAGACAAATAGCGCCTGCGCTTCGCCAGGTTGACGATTCTCAATCGCCCGATGATGGCGCCGCCACCAGCGGCGTACGGCGCTTTGTCCTGGCAGGTTTTCCAGTACAAATGTCAGGATATCGACCACGATAGGACCCTCAACCCGCACGGCATAATCCTGCTTGGCTTCAGGGCCATAATCAGACATATGTTCGGCGGAATAATTAATTCCGCCGACGAAGGCGACGCGATCGTCAATCACGACTATTTTGCGATGCATCCGCCGAAACAGGTTAGTGCGCATGCCCAGCAGGCGAGGGCGCGGATCGTAATAACGAAAAACAATTCCGGCGGCGGTCAATTCGTCGACAAAACGATCGCTGAGATCTGGTGAACCGTAGCCGTCCAGCAGCACTTCTGCTTTAATCCCGCGTTGAGCGGCTCTCAACAGCGCAGCATGCAGCCGTATTCCGACTTCATCTTCAAACCAGATAAAGGTCTCAAGGATTATCTTTTGTTGTGCCTGCTCAATAGCTTCAAAGACGGCGGGATAGTATTGGTCGCCATTTTCCAGTAGCTGAATTTGATTGCCTTCACGCCAGCCATTTTTCATAAATGAATCTCCGCGCTGAGGGGGGCATGGTCAGACAAATGTCGCCAGTTGTGGAGCGCCAGCGCAGTTGGCGTACTGGCGTTGGCATTTTTTACGTAGATCCTGTCGAGGCGCAGTAGCGGCAAATGCACCGGAAAGGTTCGCGCCGGGCGTCCGTGGGCCCGGGTAAAAATCTCTTCAAGACCGGCCTGGGCTTTCAACGGGTGATTAGCCTTTTGCCGCCAGTCGTTGAAATCCCCAGCGACGACGACAGGTTCGTCATCGGGCAGGGCATTCACCCAATCGGCCAGCATTGACAACTGTGCCTGGCGATGAGCTTCACGTAACCCAAGATGTACGCACATCACATGGATAGGGCGAGGTAACATTGGCGGCACGATGCGACAGTAAAGCACGCCGCGTTTTTCACTTCCCCCGACTGAAACATCGCGATTTTCATCATGTTCGATGGGATAACGTGACAATACCGCATTGCCGTGATGCCCTTGTGGATAAACGGCATTACGCCCGTAGGCAAAGTCGCTCCACATCGTATCAGCCAGAAATTCGTAGTGTGTGGTATCCGGCCAGTTCTCCACATGCAGCGGGTGAATGTCGTGCGCTCCCATCACTTCCTGCAGACACACAATATCCGCACCGACCGTCCTGACGGCATCACGTAGCTCAGGCAAAATAAAGCGTCTGTTAAAGGCGGTAAAACCTTTATGCGTATTAATAGTGAGCACATTGAATGAAAATCGATTGGTTGGTTCGGTCATGGGTCTCCTGTCGGCGTCATTTTTCTTTTAAATAGTGTAGTCGGCGTCACAAAAGGATGCGGTGTTACGGAATTTTCCGTAAAGTCCGGTACTCTGAATAATTAGTTAAAAATCCTTCAGGAGAAAAGCCATGAGGTGGCAACAACGTGTTCGTGTCGCAACGGGTCTTAGTTGCTGGCAGATTGTGTTGCATTTACTGGTAGTGGCGTTGCTGGTAATTGGCTGGATGAGTGGCACGCTGGTGCGCGTCGGTCTGGGATTATGCGTCATTTATGGCGTAACAGTTTTACTGATGCTGGCGTTACAGCGTCATCATGAGCAGCGCTGGCGCGATGTGGCCGATGTGCTGGAAGAACTCACGACCACGTGGTATTTCGGTGCGGCGATGATCGTACTGTGGCTGCTGTCCCGCGTGCTGCAAAATAACGTGTTACTGGCACTGGCGGGACTGGTTATCCTTGCCGGCCCCGCAGTGGTCTCACTGCTGGCGAAAGACAAGAAACTACATCACTTTGCGTCTAAACATCGCATACGCCGCTGAACCGGTTGTGGCCGCAATAACCAAAAGCGGCCACAAACTTCCCCAGACAATCTTCAGACTCGCATCCTTCAGGTAAATCTGTTTCGTGATGTCCGTGAAATGGCGGATAGGATTTATCCACGTCAGGTTCTGCAACCATACCGGCATATTTTCGACCGGAGAGACGTACCCTGAGAGTAAAATTGCGGGCATCATAAAGACAAAAACGCCGATAAATGCCTGTTGCTGTGTTGAGCACAGCGATGAAATCAGTAAACCAAAGCCCACCAACGACAACCCATAAATCACCATCGTAAAGTAGAACAACCCCAGCGAGCCGGCAAAGGGGATGTGATACGCCCAGATGCCAATTGCCAGCACGATGGTGGCCTGAAAAGTGGCAACGATCAGCGCAGGCACCGCTTTACCGATGAAAATCTGCCAGGTGGTGAGCGGGGAAACCAGCAGTTGGTCCAGCGTACCTTGTTCGCGCTCGCGGGCAACCGACAGCGAGGTGACGATCATTACGCCAATGGTAGTGATCATGGCGATCAGTGACGGCACCACGAACCATTTATAATCCAGATTCGGGTTATACCAGTTACGCACCACCAGTTCACTGTTGTTCGGTTTAGCTTTACCCTCCATCAGCTCCTGCTGGTATTCTTTGACGATCTGCTGCAGATAATTTGCGGCGATCTGCGCGCTGTTAGAGTTACGCCCGTCGAGGATTAGCTGCATGGGCGCCTGCTGGAAGGTATCCAGATTGCGCGAAAAATCGGCCGGAAAACGCACCAGCAGTAGTGCTTTTTGCGTGTCGATGGTGGGCTGGATCTCCTGCGGATTTTTCAGCAGCAGGATATGAGTAAAGGCGCTGGCGCGGGCAAAACGCTGGGTTAACTCCACCGAATGTTTGCCGTTGTCTTCGTTATAGATGGCGATAGTGGCGTTGGTCACTTCCAGTGTTGCAGCGAACGGAAACAGGATGACCTGAATCAGCACCGGTAAAATCAGGATTGCGCGTGTCTGCGGCTCGCGCAGTAGCGATTGCAGCTCTTTGCGAATTAATGTCCATAAGCGATGAAACATGCCTGTCCCCTTAATCCAGCCGACGTTTGGTTTTAAGCCACGTCAGACCAATAAACATCACCGCCGAAGCGATTAAAAACAGCACGTTGATAATCAACACTACCGGAATATTTCCCGCCAGAAACAGGCTTTGCAAGGTACTGACAAAATAACGGGCGGGGATAATGTAGGTCACCGCGCGGATAATTGCCGGCATGCTGTCTATCTGGAAGATAAATCCCGACAGCATAATCGACGGCAGGAAAGCGGCGTTCAGTGCCACCTGTGCGGCGTTAAACTGATTGCGGGTGATGGTGGAGATCAGCAATCCCATCCCTAACGTGCTGAGCAAGAACAGGCTGGTGATAAAAAACAGGATCAGCAGCGAACCGCGGTAGGGAACACCAAGAATAAACACCGACACCAGCATGCAGAGCAGCATCGCCAGCATGCCAAGAAAGTAATAGGGGATCAGTTTGCACAGCAGTAATTCGACGCGGGTCACTTCAGTAGAGAGCAGTGCTTCCATCGTCCCGCGTTCCCATTCTCGCGCAACCACTAATGAGGTGAGGATCGCGCCAATCACCGTCATAATGATGGTGACTGCGCCAGGAATAATAAAGTGCTGGCTGATGGCCGCCGGGTTAAACCAGTAGCGCGTTTGCACGTCAATCAGCGGCTCGAATGATTCTCCCCGATCTTCCGCCCGTTGTTTTTGCCAAATCTGCCAGATGCCTTCCACATAGCCCTGCACAAAGTTAGCTGTGTTGGGTTCGCTGCCATCGGTGATCACCTGGATCGGGGCGATGTCGTTTGGCCGCGCCATCTGCTGAGCAAAATCTACCGGGATAACCACCAGTCCGCGAATTCGCCCGGCCTGCATCTTCTCAATCAATTCCTTGCGGCTATCGCTAATGGTGGCATCAATATATGGCGAGCCGGTCATGGCGTGGGTAAAGTCCAGTGCCTCTTCGCTCTGTTGTTCGAGCAGAATCCCCACCCGAAGCTTGCTGGAGTCGAGGTTAATGCCGTAGCCGAAGATAAACAACAGCAGTAGCGGGATCACCACGGCAATCAGCCAGCTACTGGGGTCGCGAACGATCTGGCGCGTTTCTTTCACACACAGCGCACGCACGCGTCGCCAGGAAAGAGTATGGTTACTCATGCGCATGCTCCTTATCCCAGTCATTGATAAGCGTAATAAACGCCTGTTCCATGGTTGGGTCCGGCGTATCATTATCGGCGGCTTGTGCTTTCAGATCGTCCGGCGTGCCGCTGGCAATCAGCTTACCGCGATACACCAGTCCGATACGGTCACAATATTCCGCCTCGTCCATAAAATGGGTGGTAACCATCACCGTAACGCCTTTTTCCACCATGCTGTTGATATGCAGCCAGAACTCCCGGCGGGTGAGGGGATCGACCCCGGAGGTCGGTTCATCAAGGAACAGGATATCGGGTTCATGCATCAGTGAGCAGGCCAGCGCCAGACGCTGCTTAAACCCCAGAGGCAACTCGTCAGTGGCATGGGAGGCGATGCTTTTCAGGCCGAACGCCTCGCTCATACGATCAATTTTTTCTTTCTGCGCACGACCGCGCAGGCCGTAAACGCCAGAGAAAAAGCGCAGATTCTGTTCAACCGTCAGGTTGCCATACAGGGAGAATTTCTGCGCCATATAGCCCAAATGTTGGCGCGCTTTCCCTGAACTGACTTTCAGGTCCATATCCAGCACCAGTGCTTTACCGGAAGTGGGGACCAGCAGGCCACACATCATTTTAAAGGTGGTGGATTTGCCTGCCCCGTTTGGCCCTAGCAGGCCAAAAATTTCACCGCGCTGTACGGCGAAATCCACATGGTCGGTGGCGGCAAAGTCGCCAAATTTTTTGGTCAGCGCTTTGGCCTCAATGACCGTTTCACCCGCTTTTCCTTCCACGTTGTGCAGGATGGCGCCCAGCGGAGATTCAGAGGTTCCCGCTCCGCCGAGCAAATCGATAAAGGCGTCTTCGAAGCGTGGGGCAGTCCCGGTGATATTAATCTCCGGCATGCCATCGGCATGACGAATATCATCCGCTGTCGCCTCTTTTTTCAGGATCAGTCGAACAGATTTGCCCTGAATCATCCCGTCGCTGACCTGCGGCAGTTTTAACGCCCGTTGCAGCAGCTTCCGGTTGTTTTCCTGCGGACTGCTCATTAAAAAGCTACGTCCCGCCATGGTTTGCGTAAGTCGGGTCGGTTCGCCCTGATACAGCAGTTCACCTTCGTTCATCAGCAGCACATCACGACACTGCTCGGCTTCATCAAGATAGGAAGTGCTCCAGAGGATCAGCATGCCGTCCCCGGCCAGTTCGTGCACCATTTGCCACAGTTCGCGACGAGAAATGGGGTCCACACCAACGCCTGGTTCATCCAACAACAGAACTTTTGGCTCACCAACCAGGGTACAGGCAAGACCCAGCTTCTGTTTCATCCCGCCGGAGAGCTTTCCTGCCAGACGCCCGGTAAATGGCTCCAGTGAGGTAAACTCCAGCAGACGGGCAAAGGTCTCTTTGCGTTTTTCACCGGTCACGCTACGTAAATCGGCATAGAGATTGAGATTCTCCATGACGGTCAAGTCTTCATACAGGCCAAATTTTTGCGGCATGTAGCCCAGCACGGCATGCAACGCGCTATCGTCTTTTATCGGGTCAAAACCGATCACTGTCGCGCTACCGTCATCTGGCTTCAACAGGCCCGCCAGCATACGCATTAAGGTCGTTTTCCCTGCGCCGTCTGGCCCTACAAGACCGGTGACATAGCCAGCGTGAATGGTACAGTCGAGCGGTGCAACCGCCGGCTTTTCCAGGCCTTTGAAGCGTTTGACCAGTCCACTAAGCGTAATGACGGCGTCATTCATGCCGCGCCTCGTCACTGAGTTTCACCGTGACAGGCATCCCCTGGCGTAATGCATCATCCGCATCTGTCACAACAATACGCAGGCGATAAACCAGGTCGGTACGCAGGTCCGGGGTTTCAACCGTTTTGGGCGTAAACTCTGCGGTAGGAGATACAAAGCCTATTTTACCGTGATACGGTTTATCCGGACGGCCATCGGTATAGAGCAGAATTTCTCGTCCTGGCTGTGCCTGGCTCAGATTACGTTCGTCAACATAGGCGCGAACCCAGACCGGACGGGTAAGCGATAGTGTAAGCACGGTGCCGCCCGCGTTCAGCATGCTGCCGGGTTCGACCGCTCGGGTTAGCAACGTGCCGTCAGACGGTGAGGTGAGAGTTGTATCATGCAAATCAAGTTCAGCCTGTGCCAGCTGGGCCTGAGCTTGTTCGAGTGTTGCTTTCGCCTGGGCGATATCCTGTGGGCGGTTACCGCTGCGATATTGCGAAAGTTTATCCTGGGCAGATTTCAGTGTGGCCAGCGCCTGGTCGCGTGCAGAACGGGCGTTTTCCAGGTCATTGGCGGAAATCGTGCGACTTTTCCACAATCCTGACTGGCGGTTGTAAAAGTTTTGTGCGTAATCGTATGCCGCCTGAGCCTGTTTCACGGCTGCTGCGGTTTGTGCGATCTCTTCCTCACGATACCCTGCCAGCATCAGGTCGTATTGCGCCTGTGCAGCGGCGACATTGGCTTTTGCCTGCATCAGTGCGTTTTCGTATGGGGCATGGTCCAGCTCGCCCAGCACCTGACCGGCGGTAATGGCATCACCTTCGTCAACGGCCAGCGAGGCCAGTCTGCCACCAACACGAAAACTTAAGTTGACGCTACGGATGTCGACATTGCCGTACAGGGTCAGGCCGTTATCTTGTCGGCTTTGATACCACCACGTTCCACCGGCAATCACGGCCACGAGTGTCGCGATAACCAGCCCAAGAACGACAGGTTTTTTCATGAGTCCAGACTCCTTTGCGTTAAACCTTGCAGAATAAGATCGATGTGAAAGATGACCGTCTGGGAAATCAGCGCGGCTTTATCCTCATCAAATTGTGACCAGCCAGTGCGTAACAGTATGGTTTCTTTACCCAGCCGGAAGGCCAGTACCTCGCCGAGTATGGCGTGGGTGTGCAGGATCATTTGGGTATCGTTGGCATCGCAGCCAGTATAGGCAGCAATCAGGCGTGTCAGGTGTGTATGTAGAGGATTGAGTACCTGATCGTGCACCAGTTGATAAGCGGCGGTGGGCGAAAGCTGCTCACGCGAAATAAATTTACTCAGATTAACGGTGTCGTCCTGGGTTAACAGCATGATCATATTTTTGCAGGCGCGCAGAATAAGTTCGCGCATTGCCGCCCGATCCGGCTCTGGCTGGGCAAACAGGCGCTCAGCTTCCTCTGCGTGGGGACGAAACTGTGAACCGATAAAATCAGCAATCCACTGGGCGCAGGCAAGATATAAATCTTCTTTTGAACCAAAATAGTAGGTAATTGCGGCAATGTTCTGCCCGGCCAGGGCGGCAATATCGCGCGTCGTCGCGTGCAGGCCATACTCACCGAATTGTGCCAGCGCGGCGGCAATGAGCTGGTTCTTTGCCTGTTCACCTTTTGTTGTCATGGTTGGTGTATTCATTGCACGGTCATAATCTTAATCAATCGATTGATTAAGATTATGACTGATGTTCGATATTGTCCAGTGTGGTGGTTTATTTTGTTTTTTCGGCTGGCGGGATAATTTATGCGGTACATCACAAAAACTGCTACACTCCGCCCCTTCATGACATTGTGGTTTTTGTCATCTCTTTTGCGAGTATCTCCCTGAAAACGACACCGGTAACGGTCGGGGCGGTTCGGAGTAGTTATGTCTTTTGATTCCCTTGGTTTAAATCCTGATATTTTGCGCGCCGTTGCCGAGCAGGGTTACCGTGAACCAACCCCTATTCAGCAGCAGGCAATTCCCGCAGTGCTGGAAGGCCGTGACCTGATGGCCAGCGCCCAGACTGGTACAGGTAAAACAGCAGGCTTTACCCTGCCGCTGCTACAACATCTTATTACCCATCAGCCGCATGGCAAAAGCCGTCGCCCGGTGCGTGCGCTGATTCTGACACCAACACGTGAACTGGCTGCGCAGATTGGTGAAAACGTCCGCGATTACAGTAAGTATCTGAATATTCGCTCACTGGTGGTTTTTGGCGGTGTGAGTATTAACCCGCAAATGATGAAACTGCGTGGCGGCGTTGATGTGCTGGTGGCGACTCCCGGTCGTTTGCTCGATCTGGAACATCAGAACGCGGTCAAACTGGATCAGATTGAGATCCTGGTGCTGGATGAAGCGGACCGTATGCTGGATATGGGCTTTATCCATGACATTCGTCGCGTACTGGCAAAATTGCCGGCAAAACGTCAGAACCTGCTGTTCTCTGCAACGTTCTCTGACGACATCAAAGCGCTTGCTGAAAAGCTGCTGCATAACCCGCTGGAAATTGAAGTGGCTCGTCGTAATACCGCTTCTGAGCAGGTTACTCAACACGTTCATTTCGTTGATAAAAAACGCAAGCGCGAATTGTTGTCGCAGATGATTGGCCAGGGTAACTGGCAGCAGGTACTGGTCTTTACCCGTACCAAACATGGCGCTAACCACCTGGCAGAACAGCTGAATAAAGACGGCATTCGCAGTGCAGCCATTCACGGTAACAAATCTCAGGGTGCGCGTACGCGTGCGTTGGCCGATTTTAAATCCGGTGATATTCGGGTTCTGGTGGCGACCGATATCGCCGCGCGCGGACTGGATATTGAAGAACTGCCGCACGTAGTGAACTACGAGCTGCCGAACGTGCCGGAAGATTATGTACACCGTATTGGTCGTACCGGCCGTGCGGCGGCAACGGGTGAAGCGTTATCTCTGGTGTGCGTCGATGAGCACAAACTGTTGCGTGATATCGAGAAGCTACTGAAAAAAGAGATCCCACGTATTGCTATCCCGGGCTACGAGCCGGACCCGTCCATCAAAGCTGAGCCGATCCAGAACGGACGCCAACAGCGTGGCGGTGGTGGTGGCCGCGGACAGGGTGGTGCAGGGCGTGGGCAGCAACCGCGTCGTCAGGATGGCGGAGCGCCAAAAGCGAAGCCGCGCAGCAGTGAAGGCAAACCGGCAGGCGATAAGCCTCGTCCGCCACGTCGTCCTCGCAGACCGTCTTCAGCACAGTAATTGAATGAAAAACCTGCCATGTCGGCAGGTTTTTTTACTCACCTGAACTCTGCGGTTTCAGCACGATTGAGCAGGTATACCGTCCTGCCGGGTGAATCGAAATCGTCGTTTCAAATACCTTTCCTTCCCTGTCCATATAGCGACGCACAATTCTCATCGCCGGTGAATCAGGTTCTACGTTGAGGATTTTCGCCACCTTTTTAGGCACGCCCACGGCTGTAATCGTCTGATGTACCTCATGGCTTTTAATACCGTAATGGGTTTCGATCAAATCGCTAATTAACGAGTGTGGATCGTTGCGGATGTAAGCGCGCAGCTTGGCGTAATCCGTACTGGCATAACTGTCGGTCCAGCAGATTGGCGCGTCCGGGTTTTGCGCATCTTCGCGGGTGCTGGCAATGTGCAGCCAGCGGGAGCCCGGCGGACAACCAATCATCTGGGAAAGCTCAATATCCGCGACAATTTCATCGATTTTTTTAATCACGCGCAGATTGTTTTTCGCCAACAGTAACAGATCTTCAAGATGCGATAATGGGTGGTTGACGCCGTTTGCCTGTGGTTCGCAAACGCGGGTTCCTGCGCCTTTACGGCGTGAAATCAACCCCTGTTCCGTTAATTCCCTCAATGCCTCTCGTATGGTGTGGCGGCTGACCTGCCATGTTTCACACAGCTCCATTTCTGTGGGAAACAGCGAGCCTGGGGCAAAAGTACCCACCGATATTTGCTGCGCCAGTTCACGTGCTATTCGCTTGTACAGAGATTCTTTCATCGCAGTTTCATCAAAAAATTAATGATCTTCATCACAAAAATATGTACGGACTATTCCATACATTCCTCGTAAATACTATAAATGTCCGTACATTTAAATGTACGGACATTGTTGTATGTCTGGACATTGTGGTGGTCTTTGTTCTTCCAACAAACGGCCTGAAACACGCATCTTATCATTATCAGATTTTCCAGGGGGATTTATGGCTTCGAATGTGCTTGATTCTGTTCTGTTCAGGGATTCTTTCGGTACACCTGCAATGCGCGCGGTGTTTGACGATCGCGAACTGGTGCGCAAATACGTGGAAGTGGAAGTGGCATTAGCTAAAGCCCAGGCACGCTGTGGCGTGATACCCGAAGCTGCGGCGCAGGAAATTGCTGAGAAATGCAATGCCGATACGCTTGATTTTGATTTGCTGCGTCATGAAACCGAAATTGTGGGTTATCCGATCCTGCCGCTGGTGCATCAGATTTCAAAACAGGCCGGAGAGTCCGGCGGTTACGTGCACTGGGGGGCGACCACCCAGGACATTATGGACACTGCGGTAGTGCTGCAAATTCGTGATGCTTTTGCATTAATCGAATCCGATATGGACAAACTTCGTGCGGCGCTGGCCGATCTTGCTCGTCGGTACCGCGATACGCCAATGGCGGGGAGAACTCATCTGCAGCAGGCGCTGCCAGTGACCTTCGGTTATAAAGCTGCCATTTGGCTGGATATGTTCGAACGCCATGCCGAGCGTCTTGCTCAGGCGCGTCCACGTGTGCTGGTCGGTGAATTTGCTGGCGCAGCCGGTACGCTGGCATCGTTGGGCGATAAAGGGCTGGCGGTACAAAAAGCCATGATGGAAGAGCTGGGACTCAATGTACCTACGTCTACCTGGCACGTCGCGCGCGATGGTTTTGCTGAAGCCGTAAACCTGCTGGCGGTTATGACTGGTTCTCTGGGCAAGATCGCTTATGACGTGATGCTGATGGCATCAAACGAGTTTGGCGAACTGTACGAGCCGTTTGTTAAAGGACGCGGCGCCAGCAGCACCATGCCGCAGAAACGAAACCCTATCTCCAGTGAGCTGATGCTGGCCTGTGCCAAAGGCGTACGTCAGCAAGCAGGGCTCATGCTGGATGCGATGGTACAGGACCTGGAACGGGCAACCGGGCCGTGGCATGCCGAGTGGATTGCTATCCCGGAAAGTTTCGTCCTCAGCGCGGGGGCGTTGCATCAGGCCAACTTTATGCTGGCGGGGCTGGTGGTTGATGAAGCGGCGATGAAACGTAACCTCGGTATGACCAATGGTTTGATTGTGGCCGAAGCGGTCATGATGGGTTTGGCGCCATATATTGGCCGTCAGGATGCGCATGACGTAGTGTACGACGCCTGCCGTATCGTTAATGAACAGGGGGGACGACTGGCCGATGTACTGAATGCGATGCCGTCAGTCTCAGAACGTCTGGATCCGCAGTTGATTGAGGAGCTGACCGACCCGGCAAATTACCTGGGGATGGCACCCGCGATGGTCGATCAGGTGCTGGCCAAATATATGTCGCGGAAATGAATTATCTCGGGCTAACGGAATAAGGATATTTTTATGTCAACGAATTCTGTCACGGGAAAATCCATTCTGTCATTCCTGATACCGCTGGCTATTGGCGGAATCATTTGGTTTTATCCCGTACCTGAGGGGCTGACGCCTCAGGCCTGGCATATGTTTGCTATTTTTGCCGCCACTATTGCCGCCATTTTGACCCAACCGCTCCCTTCGGGGGCGGTCATGTTGATTGCGCTTTGCGTGGTGATTTTTACCAAAACGTTGCCAGAGGCGAAAGCGCTTTCCGGGTTCGCTTCCGGCACGGTATGGCTCATCTTCTGCGCCTATGTCCTTTCTCTGGGGTTTGTCACCTCGGGTCTGGGGAAACGTATTGCGTATAAGATGCTGTCGCTTTTTGGCGGTAGCAGTCTGGGTATCGCCTACTCGCTGGGGGTTTCCGATCTGATTATGGCCCCGGCAATGCCGTCGGTGACCGCGCGTTCCGGGGGGATTATTTTCCCTATCACGCGTTCAATTAATGATGTGCTGGGCTCGGCTCCTGGGGTAACGGGCAAACGTATTGGCGATTTCTTAACCATGGTGTGCTTTCAGTTTACGCCGATTACCGGGGCGATATTTCTCACCGGGATGGCGGCGAATCCGCTGGTGGCGAGCCTGGCGAAATCCTCATTAGGCGTTGAGATAACCTGGGGCGGGTGGTTTGTTTCCGCAGTGGTCCCGGCGATGGTTTGTTTTTGCCTGATGCCGCTATTGGTTTATAAGTTGCTGGATCCTGAGCTTAAGCGCACGCCAGAGGCAAAAGCGATGGGTAAGCAGGCGCTGGGGGAACTCGGCGCGATGAGCAGCAACGAGAAAAAAGTCGCTTTCGGCTTTGTGCTGGCGTTGGTTGGCTGGGGCACCAGTTTGATCACAGGATTGTCTGCGACGTCAGTCGGACTGGGATTGGCTGCTTATCTGTTCGCCTCGGGCGCCGTGAGCTGGAAAAGCCTGCTCAATGACCATGCGGCCTGGGATACGGTGATCTGGTTTAGCGTCATTATCAGCCTCGCGACCGGGCTTGCCGATCTGGGCTTTATTAAATGGATGACGATCAAACTGGGTAGCGGTATTCAGGGATTTGGCGCGATAGAGTCCTTTATTATGTTGGGGATCCTCTATATTTACGTCCATTATCTCTTTGCAACCGCGACCGGACATGTAGCGGCGCTGTACGCACCTTTTGCGGCCACCGCGATCGCTGCAGGCGCACCGCCGATGATGGTGGCTATTTGCTTCGGTATTTTCAGCAATCTGATGTGGGGTAATACGGAGTATGGCGGCGGACCTGGCCCAATCTATTTTGCGCAAGGTTATTTTGAACGACCGCGCTTTTACAAAATCAACCTCTGCGTGGTGACGGTGAATGTGATTATCATTTTTGCCGTGGGTATGCTGTGGTGGAAGCTACTGGGATACTATTAACCGATACGCTTATTCGGCCTGCAATATGTATAAATGCAGGCCGGATAAGGCGTAAGCCGACATCCGGCAAAGTGAACCCGAGTTGCGAAGCGCTTTCCAGTTTGGGGGAAAAAGGTACATCCAGCGCCTGAAATGTGCCACAATAGTGGCTGTTTATACAGTATTTCAGGTTTTCTCATGGCATTAACTGCTGCGCTAAAAGCGCAAATTGCCGCCTGGTATAAGGCGCTTCAGGAACAGATCCCCGACTTTATTCCCCGAGCACCACAGCGGCAGATGATTGCTGATGTCGCTAAAACGCTGACTGGAGAAGAAGGGCGGCATCTGGCGATTGAAGCACCGACTGGCGTAGGGAAAACGTTATCGTACCTGATCCCCGGTATTGCCATTGCGCGTGAAGAACAAAAAACGCTGGTGGTCAGCACCGCCAACGTTGCGTTGCAGGATCAAATCTACAGTAAAGATCTGCCGCTGCTGCGAAAAATTATCCCTGATCTGCGTTTTACCGCTGCCTTTGGTCGCGGACGCTATGTCTGTCCACGAAATTTAGCTGCATTAGCCAGTACCGAACCTAATCAGCAGGATCTGCTGGCGTTCCTCGACGATGAACTGACGCCAAATAACCAGGAAGAACAAAAGCGCTGTGCCAGGCTGAAAGGCGATCTCGACAGCTACAAGTGGGACGGGCTTCGCGACCATACGGATATCGCCATTGACGACGGACTCTGGCAGCGTCTGAGCACCGATAAAGCCAGTTGTCTGAACCGTAACTGTCACTACTATCGTGAATGTCCATTTTTTGTTGCCCGCCGGGAAATTCAGGAAGCTGAAGTGGTGGTGGCGAACCACGCACTGGTGATGGCGGCTATGGAAAGCGAGGCCGTTTTACCGGAACCGAAAAACCTGTTGTTGGTTCTTGATGAAGGTCACCACTTGCCAGATGTTGCACGCGATGCGCTGGAAATGAGTGCGGAAATTACGGCACCCTGGTATCGACTCCAGTTGGATCTGTTCAGCAAATTAGTCGGTACCTGCCTGGAGCAGTTCCGTCCGAAAACCACGCCACCGCTGGCTAATCCTGAGCGGCTGAACGCCCACTGCGAAGAACTGTACGAACTGATCGCTTCATTAAACAACATTCTCAATCTGTATCTGCCCGCCACGCAGGAGGCCGAACACCGCTTTGCAATGGGCGAGTTGCCTGCGGAAGTGATGGAAATTTGTCAGCGTCTGGCGAAGTTGACGGAAATGTTGCGCGGTCTGGCGGAACTGTTCCTCAACGATCTCAGCGAAAAAACCGGCAGCCACGATATCGTGCGTCTGCACCGGGTCATTTTGCAGATGAATCGGGCGCTGGGCATGTTTGAAGCGCAAAGCAAACTGTGGCGGCTGGCGTCGCTTGCGCAATCATCAGGTGCGCCGGTGACTAAATGGGTGACGCGCGATGTGCGTGACGGACAGATCCATGTCTGGTTCCACTGCGTGGGGATCCGCGTCAGCGATCAGCTTGAACGGCTGCTGTGGCGCAGCGTACCGCATATTATTGTCACTTCAGCTACCTTACGCTCGCTCAACAGTTTCTCGCGCCTGCAGGAAATGAGCGGCCTGAAAGAAAAAGCAGGAGACAGGTTTGTCGCGCTCGATTCACCGTTTAATCATGTCGAGCAAGGCAAGATCGTTATTCCTCAGATGCGCTATGAGCCATTGATTGATAATGAAGAGCAGCATATAGCGGAAATGGCGGCCTATTTTCGCGAGCAACTGGAAAGCAAAAAACATCAGGGCATGCTGGTGCTGTTTGCCAGCGGGCGCGCGATGCAGCGTTTTCTTGAGCATGTGACCGATCTGCGCCTGTTGTTGCTGGTACAGGGCGATCAACCGCGTTATCGTCTGGTGGAGCTGCACCGTAAGCGAGTGGAAAGCGGTGAACGTAGCGTGCTGGTTGGCTTACAGTCTTTCGCCGAAGGCTTAGATTTGAAAGGCGAGTTGCTGACTCAGGTGCATATCCACAAAATTGCGTTTCCACCTATCGACAGCCCGGTGGTGATTACCGAAGGCGAGTGGCTGAAAAGCCTGAATCGTTATCCCTTTGAGGTGCAGAGTTTACCTGCGGCGTCGTTCAATTTGATCCAGCAGGTCGGGCGACTCATTCGTAGCCACGGCTGCTGGGGTGAAGTGGTTATTTATGACAAGCGTTTATTGACCAAAAACTATGGTAAGCGTTTACTGAATGCGTTACCCATTTTTCCTATAGAGCAACCTGCTGTGCCAGACGTTATAGTAAAACCAAAAGAAAAAGCGAAACCCACGCGCCGTCGGCGGCGTTAACGATGTGAGCAACAGGCAAGGAGTTTTCGATGGATTACCGCAAAATCATTAAAGAGATTGGGCGAGGAAAAAATCACGCGCGTGACCTGGACCAGGATACCGCTCGCGGACTGTATACCCACATGTTGAATGGCGACGTGCCCGATCTTGAGATGGGCGGCGTATTAATTGCGCTGCGTATCAAAGGGGAAGGGGAAGCGGAGATGCTCGGTTTTTATGAGGCGATGCAAAACCATACTATTCGTCTGACACCGCCTGTCGCCAAACCCATGCCAATTGTTATTCCCACCTACAACGGGGCGCGTAAGCAGGCGAACCTGACCCCGCTGCTGGCCATTTTGCTGCATAAGCTGGGCTTCCCGGTGGTGGTACACGGTGTCAGTGAGGATCCGACTCGCGTACTGACGGAAACCATTTTTGAACTGCTGGGCATTGCGCCAACGCTGCATGCCGGGCAGGCACAGGCAAAACTGGATGGGCATGAGCCGGTGTTTATCCCGGTGAGTGCCTTATGTCCTCCACTGGAGAAACAGCTGGCGATGCGCTGGCGGATGGGCGTACGCAACAGTGCGCATACGCTGGCGAAATTAGCCACGCCGTTTGCTGAGGACGTTGCGCTGCGCCTTTCCAGTGTTTCGCACCCGGAATATGTGTCGCGGGTGGCGAAATTCTTTGGCGATATCGGGGGGCGTGGCCTGCTGATGCATGGTACGGAAGGTGAAGTGTATGCCAACCCTCAGCGTTGCCCACAGATAAGCTTGATAGACTATTCCGGCGTTCGGGTATTGCAGGACAGGCAGAGTGATATGCCGGACGAGCCGGTGCCATTGCCAGTGGCAAAAGATCCTGAAACAACGGCTCGCTGGATTGAGCGTTGTCTTGCCGGAAGCGAGCCGATACCGGCCTCGTTGAAAATTCAAATGGCGTGCTGCCTGGTGGCAACCGGCGAAGTCGGGACGCTGGCTGAAGGGGTTACCCGCGTCGAACAATGCTTCTGATTATCTGACTCTTCCGACGGGTCGTTGCCTGACCTGTCGGCTCTTCCCCCTTCCTGTAACGTGAAATTTCTGCACGTTTATTGATCTCCTGGTCATCGTGGCGCAGCATAGTTTGTTGAAAAATAAGAAACACAACAAACACGCAACATAACAGGAGATAACAATGAACAGTGGACATCGCTTCCATGTGCCAACGTTGCACGCTTTTATTCAGGCCGTTTTCCGCCAAATGGGAAGCGTTGAGCAAGAAGCGCGACTGGTTGCCGATCATCTGATTGCCGCGAACCTGGCCGGACATGACTCTCACGGTATTGGGATGATCCCAAGCTATATCCGCTCGTTCTCTCAGGGGCATTTGCAGATCAACCGTCATGCGAAAGTGGTGAAAGATGCGGGGGCGGTGATCACGCTTGATGGCGATTGTGCATTTGGTCAGGTGGCAGCGCATGAAGCCATCACGCTGGGTATTGAAAAAGCACGCCAGTACGGTATTGCAGCTGTGGCGCTACATAACTCTCATCATATCGGGCGAATTGGCTACTGGGCGGAGCAATGTGCGGAAGCGGGTTTTGTCTCTGTTCACTTTGTGAATGTGGTGGGGATTCCGATGGTCGCACCATTCAATGGTCGTGATAATCGTTTTGGCACCAACCCCTTCTGCGTTGTTTTTCCGCGTAAAAATGCCTTCCCGCTGCTGCTGGACTACGCTACCAGCGCCATTGCCTTCGGAAAAACGCGCGTGGCATGGCATAAAGGGGAGCCGGTTGCAGCGGGATGCCTGATCGATGCTGATGGTGTACCGACCACCGATCCGGCTGTCATGCAGGTTTCGCCGCTTGGGTCGCTACTGACTTTCGCCCAGCACAAGGGCTATGCGCTGGCAGCAATGTGCGAAATCATGGGTGGTGCACTTTCTGGTGGTAAAACAACGCACAAAGAAAGTTTACAGGATAGCGCTGACGCCATTATTAACTGCATGACGACTATCATTATTAACCCGGAATTATTTGGCGCACCGGACTGCGATAATCAGGTTTCGGCCTTTGCTGAATGGGTAAAAGCGTCGCCGCATGCTGAGGATGCGCCCATTCTGTTACCGGGTGAGTGGGAGGTGAAAACCCGTCAGGAGCGACTGGCTCAGGGGATCCCGCTTGACGCCGGAAGCTGGCAGGCTATTTGCGAAGCGGCACAGCAAATAGGCATGTCGGATGCCGTGTTGCAGGAATTCCGTCAACAACTGGAACAGTAGGCAAAAAAAAAGCCCGTCCAGTGACGGACGGGCAAACAAAGGGTAACAAACAGGGTCAATGAGGGTTGGAGCATTGGGTACTACAAAAATTCTGTTGGTTATTTGTAGATAACCGCGGTGCCGCTCATTTTGTCTTTGCCGACAGCGGACGTGATGCTGTAACCACTAGCGCCTGCGGCAGCAGCTTTTTCAGCCAGTTTTGCTTCCAGTCCGTCCAGCGTACTGGCACCATCAGCGGATACCACACCAATTTTATTCATGCTTTGTGCCTGGGTTGAAGTAACCGGCTCGGCAGCAAAAGCGCCAAATGACAGGGTAGAGAGGGCGATGGCGGCAACAGCATATTTGATATTTTTCATGATTAATCTCTCGCAGGTTGTTCTGTTAGTCAGTTGTTTTGTTAAGTAGACGTTGTTCTGTCGATGTGAGAAGTATCACGCTTTTTTATGTGAGAGAAAATCGAATAGAATTGACGGCATCCATCAAATAAATTGAATGACAAATAACTTATTGAATATTAATAAATTAGAAGGGGAGATTTACAGTTCTTGCCATTGCACTTTACAGAGAAAGTCTGGACGGCACATTTTGCTACACAGTGTGTGAAAAACCGTGCTCGTAAAGTAAATCGTATGCGCTGAAACTTTCGGTAAAGATAGGTCAACGTAGCTGGCTGTCTTTCGAACCTCTGCGATTATATCCTGAGAAAGCCGAATTATGTGAATCTTTGTCCTGCTGGCAGGTGATGCATAAGCGCACGCCAGGAACGGCCTCACGTCTGGCCTGAGGGATAGGATCACCACATTCCTCACACTCATAAAGACTTTCTCCCGTGGGTAATTCACACCGGGCGCGGGCAACAGCATCTTCAATAGTATTGTTGATCTGTTCGTTTACCGCGTCGTCATTTGCCCATCCGGATGCCATATATGCCTCCCCATAGTCGGTATACAAATAAGTATAGCGAATGCTATGGGTGAAAAACGACCATCAGGGAGACGCATCAGATTTCGGACCATTCACGCAGCAGGTTATGGTAGAGATTGAGCAAGGAAAGGATCTCTGTGTTTTCTCCATGGCGTGACTTCAGGGACTGGATGTTTTTATCCAGTTCAAAGAGCATTGCGCGTTTTTTATCATCACGGATCATAGACTGGATCCACATAAATGAAGCGACGCGAATGCCGCGAGTGACCGGCGTTACACAATGCAGGCTGCTGGAGGGGTAGAGAACCAGATCGCCTGCCGGGAGCTTCACCGCGTGTTGACCGTAGGTGTCATTCACCAGCAGTTCTCCACCTTCGTAACTGTCGGGATCGCTTAAGAATAAGGTGGCAGACAGATCTGTACGCATCCAGCCGTTTTCCGGGTGACTGCGTACCGCACCATCGACGTGAAAACCGTAAGTTTCGTTGTTCTGATAGCGATTGAACAGCGGAGTTGAAAGTGTTTTTGGCAGTGCAGCGGCAAAGAAAAGCGCGTTGTTGTTAACGGCGTTCTGCACTGCTTGTTGCAATGCTGCATAGCGTTCGTCGCGTGTATCAACCTGTTGGTTATTCTTAACCTGCGCCCCCTGAGCGCCCGTGGTTACGCGGCCATCAACCCACCCTGTGGTGCTCAGTTGTTCGCGAAACCAGGTTACATCCTGCGCCGACAGGATGCCGGGAATGTGGTACATCATTAGTGTCTCTCCTGAGAGTGGGGCTTGCGCCCCACGTAATGGATCAGAAATGCATGTTGGCGGTGAGCAGGAAGGTTCTTGGTTCACCTGGATGGTAACGGTATCCGCTCTTGTTGATTGAGGATACGTAATCGGTATCGAACAGGTTGTAGACGTTCAACTGGAAGTCGAGATTGCGGTTCACTCGGTAACCCAGCTTGGCGTCGGCTACCCAGTACCCTTCGGTATAGGATGGTGTACCCACCGCACCGTCAGAGCCGCGATGCATGCTGCCAACGTAGCGTGCGCCTGCGCCTACGGAAACATCATCAGTGGCCTGATACTGGCTCCACAGCGTGAACGCATGTTCCGGAGTATACGGCAGCGAGGATGAGCCATCCTGGGCAACATCTTTACCGTTGTGCACCGTAGCACGCTGCTGGGTATAACCCCCAATCACCTGCCATGCAGGAGTGATATTACCTGCGACAGAGAGTTCGTACCCTTCAACACGTTTCTCTCCGTACTGGGACCAGGTCCCGTCGTCATTCTGTTCAACTTCGTTCTCAATATCCGTGCGGAAAATCGCTGCGGTTAACAGCAGACGTTTATCCAGTACTTCCCACTTGGTGCCGATCTCGCTGGTTTTCGCTTTTTGCGGTTTGAAGTCGGTACGGTTTGCGCTGTTACCTGTTCCGCTCTGGGCAAGGGCGAAGTTGCTGCCGCCCGGCGGTTGCTGAGAAACGGCGTAGTTAATGTAAACGTTGCCGTTATCGGTCAGATGATAAAGCGCACCGGCTTTCCAGTTCACCAGATTATCTGACTTTGCGGTATCAATGGTGGTGACTGGTGACCCTTTAGCTACCCCTGCCGGGCACGCAACTGCGCCACGACCAGAAGCGCCGCATGCAGTCGCGCTGTCATACTCGGTACGATAATTATCCAGTCGGATACCGCCGTTCAGTTCGATATCACGGGTAATTTGCAGGGTGTCGAAGGCGTAAATGCCGAAGGTGTCAGTCTGACCGTTGGCGTTTGCGCCATTGCGGGACAATCCGCCCAGGTTCACGTTGCTGTTGGGATGGTAAATATTAACCGGGGGAGGCGTGAGTGGAACCAGGCCGTAGTTGGTCTGTGTTTCGCGCGTCAACTCTACGCCAGTGCTGATGTCATGCCCGACAGAGCCGGTATAAAATTTTGAGGTCAGGTTAGTCTGGTTAGTCAGGATCTTATTGCTGACATCTTTGGTATTCGACAGGCGTGACCAGGTCCATGTATCGACGCTGCTGGTCGGTTGCGTAATGTTTGACGCACCACCCATTACCGCAGTCATCAGGTAATCCTGTTTAATACGTGACCAGCGCGTGGTGTTACGAATGGTTGTGCTGTCGTTCAGATCATGCTCAAACCGCATAGTCGCGGTGTCGGTCGTCGAGTCGTCGTAATCTGAGTCGGTACCGTAGAAATTATTTGTATCCACTTTCCCGGAATGGTTCAGGGCGGAAGTCCCTGCAGAAGGCGCAGAGTAGCCCGGCAGACCAATTGTGGGAATGCCTCCGTCTGGTGTGTTGTGCTGGGTAACATGCAGATAGTTCAGGTAAAGTCGATTTTCGGTGCCTAGCCCAAAGGCGATAGATGGGGCAACGCCATAGCGCTCGTTTTTAATGTTATCGCGTCCGGCATCGTGCGTTTTTTCGCCCATCAGATTTAAACGTGCCGCAGTGGTGTCACCGATGACCTGGTTGATGTCAAGCGTACCCCGACGGAACCAGGCGCTGCCTACACTGGCAGACGCATCAATTCCAGAGTCGGTGCGCGGCTGTTTGCTGATCATATTGATAGAGCCGGTTGGCGCGCTGCGACCATAATCGGTACCGGAAGGGCCCTTAATCACTTCAACTTGTTCGGTGTTAAAAGTATCGCGTGTGACGCTACCGATATCGCGAATACCGTCAATATAAATGCTGTTTGACGTATCAGCTCCGCGCATATAAACAGCGTCACCGGTGGTGGAGTTTCCGTTTTCACCGGCGAAAAATGCGCCCACACCCGGTACGTTTTTCAGCGCATCGGTCAGATTTGTTGCCCCTTGATCCTTGATAACCTGCTCAGAAATTACCGTCATGGTGCGTGTGGTATCCGCAATCGGACGAGAAAATTTCGGATCGGCAGACTGCGTAGGGGCATACAGCGATGGCTTAGCCGCTTCTACAACCAGCGTATCTTCCTGTTTCTTATCTTGATCACCCGCGGCGACAGCCTGAGCTACCGGAGTCAGGCTAATGCACAACCCGGCAAAAAAGGTGAGGGAGTGAAAACTACTGGACGGCAAATTGCGATTTTTATCCATATTAATGAGTAACTTATTATTTTTTGAGTAGAAGGTTTCACTCATGCGAAGGGACATCTCTGTGGATGTTGTGCCCTGCAGGTCTCGCCGGAATGAAAGATGTAATTGATAATGATTTTGATTAGCATTGCTAATCAGTGCAGCTTTTTAGCATTCATTAATTCAAAAATAAATACATTTATTTACATTGGATTCAAAATTCCAACATGATGGTCACATTTTGTGCGGGTAGTGGTGAGAACATCAAAAAGAAAACTGCATTCAGGGCGAATGCAGTTGAGCTGAGGGTGAGTTACTTATAGATAGTTGCTGTACCATACATCTGGTTTTTGCCGCCAGCAGAATTAACCACAAAGCCTTTTGCGCCTTGCTCCTTCGCTTTTTCCGCTAACTTATCTTCAAGATCGCTCAGGTTGGACGCCCCTGTAGCGGATACTGTGCCGGAAGCCTGTAGTGGACCGGTGGCAGGACTGGTGATGGGCTGTGCAGCAAAAGAAGCAAATGTCATGCCGGTGAGTACGGTAGCGGCAAGTAATGTGAGGCATTTTTTCATGATGATATCATCTGAGAAACAACAGGTAGTACCTGATAAGTTTAGGACGTCATCACATGACAATTAACGCAAAAAATTGATGTTGAACTGCGCATTTTTTGAACAACTCATTTTGTGTTAATCAGCGCTATACCCTAATTAATTCGAGATTCCCTGTTGTGTGTGTTTACCACTTAGCGTTATGCGGGTATCTTACGCCGCTGTTAAAAGGAGAAAGCTATGCCCCCCCAGAAACCGGGATTACACCCACGAAACCGCCACAATGGCCGTTATGATCTTGCGACTTTATGCCAGGTTACGCCCGAACTGACGCAATTTCTCACCCTTACACCGGGTGGTGAGCAGAGCGTTGATTTCGCGAATCCCCAGGCTGTGAAGGCGCTGAACAAAGCATTGCTGGCACATTATTATGCGGTGGCAAACTGGGATATTCCGCAAGGTTTCCTGTGTCCGCCAGTGCCGGGGCGTGCGGATTACATTCATCATCTGGCCGATCTACTGGGGGAAACGACGGGAACTATTCCTGCCAATGCGAGCGTGCTGGATGTCGGGGTGGGGGCAAACTGTATTTATCCGCTTATCGGCGTGCATGAATATGGCTGGCGATTTACCGGTAGTGAGACCAGTGACGAAGCGTTTAGTAGCGCACAGGCGATCATCAACGCTAACCCTGGGTTAACCCGAGCTATCCGTTTGCGTCGTCAGAAAGATGCGTCGGCTATCTTCACCGGTATTATTCATAAAAATGAACAGTACGAAGCCACGCTTTGCAATCCGCCATTCCACGATTCTGCAGCCTCTGCCCGTGCAGGAAGCGAGCGCAAACGCCGCAACCTGGGGCAGGACAAAGATGATGCGCTGAACTTTGGCGGACAGCAGCAGGAGCTGTGGTGTGAAGGCGGTGAAGTGGCATTCATCAAGAAAATGATCGCTGAAAGCCAGACCTTTGGTCGGCAGGTCATGTGGTTCACAACGCTGGTATCGCGCGGTGAAAATTTGCCACCGCTGTATCATGCGTTAACGGACGCAGGTGCGGTGAAAGTGGTTAAAAAAGAGATGGCCCAGGGGCAAAAGCAGAGTCGCTTTATTGCCTGGACCTTTATGGATAACGATCAGCGCCGACGTTTTATGACGCGTAAACGCTAAATCGTAGGCTCAGTTGGCGGCAGTTGCCTACCGGACTGCGTTGAGCTATTTCCCGGTGCAGGCAGTACCTGATAGGTCTGCACCGGCGCGCGAACATTGGCCAGATCAAAATATTTTTTCACCTGACTGTCGAGCGCGAAACGCACGGTCCATTGCTTCAGCGGTAGTGTGGTAAAGGAGACCCGTAGCGTAAACGCCGTATTCGTTAAGCCGACAATTCCGGCGAACGACGGCTCACCGATGATGAGTCCCCGGATATCCTCCATGCCCATCACAGCGGCGACTGCATCTTTTAGCGCCTGATTGGCTTTATCAGCATCCTCATGCCGGTCAACGTCGTAATTGGCGACTACTGACCCAATCCCCCGCACGAAGTTGGCGAAGGTCGTTATCGAAGACCAGGGGATGATATGGTACGCCCCGGTGTCCTGCCGCACGCCTACCGAGCGAATAGACATGCGCTCAACCGTACCGGTTAACGGACCGATGGTAACTAAATCACCGGTGTTCATACCGTTTTCGAACTGGATAAAAATCCCGGTAATAATGTCTTTCACCAGCGTCTGTGAGCCGAAAGAAATCGCCAGACCCAGTGCACCTGCGCCCGCCAGTAACGGAGCGATATTGACGCCAATTTCTGACAGTACGATCATAATGGTGATAGTGCTGATAATCACCGCCAGCGCGTTGCGAAACAGTGTGAGCAGAGTTCGGGTTCGTGCGCTGGGTAACGGGCGGCCATGAATATCCGATGCCAGTCGGTTTTCAATCAGGCTGGCGAGGATCGTCCAGCCGATGGCGGAGAAAAATAATATCAGCGCGATGCGGATCAGGATATCAACCGTTTTTTCGCCCGCGCCGTAATGCAGCCAGTTCCAGAAATCGAACAGACCCCAGGCATTAAGTAGCAGCATTACCGCAACGCAGACGGTCAGGATCCGCGCAACGCTTAATGCCGTCGACAACCAGCCATTGAGTCGTTTTTGTAGTTCCGGATAGCTGCGCTGGGTGTGTGGCGATAGCGTAATCGTTTTGGCTATCCAGCGGGAGAACATACCGGATACAAACGCCGCAATACCGATAATCACCAGGCTGCGTAGCGTCGCGCCCATCATAAATTTCAGGCTGTTGCCTGGATCAAACAGTGAAAAGAAAAACAGCACAATAAAATAAGCACTGGCCAGCCAGTGCCAGACAAGCGCAAAGGCGCGGATAAACAGGCTAAAAAAAGCCAGCGAGCGCTCCGCCAGATTCTGCAAATGCTGTGTTATCTCTTTCTTGTTCCTGAAAATCAGATACAGCGCCCACAGCGTGATACATAACATGATGATAACGTTAGCCATGGCGCCGACCTGCACATTGACCTGATTAGAAATGATGGGAACCGCCACGATAAGTCCATAGCCAATCAGACTGCTTAATGAACTCAGACGCCGATTCCAGTAGCGTGCGCCCGCATCCTGAATGTTGAAGGGGCGTAGTTCTGCCACTGTCGGGCAAAATATCAGGCGCAGAATAGCCTTGAAAAACTCAATCAGCGCGAAAGCATTGAGAAACAAGCTTTGCTGGAAAGCGATGGTACGGCTACCGGCGTTCATTCTGTCACTCAGTATCTGTCCGATAAACAGCGTGAGCGCCAGCAGTAGTAAATCAATGATAAACGCGCCGATGATCATTGCGGGAAGTTGTAGCCAATTGCTGCGTTCGCGGTTTTTCCGCCGCGCCCATTGCCCCATTTTTCGATATAACGGCAACGCACACAGGCGTATCAGCCAGTAAAATCCGAATACCGAAACAGCCAGCATTAAAAAATGGGTCAGGGCATTGGTGAACGTTTGCGAATTAAAGGTTTTATGCGGCGCATCAGTGATGTTGCGATAAAGCTGAGCAAAGCGGCCGGAGAGAGCTTCACCGTAATGACGGCTGATATCAGTAACGTTTTCCAGAACTGTTTTTTCTTCAGTCAGTGTGGGTGGGACGATAGTTGGTACGGGATCGGGAGGAGGCGTTGCCGCGACTTTTCGCAACTGGCCAATCAACTCCTGACGGGAAGCTTCATTCTCCAGAACATCTGCCAGCGCACCGTAGGCGGCTTTCTTTTGTTCAACGTCAGGTTCAGGCGCTGGTTCTGTTTGTGGGCTGGTGGACGCTGTTGACGTCACACCGGGTATTGTCACCGCCTGAGCCGGGACGCTCAGCAGACAAAAGAAGATGAACAGGATCCACCGCATGACTCCTCCCATGAGAAAAGAAATTCAAAAGGATAAGTATAGATGTCAGTGCGGGAGAAAATTGAAATGAGAGGATTCTGGTGTAGAACCTCCCTTCGGGGAAGGGAGGTATTTGTATCAGGAAACGTGCTGTAAAAATTCCTGCAAACGCTGGCTTGGCGGATTTTCAATCAGAGCTTGCGGATTACCATCTTCAGCAATACGGCCCTTATCAATGAAAATCAGACGAGAGGCCACTTTTTCGGCAAAGCCGATTTCGTGGGTCACAATCACCATCGTCATACCTTCTTCCGCCAGATCCTGCATGACCTTCAATACTTCGTGACGCAGTTCCGGGTCAAGTGCTGAAGTCGGCTCATCGAACAGCATCATTTTCGGCTTCACCGCCAGCGCGCGGGCGATAGCTACGCGCTGCTGCTGACCGCCGGAAAGCTCAGAAGGATAGTGATGAGCACGCTCGGCCAGACCAACTTTCGCTAATAATTCTTTGGCCTGTTTCTCTGCCTGCTCTTTCGTCGCTCCACGTACGCGCAGTGGACCAAACATGACGTTTTCCAGTGCCGTCAGGTGTGGGAAAAGGTAGAACTGCTGGAACACCATTCCCGCTTCCTGGCGGATCAATCGTTCGTCTACCTTCGGGTCATTTACCTTCAGGCCATCGACGATCAGTTCACCCGAGGTGATTTCTTCCAGCTTGTTAATGCAGCGTAGTAGCGTGGATTTACCAGAACCGGAAGGTCCGATAATCACCACCACTTCACCCTGACCAATATTCAGGTCAATGTTATGCAGCACCTGGGTTGGGCCAAAATGCTTAGAGACGTTTTTAAATTCAATCACAGGATTTTCATCCTTCTTTCCAGACGACGCAGAATGAAGCTCAGCACCAGCGTAATGATCAGATAGAACACCGCGACGGCGCTCCAGATTTCCAGTGCGCGGAAGTTACCGGCAATGATTTCCTGACCCTGACGGGTAAGTTCAGCGACACCAATGACAATAAACAACGAAGTATCTTTGATACTGATGATCCACTGGTTGCCCAACGGTGGCAGCATACGACGCAGTGCGAGAGGTAAAATAACGTGGCGAATGGTCTCAGTACGTGAGAGGCCAAGCGCCAGTCCGGCTTCGCTGAAGCCTTTATGGATTGAGAGTACCGCGCCGCGCGTGATTTCCGCGATGTAGGCCCCTGAGTTAATCATGATGGTGACAACGGCGGCGCTGAAGGGATCAATACGCAAGTCGTTAAACGCCATTGGCAGGGCGAAGTAGATAAACATCACCTGTACGACGATCGGCGTACCGCGGATGACTTCGATAAAGACCAGCGCAACGTGGTTGGCAATCCAACCTCCGAAGGTACGCGCAAATCCCGCTGCTAGTCCGATGATCAGACCGCCTGCCAGACCGAGGACCGAAATCCACAGGGTCATTTTGGCGCCTTCTATCAAAAGCGGAATGGCGGGCCAGATGGCACTCCAGTCAAACTGCATATGTCGTTCCTGTTACCGTGGTGAAAATATTCAAACAGCCAGCAGTGTCGGATTATCCGACCTGGGGCCAAAACGTAGGCCCGGTATGCGTAAGTGCTACCGGGCTCGACGAGCCGATGTTCAGGCTGTTTTATTTAGGTTCAGTACCGAACCATTTTTTGTAGATTTCGTTATAGGTGCCGTTTTCACGCAGTGTTTTCAGCGCACCGTTTACCTTCTCACGCAGTTCGTCGCTGCCTTTCGGGAAGGCGATACCGTACTGTTGGGCTTCCAGAGAGTCGCCTACAGCTTTGAACTGGCCATTACCCGCGGTTTTGATAAAGTAAAGAATGTTTGGTGTATCGTGCAGTACTGCATCTGCGCGATTTGTACCCAGTTCCATATATGCGTTATCGATGTTCGGGAACTGACGCAGATCTTTGGTTTTAATGTTCGCTTTCGCGTAATCCACTGAACCGGTGCCGCTCTTCACTGCAACGACTTTACCATCCAGATCTTTCACGCTTTTCACGTCGTTATTGTTTGCTTTAACCATCACTAACAGACCGCTTTTGTAGTAGCCGTCAGAGAAGTCGATCGCTTTTTTACGTTCTTCGGTGATGGTGATACCAGCCAGAGCCAAATCGATATTTTTGGTTTGCAGCGCCGGGATGATGCCGCTGAAATCCATAGGTTTCAGTTCATAATCCAGCTTCAGTTCTTTAGCTACGGCAGCCCACAGATCCACATCAAAACCAACGTATTTATCACCTTGTTTAAACTCAAATGGAACAAAGGCGGTGTCGGTTGCGACAACGAGTTTCTTATCCGCGGCATGAGATGACACCGCAAAAGCCAGGGTAAGTGCAGCCAGTGAAACTTTAAATACAGACTTCATAGCATTTCCTTTTATATCCACGGGGCGATCCCCTGCGAGAGCTTAAAACGTAATGAAAAAATCGTGCCAGTTTTGCAACTTATTGTTTTAAAAAGGAGACCTTTCGTTTTACTGCACAATAAGTAAGGCAATGCTGGTGATTTGCACCGTTTCGGGGCACTGATTTGGTGCATGAATAGTGCAGTACAAACGGTATGACTATTTAGCGTAAAAATTGTAGATAAAACAATCTTTCGTTAACGATTGTGTGAGGTGATTATTACAAATATTTTACTTTGAAGTGACGAACGATCAATGTTGTGCACCATAAAAGTGCAAAACCCCCGCGGGAGCGAGGGTGTTATAGGGAATACTTATGACAGTTATTATTCGATGTTAGCTTCGATAAACCACAGGAATTTGTCGAGATCGCGTGATGCTGCTGTAAAGATATCGGCAGTATCTTCGTCTTTTGCTTCGTTAATGGCTTTACGCACGCTGTTAGCGACCACGGCATAACGTTCGGCCAGCTCTTTTAAGTGATCCTGAACGCTGTGGATGTCCAGCGGATAGCTTTTCAGTGACGTTTTGCTGTTAATTACCTGCGTTGTACCCAGTGCAACACCGCCCAGCTGTACGGCGCGCTCAGCCATGGTATCAAGGTGATCGGTTAGCGCAGTACGGAAGCCATCGAGCATTTCATGTACGGCAATAAAATTGGCACCGCGCATATTCCAGTGAGCCTGTTTAGTGATGAGTGACAGGTCGATGAACTGGATCACCTGCTGATTCAACAGCTCCACAGTAGCTTTTTTATCACTGTCGGATACATCGTTGCGGGTATAAAGGAGAGTGGATGCTTTTGTTTTTACCAGTTTTGCGGTAGTCATAATTTCATATCCTCTTGATATTTACGTCCCAGGTCATTCAACGGGAGTAAGTATAGACCTTATTTTGGATTTATTTTTCTGGCCTTACCTATCACTTTAATAGTGGAGAGCGAGGTGAATATAAAATGTTCAATAAAATCATTTGGATATATTGTTATCGTGTCAGTATCGGATATTTATTTTGCGTGCATCTGATGCAGATGAATATGATTATGAGAATGGATTAAGTGTAAGAATAATAATTACTGCGATAAACAGCAGGATATTCTGCATGGTTATGCAAACCATGCAGAATAATGGAAGGTTATTTAACGTCTAGTTCCTTAATTTGTGGCTCTCTGCGGATGGTAAGTGTCGACCCCATTGAGGCGGCAATGATTGCCCCTAAGGCCAGCGTCTGTACCATCGTCAGCGTTTCTCCAAGGAAAATCATCCCGGAAACGGCGGCCAGTGCGGGTTCCATGCTCATTAACGTACCAAAGGTACGCGTCGGTAATCGGGTCAACGCGATCATCTCCAGTGAGTAGGGAAGGGCCGTGGAGAGAACAGCCACCGCCAAACCTAGCGGGAGTATTGACCAGTGCCACAGCGCATCTCCAGCCTGCATCACGCCAATCGGAACAAAAATGAGTGCTGCTATCAATGAACCTACCGCCACGGTTGCAGGTCCATGTTCTTCGCCGGCCCGCTGCCCAGTCAGAATATAGACAGCCCAGCAGGCGCCAGCACCCAGAGCAAGCGCAGCACCGGTTAAGTCAACGTGTGATACGTCCTGGCCCAGCGGCAACAGGAACCAGAGTCCGAGTACGGCCAGCGCAACCCAAATAAAATCAACGGGACGTCGGGAAGAGAACAGCGCCACCGCGAGCGGTCCGGTAAATTCCAGTGCCACGGCAATACCCAACGGCACGGTCTGAATTGACAGGTAGAAAAGATAGTTCATCCCGCCTAGTGACAGGCCATAAAACAGCAGAGGAAGACGCTGTTCTTTTGCAAATCGTAAACGCCATGGTTTAAAGAATGCGATGAGGATTATCGTTCCCAGTGCAAGACGCAGCGCGGTAACACCAGGCGCGCCGACAAGGGGGAACAGTGATTTCGCCAGCGATGCTCCGCTTTGAATGGAGGACATAGCAATAAGCAAAACCAAAATAGGCAACCATACTGGCGCTTTACGTGACGACCCCGGCATCCTTTCTCCTGTCAAATGATGTTAATACACCTGCTCCTGCGGGCCGCCTCTGTTGGACTGCGGCCTGGATGAGTTTGTGTATAGAAAAGTAAAAGAGCGAGTGTAATGGAAATACGCTCAGCTGGTTGAGTATTCGTTGAAAAAAAAATTACTGAGATCCGTACAATGGCATGAAAATGATGGATTAATAATCTGCGTGATTAGGAATCATCTGGATGAATGTGCCATGTTGTGCGCGCAATAATGGCATAATTCGTTGGAAAAGTGATGTTAATTGAAAGAGATAGCGGTGTTTTGAAACGTTCTGTTACATGAAAAGCCTCGTTAGACATCGCTAATCGCAAAGAGTTTCCCATCAATTTTTGGTATATTTAAAACTTAGGATTTACTTGAAGCACATTTGAGGTGGTTATGAAAAAAATTGCATGTCTTTCAGCACTGGCCGCTGTTCTGGCTTTCTCCGCAGGTACCGCTGTAGCTGCTACTTCTACCGTTACCGGTGGTTACGCTCAGAGCGATGCTCAGGGCGCAGCGAACAAAATGAACGGTTTTAACCTGAAGTATCGCTACGAGCAGGACAACAGCCCGCTGGGCGTAATCGGTTCCTTCACTTACACTGAAAAAGATCGTACCGACGCTTCTGGCGACTACAACAAAACTCAGTACTACGGCATCACTGCTGGTCCTGCGTACCGTCTGAATGACTGGGCGAGCATCTACGGTGTTGTAGGTGTTGGTTACGGTAAATTCCAGGATGCAGCAACTCCTGCTGACAACCACACCACCAGCGACTACGGTTTCTCTTACGGTGCCGGTGTGCAGTTCAACCCGATCGAAAACGTTGCTCTGGACTTCTCTTACGAGCAGAGCCGTATTCGTAGCGTTGACGTAGGTACCTGGATCGCGGGTGTTGGTTACCGCTTCTAATCACTTCGGTGATATAAAAAATCCGCCTCTTGGGGCGGATTTTTTTTGCGTGCGGTTCTGGATGCTAGCGTGATTTTGTCTCGAAAATGTCGGTACCCAGATGGTTGTAATCCACCTTCTGCAATTTGAAGTTGGTGATGTAAACCGGCCCGGCTTTTTTCTCTGAGATAAAACGGTAGCTGTTGGTAATTTCCTTCGCACTGATCCCTGTCCACTGAGAGAAGAAACTCAAGAAATCATTCGCGGAGCGACGGGCTTTAATCACCCGATGTGCTTTATCATCGCTGGACAGTACCATAAAAGGAACCTGGAAGTTCTGCTGGAACTGATCGTCATGTGCCAGATACTGCACCTCTTTTCCACGTTCTTTAAAGGCCAGTCCATGATCGGAGAAATAGACCATCGAGAAGCTATCCCCGCTGTTACGTAGCTGATCGTAAAGCTGGCGCAGCAGGTCATCCGTTTGCGTCATGGTGTACAGATAACAGGAGGTCTCTTTCGACTGGACGAATGTTTCGTACTTCCCTTGTGTACGATCGCAGGCCTGCGGATGTGAACCCATTAAATGCAGCACAATCAGTTGTGGCTGGGTGCGCTCGGTTGCCAATACCTGAGCGGTCATCTTCAACAGCGCTTCATCACGGGTGTTTTTATCGGCTTCGAAGTCACCGTTTTTGAGGAAATGTACTTCGTCGGCCCGCTTCGCGATGCTTGCTATCGCTGTATCATATTCTCCAATCTGCCCCTGATTAGAGAACCACCATGTCTGGAAGCCAGCGCGGTTAGCCAGGGTGACAAAGTTGTCCTGGAACTGAGGCTTATTATCGACCACCCGATTCAGTGTTAAGCCAAGTGACTTCTGCGTTGAACCGCTCGCGGCAATGTAATCGGCAAAGATATAGCCATTAACGCTACTGGCAAATGGGGTATTATCCCAGTGACCGCCAAACGCACCTAGCGCATCGCGTCGGGCGCTCTCACCAATCACCACGACATAGGTATGGTATTTGGGTTTTACCCCTGTCACTGTCCAGCTATCTTTGACGCTTGCCAGTTTCGCCATCCGCTCCTGTTCATCGAGCACTTCGTTGTTGTTAACGATGACGTCTTTAGCAAAACGAAATACCGGGTAGCCAGTGTCTTTCAGTTTAAATACACCACCCCAGGCCAGGTTTTGCACGGGAGTAACAAAGAACGCCACGATGCTAAACAGCAAGCACAGGCTATCGAGCTTATTCCAGCGTGGTCTGTTCATCTCTTTTTTACGGCGAACGGCGATAACGCCAAGCGCAAAAATAAATACCCCAACCAGGTAGTTGTACCAGGGGAAGATCGTCAGGATCTCGGTGGACTCTTCCATGTTGGTCGAGTGCAGCGCCAGCAAGGTATTAAAGTTTGGCGAGCCGTAAGCCTGGCCGAACGGAAAGTACATCGCCGCAATCAATGAGCAACTGCCAATCAGCACTTTCTGCGTGCGCGGCGCATAACGCCAAAGTAGCAGCAATATACAGGTAAAAGCGGCGCTATAGAGCAGGCTAAGCGGGTAGCCCAGTGCAAGGTTGATCAGCAGAGACTGTAAGAAATAAAGGCCAGTCCACGGGCTAATAGCCCGGCTACGAGCAATAAGTGAGTCTTTGAGGGTTAAATTCATATGTCACTGTTGCAAAAACGCCATGTGCTTACCCTGGCGCAAAGGGTCATTGCCTGCCTGAGAGAGCGAGAAGAGGGATGAGGTCCGCATCTGCGAGCCGCAATATACGCAGGGCTGCGAAAAGATAGAGTGTGCGCAGGAGAAGGTCAACTACTACAAAGAAATTGTTTTGGGATGGCAGTGGCAAAACGGACAAAAAGAAGGGTTATTGGGGCGTAATCTGTCACCGTAACTACGTTACAGCAGGAAAATGAAGCGGCGTACCGCGACGCCGCATTATTTACTTGAAGGTTTTTCCTGCTCTGGTTTGCTGTTAATCATGTCGCACAGCATAGAGATCAGCATCAACCGTACTTTAAAGGGAGAATGGCTAAACACGCGTATACACCTCTTGAATTCATTCATATGAACCTCCTGACTTCACGATCCCATCAGTCCTTGAGGGATGTCTTTATTATATACAGATATAGCACAGGCTATATTATATAGCTATTGCTAAAACGTTAATTTTTTGTGCCCACGCAACTCTGGTTTACAATGAGCGCTCTCTAATCAGATGCCGTTAACGCGTCACAGTAACGAGGAAGCAGAATGAGTCGTCGCGCAGGTACGCCAACAACAAAAAAAGTGACGCAATTGGTGAATGTTGAAGAACACGTTGAAGGGTTTCGCCAGGTCAGGGAGGCGCATCGACGCGAACTGATTGATGACTACGTTGAGCTGATTTCCGATCTCATTATCGAAGTCGGTGAAGCGCGCCAGGTGGATATGGCGGCACGTCTTGGGGTTTCCCAGCCCACCGTTGCCAAAATGCTGAAGCGCCTGGCGTCAGTAGGATTGATTGAAATGATCCCCTGGCGCGGTGTGTTTTTAACCGCAGAGGGCGAGAAGCTGGCTCAGGAGAGTCGCGAGCGTCATCAGATTGTGGAAAATTTTCTGCTGATGTTAGGGATCAGTCCAGAAATTGCCCGTCGTGATGCGGAGGGCATGGAACACCACGTGAGCAAGGAAACGCTGGAGGCTTTTAGCCGATTTACGCAACAACATGGAACAGGCTCTGAATGAGTTTTCCTTTACTACGCGCTTTGCAGCGCGATCGCTTTTTCCAGTTGCTAATCATCGTCGGGATTATTCTAAGTCTGTTGACGCCGTTTGCGCCCCGGAGCTGGCCGGGGGTAATTGACTGGCACACGATCATTACGCTCAGTGGTCTGATGCTACTCACCAAAGGCGTGGAGTTAAGCGGTTACTTTGACGTGTTAGGGCGAAAAATGACTCGCCGTTTCAACACGGAACGTCAGCTGGCAATATTTATGGTGCTGGCTGCGGCGTCACTGTCGACGTTTTTGACCAACGATGTTGCTTTATTTATTGTCGTTCCGCTGACGATTACCCTGAAAAAACTGTGCGCTATCCCGGTTAACCGCCTCATCATCTTTGAGGCGCTGGCGGTTAACGCCGGATCGTTGCTGACGCCGATAGGAAATCCGCAGAACATCCTGATGTGGGGACGCTCTGGCCTTTCATTTGCGGCGTTTACCTGGCAAATGGCACCGCTTGCTGGCGCCATGATGCTGACGCTGGTGGTGCTCTGCTGGTTCAGTTTTCCGCATAAAGCCTTGCATTATCATACCGGTACATCTGCGCCTGACTGGCAACCTCGGCTGGTGTGGAGTTGTCTGGTGTTCTATATCGTCTTTTTGACGGCTCTGGAATTGAAGCAGGAACTCTGGGGGTTGGCGATTGTGGCTGCGGGGTTCACGGTCCTGGCTCGTCGCGTGATACTCAGCGTGGACTGGACGTTATTGCTGGTGTTTATGGCGATGTTCATTGATGTACATTTGCTGACGCAATTACCCCTGTTGCAAGGGATAGCTAACCAGATTGGGGCGCTCTCAGCGCCGGGGCTATGGTTGACGGCAATCGGCTTGTCACAGTTTATCAGTAATGTTCCCGGTACGATTTTGCTGTTGAACTATGTGCAACCGACGCAGTTGCTGGCCTGGGCTGTTAATATTGGCGGTTTTGGCCTGTTGCAGGGATCGCTGGCGAATATTATTGCATTACGGATGGCAAACGACCGGCGTATCTGGTGGCGTTTTCATCTGTACTCGGTGCCGATGCTGATATGGGCGATGCTGGTAGGATATGGATTGTTGTTGCTGATGTGATAGCGGCAAAGAGGCAATAAAAAAGGCGGATGATTCATCCGCCTTTTTCGTTTCTGGTCTGCTTAGTTCAGACGAACCGGCATACCGGAACGGTTTTGTACTGCCTGCTCAACGACGGACTGATCAACATCAGACTGACCGGTGATGCTGGTAATGCTCTTGTTCAGGGTAATCGGAACAATTTCCCCGCCTTCGAACTGCGCTTCAGTGGTTGACAGTGGGTTATGCACCTCAATGTAACGGCTACCATCTGGTTCAGTGGTGGCTTTCACTGGTTCATCGATAAACTGTACGCGAGTGCCGACCGGAACATTTTCAAACAGGAATTTGATGTCTTCGTTACGCAGACGCACGCAGCCGTGGCTGACGCGTAGGCCGACGCCGAAGTTAGCGTTGGTCCCGTGGATAGCGTACAGACGACCGATATACAGTGCGTACAAGCCCATCGGGTTATCCGGGCCTGCCGGAACTACGGCTGGCAGAGGTTCACCCGCAGCGCGGTACTCAGCGTGCATTTTCGCCGTTGGCGTCCAGGTTGGGCCCGCTTTCTTACGTTCCACTTTGGTGGTCCAGTTGATAGGCGTGTCTTTGCCTAACTGGCCGATACCAATTGGTAAAACGATCACGGTATTGGTGCCTTTTGGATAGTAGTACAGACGCATTTCAGCGCTGTTGATAACAATACCTTCATGTACGGTATCCGGCAGAATCAACTGCTGCGGAATGTTCAGTACGGTACCGCCTTTCGGCAGGAAGGTGTCCACGCCTGGGTTTGCTTCCAGCATGTTGGACAGACCCATCTGGTATTCAGCCGCATAATACTCCAGCGGTTGGGTATTACCTTCAGGGATGGTGATGACCTGGTTCTGGCCAATCAAGCGACTACCATCGGTAGGCAGCGGATACGTGACGGCTGAAGCGGTATTACAAAAACCAACTACCGCGAGCGCCGCCGCGAAAAGCGTTGTCAATTTCATATTCATTTTTGCGAGATTCTGAAGCCAAGCAGGCTAGTGGGTTGAGATTTATGTAGTGTTGGGCACGCATTATATGTGCATTCTGAGCAACAAGGAATTCGGATGTGTACTAAATCACATTTTTTTCCGTTTGCTTTCACTTTATCCCTTCAGCACGAAGGCGCGATCTTATTTTAGAGTTATGGCATAATAAGCGGTTTGTCACATATTTCTTTCAGGATACGCCAGTGTTAGTTTCCAGCAACGTCACCATGCAGTTCGGCAGTAAGCCGCTGTTTGAAAATATTTCCGTCAAATTTGGCGGCGGCAACCGTTACGGCCTGATTGGCGCGAACGGTAGCGGTAAATCCACTTTTATGAAAATTCTCGGCGGCGATCTTGAGCCGACGCTGGGTAACGTTTCACTCGATCCGAATGAACGCATCGGTAAGCTGCGTCAGGATCAGTTTGCTTTTGAAGAGTTCACTGTGCTGGACACCGTTATTATGGGGCACGCTGAACTGTGGGAAGTGAAGCAGGAACGCGATCGTATCTATGCGCTGCCGGAAATGAGCGAAGAAGACGGCTATAAAGTTGCCGACCTCGAAGTGAAATACGGCGAGATGGACGGTTACTCCGCAGAAGCACGTGCGGGCGAATTGCTGCTGGGTGTGGGTATTCCGGTAGAACAACATTACGGACCGATGAGCGAAGTCGCTCCTGGCTGGAAACTGCGTGTGCTTCTGGCACAGGCGCTGTTCTCTAACCCGGATATTCTGTTGCTCGACGAACCAACGAACAACCTGGATATTGATACCATCCGCTGGCTGGAGCAGACGCTGAACGAGCGTGACAGCACCATGATCATCATTTCGCACGACCGTCACTTCCTGAACATGGTCTGTACGCACATGGCGGATCTGGACTACGGCGAGCTGCGTGTTTACCCGGGCAACTACGACGAATATATGACGGCGGCAACGCAGGCTCGCGAGCGTCTGTTGGCAGATAACGCCAAGAAAAAAGCGCAGATTGCCGATCTGCAATCTTTCGTCAGCCGCTTCAGTGCTAACGCGTCGAAATCTCGTCAGGCGACCTCTCGTGCGCGCCAGATTGATAAGATCAAACTCGACGAAGTGAAGGCCTCCAGCCGCCAGAACCCATTCATCCGTTTCGAGCAGGATAAGAAACTGTTCCGTAACGCGCTGGAAGTGGAAGCGCTGGCTAAAGGCTTTGATGAAGGCCCACTGTTTAAAAACTTCAACCTGCTTTTGGAAGTGGGCGAGAAGATTGCCATCCTGGGCGCTAACGGCGTGGGTAAATCAACCATGCTGAAAACGCTGGTGGGTGAACTGCAGCCGGATAACGGTACGGTGAAGTGGTCTGAAAACGCGCAAGTAGGTTACTACGCGCAGGATCACGAATATGAGTTTGAAAACGATCTGACCGTATTCGAGTGGATGAGCCAGTGGAAACAGGAAGGGGACGATGAGCAAGTTGTACGTAGCTTCCTCGGTCGCCTGCTGTTCAGCCAGGACGATATCAAAAAGCCTGCGAAGGTGCTGTCCGGTGGTGAAAAAGGGCGCATGCTGTTCGGTAAGCTGATGATGCAGAAACCGAATATTCTGGTGATGGATGAACCAACCAACCACCTGGATATGGAATCGATTGAATCGCTGAACATGGCGCTGGAAATGTATCAGGGCACGCTGATCTTCGTTTCTCACGACCGCGAGTTCGTGAGTTCGCTGGCAACTCGCGTGATTGAAATTACGCCGGAACGCGTAATCGACTTCACCGGTAACTACGAAGATTATCTGCGTAGTAAAGGGATCGACGGCTAAACATTGTGGCCCGGTGGCGCTACGCTGACCGGGCCAATAGTCTGCCTTGTAAGCCGGGTAAGGCGAAGTTGCCACCCGGCATTCAATTACACCACCCACTCACTCCCGTCTTTACCATTCACCAACAGTTGGCGTTGTTCCCCTATCGGTAACGAAACTTTCAGCGCTTTCCACGCCGGACGATAATCGCCACGGGATTTAACCTTGAGGTTAATGGTTGAACTGTCACATATCATCTCCCATTCAACCCACAAGGCATTACCGTTCTGATAGCCCCAGCTTTCACCATCGTCTTCAAACAGCAGACCTGTTGCCGTTCCCACACCTTTGACTGGGAACAACTTCAGCTCACGCTTATTGTCTTCCTCTACACTGACGTGACTGATACGTTCGCTGACTGGCAAACCGGCACCTGCACGCACCAGTAGCGGCAGTTTTTCCAGCGGGGCATCGCGGGTGATCCACTGACCGCCGGAGAACCATTCGTGGGTGTAGAAATCGTACCAGCCGGTTTCATTGTCCGGTAACCAGACGCGACGCTGGCGTTGGCCCGCCTCAACCACGCTGGCGACTAAAATATCGCGGCCAAGCAGAAAGTCATCGCACTCTTCGAATGTCTGCTCATCGTGTTCATGGTCGAGGAACGTAGGACGCAGCATTGGTTCGTCGTCGGCATGCGCCTGCCAGAGCAGCGTATAAAAGTAGGGCAGCAGACGGTAACGTAGTTCAATCGCGCTGCGAATGGCCGGGGTGACGGCTGGGTACATCCAGGGTTCATTGACTGTATGGTCATCATTCCAGGAATGGATAGTAAAGCGTGGGTGCATCACGCCGTTTTGTATCCAGCGTACAAACAGTTCGGCATCTGGTTTGTTGCCTGAAAAACCGCCAACGTCGTGACCGACGTTATACAGCCCGGAAAGACTCATCCCCAGCCCCATCCGCGTGTTATAGCGCAGTGTGTCCCAACTGGTACGGTTATCGCCGCTCCAGGTTTGCACGTAGCGTTGCATTCCGGCGCAGCCTGAACGCGAGATCAGATAGGGACGTTTTTCCGGGGCAAATCGCTGTTGTGCTTCCAGCGAGGCGCGCATCATGAGCAGTGGCATCACTGGTCGAATGTGCTTGATAGCAATCTCCTGACCAAAGCCGTTGCAGCGTGCTTCACCGTCCCAGACTTCAAACTCGTTGTTGTCGTTCCAGGTCGAGTCGATGCCCATTTCCAGCAGTTGGGTAGTAACTCCTTCCTGCCACCACTGAATGGTTTGTGGGTTGGTAAAGTCGAGGTTAGACCCTTCGTCATCCCAGAAACTTGAGCGTTCCGGCGTATTCGTTTCTGAATCACGAATGAACAGGCCCTTTTCGGCGACTTCGTTATAGCGTGGGTGGTCTTGCAATAAGCACGGTTTGATGTTTGCCGCGAGTTTCAGTCCAGCTTCATGGAAGGCGCGGGACATCACTTTCGGCTGCGGCACTTTATCGTAGTTCCAGTTGAAGACGTAGCGCTTACCATTGATCGAGGTATAGCCGGAAGAGAGCTGGAATGAATCGCACGGTATTGCATGCTTATCGCACAGGCGAATGAAGTTCATTAGCTGATTCTGTGCATCCGGGGCGTCAGTGTAATGCATCGTCGAGCCGCTATACCCCAGGCTCCACTTAGGTCCGAACAGGGTTTTTCCGGTCAAACGTACAAACGCTTTGGTGACGTCCAGGACGCGTTTTCCGGTAAACATGTAGTAATCAATATCACCAGCTTCTGCCTGCCAGCGGCGATACGCGGTGTGATAGTTGTCGATTTCATTTCCCAGATCCAGCCAGCAACTGCTCAGATTGTCATAAAACAGACCGTAGCTCACATCATCACGACGGGTAATAGTAAACGGAATATGTTTGTACAACGGGTCGGTGCTGACAGCGTTATAACCCATTGCATCAAGATTACGCATTTCATAGCGTTTGCCATTGCGCTGCAAATTACCTGCTTTTTCACCTAAGCCATAAAAACGCTCATCTTTGCGACGACTCAGGTAGTGTGCCACGCCATCTCCGTGCGCATTTAGCAGGTAGGCACTGGTTGCGCGATCGCTGGCAAGCGGTTGCCATTCTCCGGCGTCATTACGATAGTGCCATTCCAGCCACAGGGGGTGATGTACAGTGACCCGTAGCTGTTTAGTGCTGATTGTCACCGTTTCATCCTGTTGTTCCAGAGTCCACGCAGGGCAGGTAAAACCGCTTAAATCATCGCGATGACGCCCCTCCCAGGGGACATCTTGCTGCGGGGCGATGCTCCAGGTTCTGTCCAGCGCCAGTTCACCTTTGCGTCTAATCAGTACGCGGAACAGATTGTCTTCCAGTACGTACAGGCACAGGTGGTGCTGGTTATCCACCAGCAGTTCCAGATGATGAGCCGACTGCTTATTAACGGTCCAGGTCTTCAGGGTTTTCATATGCAATACATCCACTATCAAGCGCGCTTGGCGCGACGTTCAGCAATAAATGCCACCAGGAAAATAGCGCCAATCAGGTCGAAGAAACCCATGGCGATGAATAGCGGGTTAAAGCCGATTTTGTCAGCGGTAACCCCAATTAAAAGGGAGAACAGGAAGCTGGCGATCCATGCCGCCGAACCACGCATGCCGTTCACGGTCGCCATCTGGCCTTTATCAAACGACTCTACGACCAGCGCACTTAACATGCAGGAGATGATCTGATGCCCGAAGCCGCCAATGGACATCAGGATCACGGCAATAATCGGATCCCGGGTGAGCGCTACCACGGCAAGTGAAATCATCAGGAATGCGCCGGTGACAGAACTGGCGATGGTTGAGTTAACTCGTGAACAGCCGAACAGGCGGGTATAGAGTTTGGTCAGATAACCACTTGCTACGCTACCCAGGTCGGCGGCGAGAAACGGTAGCCAGGCGAATAAGGCAATCTGCTTCAGATCCATATCGTATTCTTTGGCGAAGTAGAGCGGCATCCAAAAACTGAACACTGCCCAGGCCGGTTCGGCCATAAAAGCAGGGATGGCAATACCGTAAAAACGTTTGTTTTTAGCGACATCTTTCAGAGAGGTGAAAAAGGGCAGTTTTACCGGGGCGGCTTCATTATCCTGCTTGATCCAGGCCAGCTCGTCTTTGCTAAGATTCGGGTGCTGTTCCGGATTATGGTAGAACACCCACCACAGAATGACCCACAGCAGCGCCAGCACACCAGTGAACATGAATGCGCCCTGCCAGCCAAATGAGGCGTGCGCGAAATAAATAATTGGTGGAGCCAGCATTGCGCCAATCGAGAAACCCACACCAGCCCAACCGGCAGCAACAGGACGTTCAGCTTTCGGGAACCATTCGCCAAGGGTTTTGGCGTTGGCTGGGGTGGCGGCGGCTTCCGCACCGCCCATAAAGAAGCGCAGGATCGCCAAATGCAGCCAGCTACCAGCACCCGCGTGAGCGATACAAGCAATAGCCCACAAGCATGCGCAGACCATAAAGCCGAGCTTCAGACCGATTACATCAATTAACCAGCCGCACAGAGGTTGAAAAAGTGTATAGGCAAGCTGGAAGGCACCGACAATCCAGGAATATTGTTCGGTGGTAATACCCAGGCTCAGTTTTAGCTCCGGAGCCAGAATACCCAAAGAGTTTCGGGTGATGTAGTTAACCGTCACGCCAAGTAAAAAAAGCACCAGCACATACCAGCGCAAATTTTTAATCACCCGGCGAGTTTTATTTGCCGCAACCGTGTTGTTAATGTCCTGACTCATTTTTTCTCTCCACAAGACGGACGATGTAGGGGGAAATCCATTTCGATTGATATATATCTATCACTTTGATAGTTAATTGTTTTTTTTAATTAATACTGATATCAAACTAGTATGGAAGCGTTGTGCAAATTAACCTTAAGCGAGAAATTTGGTCGGTAATAGCAGAATTTGTGCAAGCTTTCTCATAACCATGCATCTGAATTTGGCATCATGCTTTCGAGGTCAGTTACTGCTTAATCTGAACGCTGTGAAAATTTTTTCATTTACCTGGTGGACCGAGATCACAAAATGGATAAAAGGTTAAAAATCGCAGAAATTGCAGCCCGGACGCAGCTCTCTATCAGCACTGTTTCCCGCGTTCTCGCAGGGAAGGCCAACACCAGCGAAAAAGCGCGGAGTAAGGTGCTGGCATGTGCGCGGGAACTGGGGGTGATGGAGGGAATGGCTGCGGGTCGACTGCTGCTGAATAATCTGTTGGTTTTTGCACCGCAACGGGCATTCGATGAGCGGTCTGATATCTTTTATTTCCGCGTTCTGCAAAGTTTAAGTAAAGGCTTGGCTTCCCATGAAGTACGGCTGCGTTACTGCGCGCTGGAGGAGTTGGATAGTGATGCACAGCTTTTCCTGACACGCATCAATGAGCCGGAAACGCAGGCGGTGATTTTGCTGGGCATTGACGATCCGCATATTCATGATCTTATGGTTGATGTCGGCAAACCGTGTGTGTTGATCAATTGTCGCGACAGGCATGTTCGTTTGCCTGCAATCGCTCCCGATCATCGTGCGGTTGGCGAACTGGCGGCCGAATACCTTTTTGAAATGGGACATCGGGAAATCATCAACGTGCTTTGTCTGCGTCGTTACACCATGGAGCTTCGGCTGGCAGGGATCCGCGATGCGTGGCAATCGCGAAATCTGAAATTTAATGACAAACGCGATCTACTGGTGGTGCCCAGTTTCAGTGCAAAAGAAACGGAGCTACAAATAAGCGAATGGCTGAAGCAGACGTCGGCGAAAACGCTACCGACCGCGTTTCTGGTTGGCGGGGATTTTATGGCGGCAGGGACGATCAGTGCCCTGCAAAAGCACGGGCTACGGGTACCACAGGATGTCTCGGTGATGAGCATTGATGGCTTTAATCTGGCGGCAGTTCAGGATGTTCTCTTAACTGCAGTACACGTTCCACGTGATGAGTTGGGCATTGAGGCGGTACATATGCTCCAGCAACGGCTGGTGCGACCCGATGCCCCGATTGGCACTCTGTTGCTTAATGGCGCGTTGACAATACGTGAATCAGTCCGGCGGATACGTCAGGGAAAACGACGCACCGCCGTAGAGAGAGAAGGCCTGTATGATGATTAAATCATTCCCAGTGCGCGTTTGCCGTGGATATTCAAATCCTCCAGCCTAAAGCGTCCTTCCCAGTCGGTTTCATAATCTTCGCGCGGAAAATCGCCCGGTGATGCGCCTTTTTCCAGTGCCGCCTTCACCTTATGGGCGTAGGCGAGATTTTTCTCGCACATCGGTGCGGCGGGAATGTACATCACATTACCCCAGCCCTGTTGATTTTCTACAGGGGCTACGGAGTGGATCACATCGCAATGCCACCAGACGGAATCTCCGGCCTCCAGTTGTGGAATGCTGGTTAGCGCTTCGATCAGCAGCGGATGCCATTGTTCTGAAACTGGCAGCACTCTTCCTGGCGCTACGCCGCACAGTTCATCTTCCGGGACATCGTCCAGAAGTGGCCGCAACAGGATATAGGCCATGGCTTCAGGAACAGGCACTACGTGCAACAGCCCCTGGCCTGGCAGCATATCGGACAACGCTGTCCAGCCCTGGAATGTACGAAACACCGAACATTTGGTCGTGTTATCCACCGTGTACTCTTCGACTTCAGTGCGGTGCGCCGCATGCCACGGATCGTATTTCGCCAGATTGCCATTAAAGACGTTGGCGAAAACGCGCTGATAGGCCGGAAGCAGCCAGCGTTCCAGTGCACCTGAGTCAGTATGTGCTCCAAGGCCTTTAGAGGTGGTTCCCGGTGGGCGGCGGCGAATACGGTCCGGATAGATGACGCTGACGTCCGGGTTAAACCACTGTTTACCCTCGCTTTCAAACGTCCACAGCCGGTTGAGAAGCGACTGCGCATTAGCCATCTCCTCGCTCTGGCGGGCCTGCATTTGCGCCTGTGACCAGTAAATCGGATAGATCTCAGGACGTGATGCGCTCAGGGTACCGAAGAAATTGTCTCCCGGTCCTTTGTAGACCTCATCAAAGCGGTTGCGGTCCAGATAGTCCAACATTGACTGATCCCAGCCGAGAGCCTGTTCGCGGGGGAAATGGCCTTTGATAACCGCGCATCCGCGACGTTTAATCAGCTCACGCTGTTCTGATGTGACAGTACCCGCTTTGATATCGGCATAAGAGAGCATCGGCCAGACGGCATCACCCTGCGCTTTGAGGGCGTTGATCTCTGCCACCCTCGTGGCAATGGTATCGCTAAGCTGATTGAAGATCTGTTGGACATCACCAAGTTGCGCCCGCAGTTCCTGCTTCATCTGACGGATTGCTGCTTTATGATCAGCAGGCAATGTGTCGCTGGTAAAAGTAAAAGCCATAACCACCTCACATAAATCTTCATTCGAAACTAATTTAACTTACATATGACAATATAAGTTATAAATAAGTTAATGCAAGTTTAATAATTTGATGAGGGGCGCAGAATGCAAAAAGAGAGAAAACCGGAGTGGAGTACTCCGGTAGACAGGCTCAGGCGTTAAAGGGGGAGGTGTTATCCAGCACGGCCTGAATCACGTTCAGAGCACCCTGATGGTTGTTATCACTGGTCTGATAACGGGCAATGGATTTGATGCTCTCGGCTGCGTTTGCCATGGCGAAAGAGTAGCGTGCCATTTTCAGCATTTCTGCATCGTTGCCGCTGTCGCCAATTGCTACCACGTTCTGCGGAGACAGGTTCCAGCGTTTTAGCAGGCGGCTGATACCATTCGCTTTGTGCAAACCTGGAATAATCAGGTCAATAAAGCCAAAGCCGCTGGTGACGGGCTTCATAATGCCGTCCAGCGAGGTATGCAGATGGTCAATTACCAACGGGATTTGCTGATCGGGCAGATTTAGTGAGAACTTAAACAGCACATCATCGATATCCTGATAATCTTTTACCGGTTTCAGCCGGTGATAGTGTTTCGACATCAGGGAGACAAAGGCGTCCGGCGCATTTTCACTGACGTAGGCGCTTTGCAGACCGCAGGCTACGAAGTTGAGCTGTTTATCTTTTAGCAGCTCGCCAATGACGATACGGGATTCATGGCGGGTAAGCTCGCCGTGAAACAGCTGGTTACCATGCTCATACACCAGCGCACCGTTCTCTGCGACAAAAGAGATTTCATCTTTGAGTTCCGGGAAAAAGGAAATGAGCTGGTAATACTGGTTACCGCTGGCGACGACAAATTCAATGCCTTGTTTTTTCAATTGCTGATACTGCGCCATAAATCGTTCACGATCGTATTGCTTGGCGTCGTCGAGAAAAGTTCCGTCCATATCGGTGACGATAACTTTGATGGTCATAAATGCTCCTGGCTTTCACTGCAACCAGCAACATTCTAATAACAATGTGACCTACAGCACAAATTTAATTTCGAATGAAAGTTTCCACTTCGTCTTTCACGCCACAGGTGCGTTGGCAGTGGTGGTTCGCCCCAGTCGCTTACTGATGTAAGCTCCTGGGGACGTACCGCCTTGCCGCGTTCCTGCAACTTGAAATCCATTGGGGAATGGTTCAAGACTGGATAAACACGGTAGTTATCCGAGTGGTGCTACAGCATATGTTCCGTACGGGCGATGATATCGTCCTGCGCATCCGGAGACAGGGCAGTGAAGAAGGCGGAGTAGCCAGCGACACGCACCACCAGATCACGATACTGATCCGGATGTTTTTTGGCTTCCAGCAGCGTTTCACGGGAAACGATGTTGTACTGGATATGCCAGCCTTTGTGCTCTTCAAAGAAGGTGCGCAGCAGGATCATTAGTTTCTGCTTATCAGACTCATTCTCCAGCGTCGCTGGATTCAGTTTCTGATTGAGCAGTACGCCGCCGAGAATCGAGCCGGTAGGCAACTTGCCAACCGAACCAATAACCGCAGTCGGACCGAGATGATCGGTGCCGGAGGCCGGGCTCGCGCCTTCCGCCAGCGGAGTATGGGCTTTACGGCCATCCGGCGTCGCCATGGTTGCTGCACCAAACGGCACGTTTGCGGAGATGGAAGAAGTACCGGCATAGTAATTGCCACCAACCGGGCCACGACCGTAACGTGGGTTATGGTACTGTTTCAGTTCGTCGATATAGGTCTGATAAGCGCGGGCCAACAGAGTATCGACGCTGTCATCATCATTACCGTATTTTGGCGCACCGTTGATCAGACGCTGGCGTAACTGCTCATGAGTCAGACCGTCAAAGTCATCTGCCAGTGCGGCAGCCAGCTGTTGCTGACCAATAACCCCCTGATCGAAGACTAATTTTTTCACTGCCGCCAGACTGTTGCCGAGGTTAGCAATACCGACCTGCAAGCCAGATACCCAGTCATACTTTGCGCCGCCTTGCTTAATGCTTTTTGCACGCTCAATACAATCGTCTACCAGTGCGGAGCAGAGAATGTCATGAACATTTTCCTCCAGCATGGTATCGACTACGTACTCAATCTCGATGGATTTACGTGTGTAATAGCGGATCTGCGTATCCCAGGCAGCCATTACTTCGTCGAAATTATCGAAGTTACCCGCGGAGAGTGCTTTTTCCTGTGGCAGGAACACTTTCCCGCTGGTGGCATCACGACCACCTTCCAGTGCAGCCAGCATTACGCGGGCAAAGTTGATAAAGCTCATTCCGGTGCAGCGGTAGCCCCACTTACCGCCAACGGCGGTTTCGATGCAGCCAATCGCCGCATAGTCGTAAGCGTCCTGAGGTTCAATACCGAGCTTAATGAATTCCGGGATGACGATTTCATCATTGTTAAAGGCCGGCATCCCGAAACCGCAGCGAATTACCTGTACGCAGGCATCAAGGAAATCGTTACTCATTCCCGCGTGATAGCGCACGCTGAGGTTTGGCTGAGTTGAACGAAGACGACCGCAAGATTCCAGAATGGCATAAGAGAGCGGATTGACCGCATCTGTTGGTTGACCGTTAAGCAGATTTTGCCCGCCAATGGTAACGTTTTGATATAACGGGCTGCCTGCTGACGCTTTTGAGTGGGACCCGGAGCGGATTTTGTTCACTTCCAGCAGTTTCAGCCAGCAGCTGTGCAGCAGTTCAATGGCATGCTCACGATCCAGTGACTGGTTCAGCTCCACGTCACGACGATAGAACGGATAGAGATACTGGTCCATGCGACCAAACGATACCGAGTGACCGTTTGATTCAATTTGCAGAATCAACTGGATGAAGTAGCACAATTGCAGCGCTTGCCAGAAGGTCTGCGGTGGCTGGTGGGCAATAACATCGCAGTTTTCCGCTATTGCCAGCAGTTCATCGCGGCGACTTTCGCGGGTCTCAGTGGCCGCCATTTCACGCGCCAGGTCGGCAAAACGCTCAATGTGCAGACTCACCGCGTCGAGGACGATATCAATGGCTTTCAGGAACTGATCGCCATGCAGGTCTTCCAGGCAGGTGAGGTTAATGCGGGCACGGCGCTCGTCGACTTTGTGGCGCAGACCATCAAGACCTTTTTCCAGCACCAGCGGGAAGTTTACCGCCAGATGCGCATCACCAGAGGTCATGTTGCCTTCGGCTTTGATAATACCGGTTTCCAGCAAACCTTTTTGTTCGTCGGTGAACATACCGTAGCAGCGATCCTGCACGGTCTGACCACGCCACCACGGGCAAATTTCATGCAGTACCCGCTTGTTTTCTTCGCTAACCGCAAAGCCTGCGCCTGGTCGATCCGCCAGGTCGTCGATCTCTTTTTCAATCCAGGAAACGGTATATTCCGGGAAGATAGGCGCGGCGCGCACTTCGCTTGCCTGGTTACCTATAATCAGCTCGTCATGCTTGATCCAGATTGTTCGTTCCGCCAGATGATGCGCCAGTGCCAGCGCGCGCCGAACCGGGACAGGCTTATCCAGATGTTGCTGATACATCTCGGTGTAGTGTTGGGCACGCTCAGTACAGACTGGCGGTTTCACGATGTGGATCAGGGCCGTTTTGTGCGCTTTGATACGATCGCTGAGTATATCCAGTTTCAGTGTGGTCATGGCGGTTATCCTCGTAGGGTCGCGGTTAAACCTTTATGGCAGGCATACTGCTCGGCAAATTCAAGCAATGCAGGCGCATCAAGCGGTTTATCCGGGGCGTTGTAGGGTTGACTGAGTAAGTGGTATTTGTTGATGCCCAGGGTGTGGTAGGGCAAAAAATGAATCTCACCGACGTGAAGTTCATCGGCGGCAAAATCGGTAATGGCTTTGATGGCTGCTTCGTCAGCGTTGAATCCCTGAATTAACGGCACGCGGATAATCATTTTTTTACCGGCCGCGGCCAGTTTTTTCAGATTTTCCAGTACGCGTGAGGCGCTACCATCGGTCCACTGTTTAAACGGCGCATCGGCCACATGTTTTAGATCGGCAAGAAACAGATCGATGTCTGGTAATGAAGGTTCAATATACTTCCACGGTACATGCAGACAGGTTTCGACGGCCGTGTGAATACCTGCGTCGTGGCTGGCTTTCAATAATTCTGCCGCCAGTTCCGGCTGCATAAACGGTTCGCCGCCGGAAAGCGTTATCCCGCCACCGCTGCGATCGTAAAACGGTTTATCGCGCAGCACGGTGGACATGATTTCTTCCACACTTTTGACTTCGCCGCAAACGGTCAGTGCCTGAGTTGGGCAGCAGTGGGTCAGTGCAGCGATCGCTTCATCACTTAGTTTTTCGCGATGGATTAACAGGCCGTTCAGCGCACGCTCAATCACCGCGGGTGCGGCCTGAGCACACAGGTCGCACCCGTCCAGGCACAGACGCGCGTCGTATAACAGATCCTGTGTACGGGCGCGACTCTCTGGATTCTGGCACCAGCGACAGCCCAGGGAGCATCCTTTAAGGAACACTACGGTACGGATACCGGGACCATCGTGAGTGGAATAGCGCTGAATATTGAAAATCATAAGCGGCCTCTTTTCTTTCATATAAAGATTAAATTACTTTCGAATGAAAGTTATATTGACGTGCGTCAACTAACTGCGAGGTTTTGCCGTGCTACCTTTTATCCAGGCAAATATTCGTTGAGGAAAGGTTATGGAACTCTATTTAGATACGTCTGACATTGACGCGGTGAAAGCCCTGGCGCGTATTTTTCCGCTGGCAGGAGTGACCACAAACCCGAGCATTGTGGCAGCAGGCAAGAAGACGCTGGAGATGTTACTACCGGCTTTGTATGACGCGATGGGAGGCCGGGGGCGTCTGTTTGCTCAGGTAATGGCGACGACCGCTGAGGGTATGGTTAGCGATGCGCGTAAACTTCGGGCCATTATTCCTGATATCGTGGTGAAAGTACCGGTCACAGCAGAAGGTCTGGCGGCGATTAAGTTACTGAAGGAAGAAGGGATCCCGACGCTGGGCACGGGAGTATATGGTGCGGCACAGGGATTGTTAGCTGCGCTGGCGGGAGCAGAATACGTTGCACCTTATGTTAACCGCGTGGATGCGCAGGGGGGCGATGGGATTCAGATGGTGGCCGATCTGCAGAACTTACTGAAAATGCACGCTCCGCACGCCAAAGTTCTGGCTGCCAGCTTTAAAACGCCACGTCAGGCGCTGGATTGCCTGCTGGTCGGCTGCGAAGCCATCACACTGCCGTTGGATGTTGCTCAGCAGATGATAAGTTCCCCGGCTGTTGATGCCGCTGTAGCCAAGTTTGAGCACGACTGGCAGGGGGCGTTTGGTCGGACATCTCTTTAAGCCGAATATGCCGGGTTGGCCCGGCATTTCTGCGTACACTATCCCGCAAAAATGAATCCGTTACAGTTGAGGCGGTTTATCTCCGAACTGTGTTCGTATATCCGATAAAGTCTGGGTGTTATCCGTCACGATGGCGAGTACAGTCGCGTCATTATGTGAATGAGGTGACGGACCACCATGAAGAAATCGCCCACCTCCACACCGCACGATGCGCTATTTAAAACATTTTTAAAGTATCCGGAGACTGCCCGCGACTTTATTGAAATTCATCTTCCCTCCAGGTTACGTACATTATGCGATCTCACGACATTAGAACTGAAACCCGCCAGTTTCATCGAAGAAAACTTGCGCGCCTATTATTCCGATGTGCTCTGGTCGATGAAAACCAGTGAGGGTGATGGTTATATCTATGTGGTGATTGAACATCAAAGCAGTCCCGATATTCATATGGCGTTTCGCCTGATGCGTTATGCGATAGCGGCAATGCAAAGCCATCTCGACGCTGGGCATGACACGTTACCGTTAGTGGTACCGATGCTGTTTTATCACGGCATCGACACGCCTTACCCTTTCTCGTTGTGCTGGCTGGATGAGTTCGATAATCCGGCGTTGGCACATCAGCTTTACCTGTCGGCATTTCCATTAGTGGATATCACAGTCGTTCCGGATGATGACATCATGCAGCACCGACGCGTAGCGCTTCTGGAGTTGATGCAAAAACATATTCGTCGGCGTGATCTGATGGGGCTGGCAGACAAAGTGGCCTCGCTCCTGACTACTGGAACCACTAATGACAGCCAGCTAAAAGCGCTGTTTAATTACCTGCTTATCCAGCACGGACACAAACCGAGATTTAGTCGATTTATGCGTAAACTGGCGCAGCAGGTACCCGGATACAAGGAGAGTACAATGAACATTGTAGAAAAAATACACAGGGCGGGACAGAGGAAAGGGCTGCGGGAAGGTATGCAACGTGGTCTTGAAAAAGGTCTAGCCGAAGGGCGCCGTGAGGAAGCGTTGCGTATTGCTGGCTCAATGCTGGAAGACGGTCTTCCACGGGAGTTGATCGTCAGAATCACCGGGCTTTCTGAGGATGATGTTAAATCACTGAGGCATTGAACACTGGCTTTATGCAGCCCCGGCGAGTGTGTGTCACCGGGGGCTACATATTACTGCCCGCACACCTCGCAGCCTGGGTTACGCATTAGCTTCATTTCGCGAAACTGGCAGGTCATTGCATCGTACATCACGATCTTTCCTGTCGCTGGTTTACCGTAGTTTGCCAGTAACTTAATTGCTTCCATTGCCTGCAATGAACCGATCACGCCAATTAGCGGAGACATCACCCCGGCTTCCACGCAGGTTAAGGCGTTTTCGCCAAACAGTCGGCTCAGGCAGCGATAGCAGGCCTCTCCGTCCTGCCAGGTAAATACGCTGATTTGCCCTTCCATGCGAATTGCCGCACCGGACACAAGTGGAATCTTAGTGGCAAAACAGGCGGCATTTAGCTGATTACGCACCGCGACATTATCGGTACAATCCAGCACCAGATCATGCTCAGCAATTAGCGTATGAATAGCGGCGTCATCCAGCAGCGCATTGATTGGCGTAATCGTAATATGTGGATTGATCCGCGCCAGTGCGTCTCGAGCAGACTCTACTTTTGGCATCCCTACCGTAGCATCGCTGTGAAGCGTCTGGCGCTGGAGGTTAGAAACTGAAACGGTATCAAAGTCGAGCAGGGTCAAATGCCCGATACCCGCACCTGCCAGGTACTGGGTAGCAGCACAACCAAGTCCTCCCAGACCAACGACCAGTACCCGCGCCTCTTTAAGCGCTTCCTGACCTTCAAAATCAAAGCCGCGCAGGATGATTTGCCGGTTATAGCGCATCATCTCCTGGTCGCTGAGTTCTGCCATTACAGGCCTCTAAACAGTGCGTTAAACGGTTCGACCTCTACCCACTCTCCGGCCTCCACGTTACCGCGGTCGCGCTCCAGTACAATAAAACAGTTACCCTGGCTGAAGGAGCTAAAAATATGCGAGCCCTGATGACCGGTGGTGGTGACCTCCAGTTCGCCTTCTGCCGTGCGCTGCAATACTCCGCGTTGGAAATCCAGGCGCCCTGGTGTTTTTTTCAGGCGTGATGCGGTGCGCACGCGCTGGCGAGGTGGAAGCCCGCTGGCCGTATTACCACTGAGTTTCGCTAAAAGTGGCTGCACCAGTTGATAGAAGGTGAGGGCTGCAGAAACCGGGTTGCCCGGCAGACCGCAAAACCAGCTATTGCTTAGTTTACCGAAAGCAAATGGCTTGCCTGGCTTGATCGCCAGCTTCCAGAACGCGATCTCTCCCAGTTCTTCCAGTATGGTTTTGGTGTAGTCTGCTTCACCCACAGAAACACCGCCGGAACTGATAACCACGTCGGCCTGGCTGTCAGCTTCGATAAACGCCGCGCGTAACGCATTTGGATCGTCGCGGATAATGCCTAAGTTGATTACTTCGCAGCCCAACTGTTGCAGCATGAGATGCACGGTCAGGCGGTTGGTGTCATAAATTTGTCCGTCGCCCAGCGGTTGGCCTGGCAACTGCAATTCATCACCGGTGGAGAAGAGTGCTACGCGCACTTTGCGAACCACCTGGACCTCAGCTATACCCAGCGATGCCAGCACGGGGAGTTCAGCCGTCGTCAGGCGAGTTCCTGCGGGAAAGACAACAGCGCCGTTGGAAATATCTTCGCCGCGCCGACGGATATTTTGCCCGGTGCGGACATCCGCAGTAAAACGGATGCCGCCGTCAGTTTGTTCGGTTTGTTCCTGCATCACCACCGCTTCACAACCGGCAGGAACCGGTGCGCCAGTCATAATACGAATGCAGGTTCCCGCTGGCCATTCACCATGGTAAGGCTGACCGGCAAAGGCTTTACCTGCAACAGTGAGCGGCTGACCGGATTGTAGATCCTCTACACGTACCGCGTAGCCGTCCATTGCCGAGTTATCAAATCCCGGTACATCACAAGGGGAGACTACGTCAGTTGCCAGAATACGACCGAAGCATTGAACCAGGGGCAACGTTTCGACTGCGGTGAGTGGGGTAATAGACGACAGCATCTGAGTGAGTGCCGTTTCGAGCGGCATCAGTCCGGTGGTAAATTCCATGAGAAGACTCCTGCGAGGCAAAATCGAATCTGGCCATTATGTCAGAAAACAGGCGTCGACAGTATGCCACCTCAGTCTTAGGTGCGGGGCTTTATCTTTACATGACGTCTGCATCTTTCTATATTCAAAAATCGAATCAATAACTCACAGAATTTCTGATATTTATAACCCCGATACCAGCCACCTTAATGGACGATAAAAATGAGCAAAGCAGTCATTGCAATTCACGGTGGTGCTGGCGCAATAACCCGCTCACAACTGAGTCAGGAGCAGGAGTTACGTTATATACAGGCGCTGTCAGATGTCGTTGAGGTGGGGCAACGGATGCTTGAAGCGGGTCAAAACGCGCTGGATGTCGTCACCGAAGCCGTACGCCTGCTTGAAGAGTGCCCTCTGTTCAATGCCGGAATTGGTGCGGTGTTTACCCGTGATGAAACCCATGAGCTGGATGCTTGCGTTATGGACGGTAATACGCTGAAGGCGGGAGCTGTTGCCGGGGTTAGCCACCTGCGAAACCCGATCCTTGCTGCTCGTCTGGTGATGGAGCACAGTCCGCATGTCATGATGGTGGGGGAAGGGGCGGAAAATTTTGCCATTGCGCAGGGAATGACGCGCGTTGCTGCCGATATTTTCTCTACACCAGAGCGTTTTGCACAGCTTGTGGCGGCGCGTGCGGAGGATGAGACGATACTTGATCATAGTGGTTCGCCATTGGACGAACGCAATAAAATGGGGACCGTCGGTGCGGTAGCGCTGGATCAGTACGGCAATCTGGCTGCGGCGACATCAACGGGTGGTATGACCAATAAATTGCCGGGGCGCGTCGGTGACAGTCCGCTGGTCGGTGCGGGGTGTTATGCCAATAATGCCAGTGTTGCTGTCTCCTGTACGGGAACTGGCGAAGTATTTATTCGTGCGCTGGCGGCTTATGACATTGCGGCGCTGATGGATTATGGCGGTCTGAGCTTATCAGAGGCGTGCGAACGCGTGGTGATGGAGAAATTACCGGCGTTGGGCGGCAGCGGTGGGCTAATCGCCGTCGATCATGAAGGTAACGTCGCTTTACCGTTTAATAGTGAAGGCATGTACCGTGCCTGGGGATATGCCGGCGATACGCCAACTACCGGTATTTACCGGGAGAAAGGAGATACCGTTGCCACACAGTGATGAGCTTGATGTCAGCGATGTGCTGGCGGTCAGCAACCTGAATATTGCCTTTGAGCAGGAGCAGCAACGTATCAGCGCGGTGCGTAATCTGTCATTTCGCCTGAAGCGTGGAGAAACGCTGGCGATTGTTGGCGAATCCGGTTCAGGGAAATCAGTAACTGCTTTGTCACTAATGCGTCTGATAGAACAGGCGGGCGGTGAAGTAAGTTGCGATGAGATGCTGCTTCGGCGACGTAACCGACAGGTAATTGAGCTCGGTGAACAAAGCGCCTCGCAGATGCGTCATGTACGCGGTGCGGATATCGCGATGATCTTCCAGGAGCCGATGACGTCACTCAACCCGGTGTTTACCGTTGGCGAACAGATTGCCGAGTCTATTCGCTTACATCAGGGCGCAAATCGTGAAGATGCGATGGCGGAGGCCAAACGAATGCTCGACCAGGTGCGTATTCCCGAGTCGAGGGCCATTTTATCGCGCTACCCGCATCAGCTTTCCGGCGGCATGCGTCAGCGGGTGATGATTGCGATGGCGCTCTCTTGCCGTCCTGCGGTATTGATTGCTGATGAGCCGACAACTGCGCTGGATGTCACTATTCAGTCGCAGATCCTTCAGCTGATCAAAGTGTTACAGCAGGATATGTCCATGGGGGTGATATTTATCACCCACGATATGGGGGTTGTTGCCGATATAGCCGATCGTGTGCTGGTAATGTATCAGGGGGAAGCTGTAGAAACCGGCAGCGTTGAACAGATTTTTCACGCCCCCCAACATCCCTACACTAAAGCGCTTCTGGCAGCCGTACCGCAGCTTGGAGCGATGAGCGGGCATGACCTTCCGCGTCGGTTTCCGCTTATTTCCCTGCATGATCCTGACCATATTGAACCAGAGACTGAACAGGACACCGTGGTTGAGGGGGAGCCGATTTTGCGGGTACGCAATCTGGTGACGCGTTTTCCATTGCGTAGCGGCATTCTTAATCGCGTAACTCGCGAAGTTCATGCAGTAGAAAACGTCAGCTTTGATCTCTGGCCCGGTGAAACGCTATCGCTGGTTGGGGAGTCAGGCTGCGGTAAGTCCACCACCGGGCGCGCGTTGTTGCGTCTGGTGGAGTCCCAGCGTGGGGAGATAACGTTCAACGGCCAACGTATTGATACGCTGGCGGCCAGCAAGCTGCAGCCGCTGCGCCGGGATATACAATTTATCTTCCAGGACCCTTATGCATCACTGGATCCTCGCCAGACGGTGGGATATTCGATTCTGGAACCGCTGCGGGTTCATGGTTTACTGCAAGGCGATGCAGCGGCAAAACGCGTGGCATGGTTGCTGGAGCGTGTTGGGTTGCTTCCTGAGCATGCCTGGCGTTATCCGCATGAATTTTCGGGCGGGCAGCGTCAGCGTATTTGCATTGCCCGGGCGCTGGCGCTGAATCCGAAAGTGATTATCGCCGATGAGTCTGTTTCCGCACTGGATGTCTCAATTCGTGGACAGATTATCAACCTGTTGCTCGACCTGCAGCGCGAAATGGGTATTGCATACCTGTTTATTTCTCACGATATGGCGGTAGTAGAGCGTATCAGTCACCGTGTGGCAGTGATGTATCTGGGACAAATTGTAGAAATTGGGACCCGGCGGGCGGTGTTTGAAAATCCTCAACATCCCTATACCCGAAAATTGATGTCGGCAGTACCAGTCGCCGACCCATCTCATCACCGGCCGCAGCGCGTACTGCTGTCGGATGATATCCCCAGCAATATCCGCAAACGCGGTGAAGAAATCTTCCCCGTCTCACTCCAGTTAGTTGGGCCGGGGCATTATGTTGCGCGTTCGCAAGCGGATAATGCGCTTTCGCGTTTATAACAGGCAGGCAGGGTTCAGGAGAATAACATGACAAAAATTGTTGCTCGAAAATGGCTGGTTGCTCTGGGGGTAGCCTCTGCACTGGCTGCGTCTCCTTCCTGGGCTGCCAAAAATGTGGTGGTGGCGGTAGGGTCTAATTTCACTACGCTCGATCCGTATGATGCGAACGATACGCTGTCACAGGCGGTGGCGAAGTCGTTTTATCAGGGATTGTTCGGTCTTGATAAAGAGATGAAACTGAAAAACGTGCTGGCGGAAAGCTACACCGTTTCCGCTGATGGCCTGACGTACCTCGTCAAACTGCGCCAGGGCGTGAAGTTTCAGGATGGGACCGACTTCAATGCCGCTGCGGTAAAAGCCAACCTTGATCGAGCCAGTAATCCGGAAAACCATCTTAAACGCTACAATTTGTATAAGAATATTGATAAAACCGAGGCCGTCGATCCGTCTACGGTGAAGATCACGCTAAAACAACCGTTCTCTGCATTTATCAATATCCTGGCGCATCCGGCAACGGCGATGATTTCACCAGCAGCACTGGAAAAGTACGGCAAGGAGATTGGTTTCCATCCTGTTGGTACCGGCCCTTATCAACTGGATACCTGGAATCAGACCGATTTTGTTAAGGTGAAGAAGTTCCCAGGCTACTGGCAGCAGGGATTGCCAAAGCTTGATACGATTACCTGGCGTCCGGTAACGGACAACAATACCCGTGCGGCAATGTTGCAGACGGGTGAAGCCCAGTTTGCTTTCCCGATCCCTTACGAGCAGGCTGCGTTACTGGCGAAGAACAAAAATCTGCAACTGGTTGCCAGCCCGTCAATAATGCAGCGTTATATCAGTATGAACGTCACGCAAAAACCGTTCGACAACCCGAAGGTGCGTGAGGCGCTGAATTATGCCATCAACCGTCAGGCGCTGGTGAAAGTAGCTTTTGCCGGTTACGCGACGCCAGCGACAGGTGTTCTTCCTCCGGCGATTGCCTACGCACAAAGCTATACGCCGTGGCCTTACGATCCGGCAAAGGCACGTGAATTGTTAAAAGAGGCGGGTTATCCCAACGGGTTTACCACCACACTGTGGTCGTCGCATAACCACAGCACCGCGCAGAAAGTTCTGCAATTTACGCAGCAGCAGTTAGCGCAGGTGGGCATTAAAGCACAGGTCACGGCGATGGATGCCGGACAGCGAGCCGCCGAAGTTGAAGGGAAGGCGCAGAAAGAGAGTGGGGTGCGGATGTTCTACACCGGCTGGTCAGCGTCTACGGGCGAGGCTGACTGGGCGCTGTCGCCGCTGTTTGCTTCACAAAACTGGCCGCCAACCTTGTTTAATACGGCGTTCTACAGTAACAAGCAGGTGGACAGCGATTTATCGGCAGCATTGCAGACCAACGATCCGGCGCAAAAAGCGCAGTTGTACAAAGACGCGCAAGATATCATCTGGAAAGAGTCGCCGTGGATCCCGTTAGTGGTGGAAAAACTGATCTCTGCGCACAGTACAAATTTGACCGGATTCTGGATTATGCCGGATACCGGATTTAGTTTTGATGATGCGGATTTGCAATAAGCTATTCATTTGGCCCCTGAATAACGGGGGCCGCCGAAGGGAGTCTGATGCTTAACTATGTTTTCAAGCGCCTGCTGGGGCTAATTCCAACCCTGTTGATTGTCGCGGTGCTGGTGTTTTTATTTGTCCACCTGCTGCCAGGCGACCCTGCCCGACTGATTGCCGGGCCGGAGGCCGACGCTGAGGTTATTGAACTGGTGCGCCAGCAGTTGGGTCTGGACCAGCCGCTGCATGTTCAGTTCTGGCATTACATCACTAACGTTTTGCAGGGCGATTTCGGGACATCAATGGTCTCCCGTCGGCCGGTGGCTGAAGAGATTGCCAGCCGCTTTATGCCGTCCCTGTGGCTGACGATCGCCAGTATGGCGTGGGCGGTTTTATTTGGTATGACGGCGGGGATCATCGCCGCCGTATGGCGCAACCGTTGGCCGGACAGGGTGAGCATGGCGCTGGCGGTAACGGGGATATCTTTCCCGGCCTTTGCGCTTGGTATGCTGTTGATGCAGATATTCTCCGTTGAGCTGGGCTGGTTACCAACCGTTGGCGCAGACACCTGGCTGCATTATATCCTGCCTTCCATCACTCTCGGTGCAGCGGTGGCGGCGGTGCTTGCACGTTTTACCCGTGCCTCGTTTGTCGATGTGCTTAGCGAAGATTACATGCGCACTGCTCGTGCGAAAGGGGTAAGTGAAACCTGGGTGGTGTTAAAACACGGTCTGCGAAACGCAATGATTCCGGTCGTTACGATGATGGGATTGCAGTTCGGTTTTTTGCTTGGTGGCTCAATTGTGGTTGAGAAAGTGTTCAACTGGCCCGGGCTTGGGCGATTGTTGGTAGACTCTGTTGAAATGCGAGACTATCCGGTGATTCAGGCCGAGGTTCTGTTATTTTCTCTGGAGTTTATTCTTATTAACTTAGTGGTGGATGTGCTCTATGCCGCCATTAATCCCGCTATCAGGTACAAGTAAGGATGCGATTTTTTAACTGGCGCCGGCAGGCGATTTTAAATGCGATGCCCCTCGTGAAGCCTGAACAGATCCGTACGCCATGGCATGAGTTCTGGCGTCGTTTTCGTCGCCAGCACGTGGCGATGATCGCCGGGATATTTGTGCTGGCCTTGATCCTGGTCGCGATATTTGCCCGCTGGCTGACGCCGTTTGATGCCGAGAATTACTTCGATTATGACCGTCTGAATGACGGCCCGACGATGATGCACTGGTTTGGCGTCGATTCATTGGGTAGAGATATTTTCAGCCGCGTGTTGGTCGGTGCGCAAATCTCGCTGGCTGCGGGAGTCTTTGCCGTCTTTATTGGCGCGGCGATAGGGACGGTATTGGGACTGGTGGCGGGCTATTACGAAGGCTGGTGGGATCGGCTGATTATGCGCATCTGCGATGTGCTGTTCGCCTTTCCTGGTATTTTGCTGGCAATTGCGGTGGTGGCGGTGCTGGGAAGTGGCATTGCTAACGTCATCATTGCTGTCGCAGTCTTCTCCATTCCGGCCTTCGCCCGTCTGGTGCGAGGGAATACGCTGGTACTTAAGCAACAGACGTTTATTGAGTCGGCGCGTAGCATCGGTGCCAGCGATATAACTATCATCTTCAACCATATTCTGCCGGGAACCGTCTCCTCGATTGTGGTCTTTTTTACCATGCGTATCGGGACATCGATTATTTCAGCCGCGAGTTTGTCATTTCTTGGGTTAGGTGCTCAGCCGCCAACGCCGGAGTGGGGGGCTATGCTTAACGAAGCGCGGGCAGATATGGTGATCGCGCCGCACGTGGCGATTTTCCCGGCAGTAGCTATATTCCTGACGGTACTGGCGTTTAATATGTTGGGAGATGGCCTGCGCGACGCGCTGGACCCTAAGATAAAGGGATAAACCGTAGGCCTGATAAGATGCTTTAGCATCGCTATCAGGCATTGCCAGATGTCAGCATAAATGGCTTATCCGGCCTACGGTTCTGTTACGTGTGTTTAGACGCGGGAGCCCCACAGATCGTATTCGTCTGCGTTTTCAACTTTCACGCGGATGATATCGCCTGGTTTCACGTTGGTTTCCCCATTCATGTACACCGCGCCGTCGATTTCAGGTGCGTCTGCCATGCTACGGCCAATGGCGCCTTCTTCGTCAACTTCATCAACGATGACCATAATTTCGCGACCTACTTTTTCCTGCAAACGTTCAGCAGAGATCTGCTGCTGAAGTTGCATAAAGCGGTTCCAGCGCTCTTCCTTCACCTCTTCCGGGATTTGATCCGGCAGATCATTTGCGCCAGCACCCTCAACCGGGCTGTACTTAAAGCAACCAACGCGATCCAGGCGCGCTTCTTTCAGGAAGTCGAGCAGCATCTGGAAGTCTTCTTCTGTTTCACCCGGGAAGCCGACGATGAATGTCGATCGCAGAGTCAGCTCAGGGCAGATTTCACGCCATTGTTTAATACGCGCTAATTGTCTGTCCACAGAGCCAGGTCGCTTCATCAGCTTGAGAATACGCGGGCTGGCATGCTGCAGTGGGATGTCCAGATACGGCAGGATTTTACCTTCCGCCATCAGTGGAATTACGTCGTCAACGTGCGGGTACGGGTAGACATAATGCAAACGGGTCCAGATACCCAGTTTTGACAGTTGCTCACACAGGTCAACCATGCTGGTTTTTACTGGTTCGCCGTTATGAAAACCAGTGCGATGCTTCACATCCACGCCGTAAGCAGAAGTATCCTGGGAGATTACCAGGATCTCTTTCACACCAGCATCAACCAGGCGTTTAGCTTCGCTGAGTACGTCGCCGATCGGACGGCTCACCAGATCACCACGCATAGATGGAATAATGCAGAATGTGCAGCGGTGGTTACAGCCTTCAGATATTTTCAGATAGGCGTAGTGACGCGGAGTCAGTTTGACGCCCTGCTCAGGTACCAGGCTCTGGAAGGGGTTATGCTTCGGCTTTGGCACATAGTGGTGAACATGCTCAAGAACCTGTTCGTAGCTATGTGGCCCGGTGATTTCCAGCACCTTCGGGTGAACTTCACGGATCTGATCGACTTTCGCGCCCAGACAGCCGGTGACAATCACCTTGCCGTTTTCGTTCAGCGCTTCGCCAATCACTTCCAGTGACTCTTGTACCGCACTGTCGATAAAGCCGCAGGTGTTAACGATAACCATATCCGCGTCGTCGTAGCTCGGTACAACATCATAACCTTCAGTACGAAGTTCAGTCAGGATGCGTTCGGAATCGACGAGGTTTTTCGGACAACCTAGTGATATAAAACCAATTTTTGCCATTTTCTTATACTGTACATTGCTCGTAATCGGGGGATTATACAGATGCCTTCACGCTACATCTATATCTGATAGCGAGAAGACGAACAGAATAAAGGGGAATTAATAGAATATCTGCTGGTGAAAGGTGTTTAGAGAGTCTAATTCCGGCTTTAAGTGCTACTTCTTGGCTATAGAAACGCATTGGCGTAAATTTTATTCCGTCGAGCGTTATCAATGAGGTTAAATTTGAAAGATATTGTTTTGCAGGCCAAACTTGAAATGGCTAAAACACTTTATGCTAATGGCGTGAGTTTATATTATATCTCTCTCGCGACAGGTCTAACCTGGCGTATTTTAATGGCAGAATTAAGTTTTATTACTCGCCACGAAGTTATCCTGCAAAAAAGTAAAACTCGAAAACCTGAGCTTTAAATAATTCGCCTGTCGATGTCTCATCCTACAATATTCTGAAAGGTAATGTTGATATGTATATTTCGCCACTTCCGGTCGCTGCAGATTCTGATGTTGATAAACTTAGAGATGATATTGCGAATAAACTCTTATTTACGATTGGTAAGGATCCCGCAATCGCGACAAAACGGGAGTGGCTAAATGCAACGTTATACGCCGTGCGCGATCGAATGGTCGAACGCTGGCACCGCTCTAACCGGGCCCAGTTTTCTCAGGATGCCCGCCAGGTTTACTATTTATCGATGGAATTTCTGATTGGACGCACTCTTTCCAACGCGTTGCTTTCTTTAGGTCTGTACGATGAAGTGAACTGCGCGCTTGAAGCTATGGGGCTGGATCTGGAAGAACTGATCGATGAAGAAAATGACCCTGGGTTAGGTAATGGCGGTCTCGGACGTCTGGCTGCCTGTTTCCTCGATTCGCTGGCGACGCTTGGGCTGCCGGGATGCGGATATGGTATTCGTTATAATTACGGTATGTTCAAACAAAATATCGTAAATGGAGTACAAAAAGAGTCTCTGGACTATTGGCTGGAATACGGGAATCCGTGGGAATTCAAACGACATAATACGCATTATAAAGTGCGTTTCGGTGGTCGCATTCAGCAGGAAGGGAATAAAACCCGGTGGATTGAAACCGAGGATATTCTGGCTGTGGCGCACGATCAAATTGTGCCCGGCTACGCGACAGACACCACCAATACATTACGCTTGTGGAATGTGCAGGTTAACAGCGAGGTTAATTCTGGCAAACTGAATCTGAATGATGATTTTTCTATTGAAGTGGAAAACAAATACCACTTTGAGAGGATCTCGCGGGTGCTATACCCGGACGACTCTACCGATGCTGGCCGTGAATTACGCTTACGACAGGCTTATTTCCTGGCGTCCGCAACAGTTCAGGATATTCTGAGTCGTCATTATCAGTTGCACAAAACCTACCATAATCTGGCAGATAAAATCGCAATCCATCTTAATGATACTCATCCGGTACTGGCGATCCCTGAACTGATGCGTTTATTGATCGATCAGCATCAGTTTTGCTGGGAAGATGCGTTTGATGTGACCTGTCAGATCTTTTCCTATACCAATCATACCCTGATGAGCGAAGCGCTGGAGACATGGCCGGTGGAGATGCTGAGCAGACTCCTGCCTCGTCATTTACAGATTATTTTTGAAATTAACGAGCGGTTCCTGAAATCGGTGAGCGATAAATATCACGATAATAGTGAGTTACTAAAACGTGTATCGCTGATTGATGAATCTAATGGTCGCGTGGTGCGTATGGCCTGGCTGGCCGTTGTTGTCAGCCATAAAGTCAATGGCGTGTCGGCATTGCATTCAAAACTGATGACGGAATCCTTGTTTGCTGATTTCGCACGTATTTTCCCTATGCGTTTTACTAATGTGACTAATGGTGTTACGGCCAGGCGTTGGCTGGCCCTGGCGAATCCTCCACTTGCCAGCGTGCTGGATGAGCATATTGGTCATACCTGGCGTACCAAACTTATTCAGCTTGGCGAATTGAAGCAGTACATCGATTATCCGTCCGTGAATGAGGCGGTGCATCGGGCGAAGCGGGAAAATAAACAGCGGTTGGCACACTACATTGCCACACAATTTGGTGTGGTAGTGAATCCTGATGCTTTGTTTGACGTGCAAGTAAAGCGTATCCACGAGTACAAGCGGCAATTACTGAATGTGCTCCACATCATCACCCGTTATAACCGCATTAAAGCTGCGCCGGATGCCAATTGGGTACCTCGTGTGAATATTTTTGCGGGAAAAGCCGCTTCGTCGTACTACATGGCGAAACAAATTATTCGCTTAATTAACGATGTGGCGCAGCGGGTCAATAACGATCCGCAAATTGGTGGCAGGTTGAAAGTGGTGTTTATACCGGATTACAGCGTCAGTCTGGCGCAATTGATCATTCCGGCCGCAGATCTGTCTGAACAGATTTCGTTGGCCGGTACTGAGGCTTCCGGGACCAGTAACATGAAGTTTGGGCTTAATGGCGCGTTAACAATCGGTACGCTGGACGGGGCGAACATTGAGATGCGGGAGTATGTCGGCGAAGATAACATCTTTATCTTTGGGAATACGGCACAAGAAGTAGAAGCCTTACGACAAAGCGGTTATAGCCCCAGAGCTATTTTTGAGAACGATATTGAGCTGCACCAGGTACTGACTCAAATAGGTACTGGCATGTTCAGTCCACAGGAACCAGGGCGATATCAGAATATACTGGATTCGTTGATTAACTTTGGCGACCATTATCAGGTTTTAGCGGATTATCGTAGCTATGTAGATTGCCAGGATGCGGTGGACGATTTGTATTGTAATCCTCGTGAATGGACGACAAAAACGCTGCATAATATTGCCAATATGGGTTACTTTTCTTCAGACAGAACGGTACAGGAATATGCTGATAACATCTGGCGTATTACCAAAATACACGTTTAACCTTTAATGACTACAGGTGCCCTTCCAGGTTTTCAGGACCGGGAGGCGCTTGTAATTCAGCCAGAATGGGAGCCAGTATCTTATGGGTACTGGTTTCTTTACGCGATGAAGCATAAATACTAAATTGCGGTAACGGGAATGGTGTATTTATTTTTTTTAACCCGTAAAGTTTTGCGTGAGTGTTAAATACTTTTTCCGGGATCACGCCTACACATTGTGTATTAGATACAATGGTGAGTATTGCTGTAAAAGAAGAGGTTAGCAGGCAGCGCTCTCCAGTTCTGAATTTCTTATCAACGATGCTTCTGTGGTAAATAATCTTTTCATTTTTTGTGTTATAGCCGACGAGATTTGCGCGTCGGAACATTTCTTCACTAATCGAATTCTCATACAACGTATTATTCTGTGAAGCGGCCAGCACCAGGCGCATATCACATATTTTTTGGCAGGAGATCCCCCCTGATTCAACCGAAAAGGTTGAAAAAACAACATCCGCCTGCCGCATGTTTAACAACTCAATAATGCTTTGCTCATTTAAATCGGCGGTAAGATGCAGGAGGCTAATATCAGCGTCAGTGTTGATTATTTTGGCTGTGACATCGGGAATAACGATCGGAGAAATAAAAGATTCAGTGTACAGAGTGAGTCTTTTTTTTGTTGCCGGGGACGAATGTGGCATCAGCAGTGAGAGTTTATCGATAATTGGGATCGTATTGTCATAAAGCTCGTCGGAATAGACTGTCGGCAACAGAGCATTGCCGCTGCGGACAAATAAGTTATCCCCCATTAATTCGCGTAGCTTCCTTAATGATTGGCTGACGGCAGAGGGCGAAATATTCAGCATGTCAGCGACCCTGCTGATACTGCCTACGCTATAGATCAAACAGAAAATCGTCAGCAGATTGAGGTCTATCTTTGATAGCGTGCGTATTTTTTCTGCATCATTTGCTTTTGACATAGTCCCCTCATGCTAAGCGTCGCGCAGTAATCCCACAGGTATAGCAAAAAATGACCGGTAAGTCAGAGATCTGAGGGAGGTTGTCTCTCCGTGAGCACAACGACTCTGTCCGCTGCTACAGGTTGTAACATTGTAAATTATGTTAATCAATTAGGGTTTATTGATATAGAGCATCAATTTGTTCAAAAAACAACCATACTATTAAGTTGCACTATGGTTGGAAAGAGGAGGAACAAAGTATGGTTGTTGACAGACTGAGAACCGATCTTCTCAACAAGTTGATAAACGCCCGCATCGACCTCGCCGCTTATCTGTTGTTGAGGAAGGCGAAAGGCTACATGTCAGTCAGCGAGAACGATCGTCTGCGTGATGGTTTTTTTGCACTGAATCGCGAACTACACGATCAATCACAGCTCCACGGTATGCATCTTGATCAGGAAGAGTGGAATGCCCTTCATCGTGCTGAAGGGGCGTTAGCCGCCGCCGCTGTTTGTCTTATGAGTGGACATCATGACTGTCCAAATTTTATTGCTGTTAACGCAGAGAAACTTGAAAACTGCCTGACAACGCTGACGCTGAGTATCCAAAGCTTGCAGAGCTACTCAACATTGGAACACGTCTGAACCAGGGGGAGAACGCTCCCCCTTTTCGTTAATATTATGTAAAAGTAGCAGGATATCTCCTCCTGCTGGCTACGCTTTATGCAGAGCCATTAAGGAGGTGTTATGCGTCGACTCTTTCTCTGTGTTGCCTCGTTTGCGTTACTTTCCCCTTTTGCCGGTGCTGAACTGTCTGCTGTGAAGGTTGAAGTGTTGCAAACCAAACTTGACCATCCCTGGTCACTTGCTTTTTTACCTGATAATCGCGGCATACTCATTACGCTTCGGGGAGGACAACTTCGACTCTGGCAACCCGGTAAGGGGCTTTCAGATCCGCTGACCGGTGTGCCAAAGGTTTGGGTAAATGGCCAGGGAGGATTACTCGACGTGGTGTTAGCGCCGGATTTTGAACACTCCCGGCGGGTTTGGCTCAGTTATGCTGAAGCCAACCATGAAGGGAAAGCAGGGACAGCCGTAGGCTACGGACGACTGAGTGATGACCTCAAGCATCTGGAGGGATTCAAGGCGATTTTTCGCCAAATGCCTAAACTCTCAACCGGAAACCATTTTGGCGGACGCATGGTGTTTGATGGCAAAGGTTATCTGTTTATTGGACTGGGAGAGAATAATCAGCGTTCTACCGCTCAGGATCTGGATAAGTTGCAAGGCAAGGTTGTGCGTCTGACCGAGCAGGGCAAAATTCCGTCAGACAATCCCTTTGTGAATCAGGCTGGTGCTCGTCCTGAAATTTGGTCGTACGGCATTCGTAATCCGCAGGGCATGGCGATGAATCCCTGGAGTGAGGTGTTGTGGTTAAATGAGCATGGTCCACGCGGAGGCGATGAAATTAATGTCCCCGAAAAAGGTAAAAACTATGGCTGGCCGATAGCGACCTGGGGTGTTAACTACAGTGGTTTTAAAATTCCGGAATCACAGGGCGAAATAGTCGACGGTACTGAACAACCCGTCTTTTACTGGGAAAAATCTCCCGCAGTCAGCGGAATGGCTTTTTATAACCGCGATACCTTCCCGCAGTGGCAGCAGAAACTGTTTATTGGCGCGTTGAAAGAACAGGACGTGATCGTGTTAAGCGTCAATGGGAATAACGTGACGGAGGACGGACGCATTTTGCGGGAAAGGGGGCAACGGATCCGTGATGTGCGTGTCGGACCAGACGGTTATTTATATGTGTTAACCGACGAGTCCGACGGGCAATTACTTAAGGTGAGTCCCTGAACATTGCATCATTGACGCTATTAGCTGACTGGGATCATGACCACTTTCTGGAATGCCGGACGCTCGGTGAGCTGCTGATACCAGCGTTCAAGATGAGGTCGGTGGGTCCAGCTCAGGCCGACGTTAAACAGGTTATAGATGAACGGTGCTACGGCAATATCGCCGGTACCAAATTCAGCCCCGGAGAACCATGGTTGGTTTGCCAGCGCGTCGTCAAGAATGCTAAACAGGTTATCGCAAACCTTCGCCCCTGCGTCGATGGCTGCCTGGTCACGTTGTTCAGCCGGTGTTCTGACCAGACCGAATAAAATCACCCGGTGTGCAGGACTCAACGTCTGGTTAGCCCAGTCCATCCATTTTTCGCCTTCAGCGCGCTTTGCCGGAGCATCAATCCACAAACGCTTTTGCCCGTACTGGGCAGCCAGATAGCGGACAATGGTGTTGGATTCCCACAGTAATACGTCGGTTTCATCATCGCGCAGTAGCGGAACCAGGCCGTTGGGATTCATTGCCAGATAGTCCGCATCGTGGTTAATGCCATGCTGCCCGCCCGCCAGGATTTGGGTATACGGTAGTTCCAGTTCTTCGAGCGTCCACAACACTTTCTTTACGTTGGTCGAGTTATTTCGACCCCACAGTGTAATCATAGTAACTCCGTAAATTAATTGAGCAGTTTTATGTCTGCATTCGGCATCTGACAGGTTCACATGGTTGGGTAAACCTAATATTTACGCAACAAGGTGTAAAAAAATCGTGATGGGGGCAGCGCAGCGCAATGTTATTGCATAAACTTTAAAAACTTTACCAACTTACGGTTTCTTTAAGCTCGTTAGTGCGTTATTACTCACCGCACTTATTTTACACGTCATCCATCAGGCCTCTTCTGCGTTGGTTGGGCCGATGCAGTTTGTGTAAACACGGTGTGTTATGACGTGGTTTTTTGGAATGGATACTCGGGTGGCATTTATGACGCAATACTTCTCTTCCCTTCGCAGCCTGGCTGCAGGTTCAGCACTCTTATTCCTTTTTGCACCAACCGCACAGGCGGTGGAGCAACCAACGGCCCCGCCGAGCGTGGATGCGCGGGCGTGGATCTTAATGGATTACGCCAGCGGCAAGGTTCTGGCGGAAGGCAATGCTGACGAGAAACTGGACCCAGCCAGTCTGACTAAAATTATGACCAGCTATGTGGTTGGTCAGGCGCTGAAGGCGGGGAAAATTAACCTGACTGACATGGTGACCGTGGGGAAAGATGCCTGGGCGACGGGCAACCCGGCCCTGCGTGGATCTTCGGTGATGTTCCTGAAGCCCGGCGATCAGGTAGCGGTGTCCGATCTGAATAAAGGCATTATCATCCAGTCCGGTAATGATGCCTGTATCGCTCTGGCAGATTACGTGGCCGGTAGTCAGGAATCCTTTATTGGTTTGATGAACGGTTACGCGCAAAAACTGGGACTGACCAACACCACTTTCCAGACGGTACATGGTCTGGATGCGCCAGGGCAGTTCAGTACCGCGCGTGATATGGCGTTGCTGGGCAAAGCGTTAATCCACGATGTGCCAGAAGAGTACGCCATCCATAAAGAGAAAGAGTTTACCTTCAATAAAATTCGTCAACCGAACCGCAACCGCCTGTTGTGGAGCACCAACCTGAATGTTGATGGTATGAAAACGGGTACCACTACAGGTGCGGGATATAACCTGGTGGCCTCCGCGACGCAAGGTGATATGCGCCTGATCTCCGTGGTGTTAGGGGCGAAAACCGATCGTATTCGTTTCAATGAGTCAGAAAAACTGCTCACGTGGGGCTTTCGTTTCTTTGAAACCGTTACACCGATCAAGCCGGATGCAACTTTCGTGACCCAGCGCGTCTGGTTTGGTGATAAGAGTGAAGTCAATCTGGGGGCTGGAGAAGGCGGATCTGTGACTATCCCACGTGGTCAGCTTAAAAACCTGAAGGCCAGCTTTACTCTGACTGAACCGCAATTAACCGCTCCGTTGAAGAAAGGCCAGGTTGTCGGAACTATCGACTTCCAGCTTAACGGGAAATCTATTGAACAGCGTCCGTTGATGGTGATGGAAGCGGTTGAAGAGGGCGGATTCTTTAGCCGGATGTGGGACTTTGTGATGATGAAGTTCCACCAGTGGTTTGGTGGCTGGTTCTCTTAATTTCAGTCATTGCCGGATGGCGTTATCGCTGTCCGGCAAACCCCATCAATACATCAGCTTAATATGCTGTGCTTTAGCGTAATTAACAAATTCATCGTCAGGACGGTTATCACTGATGATGGTATTAAAGCGTTTTAATTCTCCCATCCGTGCGGGACGCACCTTGCCAAATTTACTGTGATCTACCACCAGAACGTGATATTGCGCCATCGACATCGCCCAATGTTTAACCGGTAACTCTTCCAGGTTAAAACAGGTCGCGCCCTTGTCAATATGAACGCCAGCGGCGGAGTAAAAGGCAATATCCGGGCACAGGTTATTCAGTGTTTCCTGGAAATCGAGTGGTTTGAAAATCGCATTGCTGGCATGGAATTCACCCCCACACAGGATGACGCGACACTGTGGTTTTTCCTGTAGTGCCAGAAACGTATTCAGCGAGTAACAGATAGCTGTGAAGGGCAGTTCATTATCTATCGCTTCGATGATCCACGGCGTAGTTGTACCGCAGTCAAAAAAAATTGTCTGATGCGCCTGAACGAGGCTTGCAGCCTGCTGCGCGGCGCGCCGTTTTTCATCCACCAGGCGGGATTTTTGGTCGCTGATTAGGTAGTGGCTGGCGCTGCGGGGTTCCAGAACAATATAACCCCCAAGCAATACCACAGGGGCATTGTTATTGTTCAGATCGCGACGGATGGTCATCTCAGATACGCCCAACAGCGTCGCGGCTTCTTTAAGGTGTAATTTATCGCTGCGTTTCAGTGCCTGCAGCAATTGACCAATACGCTCGTCGCGTCGTGTTTCCATATTTCCCCTGATGAGTAGAGTATGCGATCAGTATCGCGCGCTTAATACTACTCTTTTTACCAAGGGTTAGTCACGCACCCAGCCCTTACGGATGGGCAGGGCGAAGCAGGTGCGATAGCACGCTTGCAAACCGTTATACAGAGGGGCGCCAAATCGTTGCCAGATCATCTGTGCACTCAAGCAGCCGATCAGGCCTGCCAGCAATCCGCCCAGCATATCCAGCGGCCAGTGTACGCCGAGGTAAACCCGCGACCAGGCAATTGCGACAGCGATGACCATCAACAGTGCGCCAGACCAGAGGCGATGCCAGAACAAAAACGCCAGCGCAAAGGTAAAAATGACCGTACCGTGATCGCTTGGGAAAGAGTCATCAGGCGCATGGTGCAGGAAGTTGTAACCGATATGGTTAACGAACGGACGATCGTGTGGGAACAGATGGCCCATCAGCCACGAAATGGTTAAACCGACGATCAGCGCGATCGCCATTTTTATAACCAACTGACGCTGAATGATAACACGGCTACGCGGGCCCCAAAGCCAGAGTACAACGGCTAATATCGGTACGATATTGATCAGATCTTTGGCGATAAAAATGGCAAGCGAGATCGCCCACTGCGCAGAGTCTGGCGTGGCGTTGATCAGGTAAAAAAGCGAGTTATTCAGATTTTCCAGCATAACATCCAGACTCAGTACAGTGTTTAAAAAAAGGGCGAGCAATGCGCCTCATATCCGTATCAGACAGATCATAAAATCGCGGCCACCTGAGAAAAAGTGGTTTTGTCTTATTTATCTGTTAAATGAAGAGTTTTAATACAGCTATTGAGATTTAATCACCATGATAACGACTTCAACTTAAATTAACCTTAACGCGGGAGGATATTGTGAAAACGAGTGTAAAAATGTGCGCATTTTGCTTTCAATTCACATAATTCACTATCACCAGTTCGGCGCATTTATTACACTTTGCGCGTTTTTTCATTTGTTAAGAGACTGCATGCAGAACCGTTTATCTTCAGGCGCCCGTTTGGGGCGTCAGGCATTACTTTTCCCTCTCTGTCTGGTGCTTTACGAATTCTCTACTTATATCGGTAACGATATGATCCAGCCCGGAATGTTGGCAGTAGTGGAGCAATATCAGGCTGGATTAGATTGGGTTCCAACTTCCATGACTGCTTATCTGGCTGGTGGCATGTTTTTGCAATGGCTGCTTGGGCCGCTGTCGGATCGCATAGGCCGTCGCCCGGTGATGTTAACCGGTGTTGTCTGGTTCATTATTACCTGCCTGGCGACGCTGTTTGCGCAGAATATTGAGCAATTTACCTTCCTGCGTTTTTTGCAAGGGATCAGCCTGTGCTTTATTGGCGCGGTGGGCTATGCCGCAATTCAGGAATCCTTTGAAGAGGCGGTCTGTATTAAAATTACCGCACTCATGGCGAATGTGGCGCTGATTGCACCTTTGTTGGGGCCGTTAGTCGGAGCCGCCTGGGTGCATGTTCTTCCGTGGGAAGGGATGTTTGTTCTGTTTGCGGCACTGGCGGCCATCGCCTTTTTTGGCTTACAGCGCGCGATGCCTGAAACGGCAACCCGGCTGGGTGAAAAGCTATCCATTAAAGAGCTTGGCAAAGATTACAAACTGGTGCTTAAAAACGTGCGTTTTGTCGCCGGAGCACTGGCGCTGGGCTTTGTCAGCCTGCCGTTACTGGCCTGGATTGCGCAGTCCCCGATTATCATTATTAGTGGTGAACATCTCAGCAGCTATGAATATGGTCTGTTACAGGTGCCAATTTTTGGTGCGCTGATTGCCGGGAATCTGGTGCTGGCTCGTCTGACTTCGCGGCGCACAGTGCGATCGCTGATTATTCTGGGCGGTTGGCCAGTTGCTGTGGGGTTGATTATCGCTGCGGCAGCCACGGTGGTTTCTTCCCATGCTTATCTGTGGATGACGGCAGGTTTGAGTATTTATGCTTTTGGTATAGGTGTGGCGAATGCAGGTCTGGTGCGCCTGACACTGTTTGCCAGCGAAATGAGCAAAGGGACTGTTTCAGCCGCAATGGGCATGCTACAGATGCTGATTTTTACCGTCGGTATTGAGTTGAGCAAACATGCGTATCTGATCGGTGGAAACGGCTTATTTAGCCTGTTTAATCTGGCAAGCGGTATAATTTGGCTGGTCCTGATGTTTATCTTCCTGAAGGATAAACGGGTCGGAGATTCCCGGGAAGGATAGGATTTCAATGCCTGATAGTTGTTCGCTATCAGGCATTCAAAGCGTTAGTGATGGTCGTCGATTTGATGTTCGATAATCATCCCTTCGCCAACGCTGGCAACATGACGTGCATAAGGATGCGCACGATAAACGGGAGCAGGTGCGGGGGCCGGTGCAACATAGACCGTTTGCGGTGCGGTCGTGACGCTTACCGCCTGTGGAACACTCACGGAAGAAGGGACCACCACCACTTTATACCCGTCTGGCACATCAACGGTTACGTTCTGCGCCATTGTCGTTCCCGCAACCCCCAGCAACAATGCTGCCATCAGTACACTTTTCTTCATCATCAGTTCACCTGAAATGTTCACTGGAGGTAATTATCCAGCGGGTTAATTTGATGCGGATTATGAAGAGATCATCCCAACGTTTTGTTGCCGTCCGTGCTAAGAGATTATTGTGTAAACGGCGCTTCGTTTTTGAGCACACGATCGATAATATCCAGCACGCCTTCTTCGTTATTTGAACCCGCGCGATATTTTGCCGCCGCGACCACCGTGTCTTTGGCGTTTGCCATCGCAAAACTAAAGCCCGCCTGGCGCAGCATCTCAATATCATTTCCACCATCGCCAAATACCACGACTTCATCGTCGGTAATATTCCAGCGTTTTTGTAGCAGACGCAGACCGTTTGCCTTATGCACTCCTGGAATAATTAAATCAATGCTGCCGTAGCCCGTATGAACCGGAACCATAATATCGCCAATTGCGTTATGGAGGTCCGCCTGAACCTGGGGGATACGATCGTCTGAGATATTCAACCCGAATTTGAAGAATACGTCGTTGATGTTGTCAAAGTTATCTACAAATTCAAGACGATGATAGTACATAGCCGCGACCGATTTTAGTTCATCACTGTATTGCTTCAGTGTGTAGGCGCTGCTTTTCCCGCAGGCAATAATGTCGATGTCCGTTCGCGTCAATAAATGTTCCACGACGACATCAAAATCATCCTTTGCCAGCTCACCGTTAAATACATCTTCCTCTTCGCTGACCACCCAGCCGCCGTTTTCCGCCACAAATGAGATTTCGTGAGCCAGTTCGGGGAAAAAGGAGATTAACTGGTAATACTGGTTACCGCTGGCGACAACAAAGCGGATCCCTTGTTTTTTCATCTGATGATACTGCGCCATGAACCGCTCACGGTTGTAGGTCTTTTGGTCACTTAAAAAAGTACCGTCCATATCTACCGCAATTAACTTGATACCCATTAGCCGTTCTCCATCGCAGTTTGAGTTTTTGAATCTGGTTTGGCGACAGCTTTCGCCACGATAGCCGCTACCAGCACCAGTGCCAGCACGACTAACATTGCGCTGCGTAATCCGTAGTGTTCACCCAGATAGCCCAACAGCGGCGGTCCAACCAGGAAGGCCAGGTAGCCGGTAGTCGCAACCACGCTCACGCGGGTTGGGGCATCGGGACCGGTATCACTGGCCGCCGAAATAGTCAGTGGGAAGCCAAGCGATGCGCCAAGTCCCCACAGGATGACGGAAACGCCCGCTAACCACGAGCTATCAACAAAAATAATCAGGCTAATCCCAAGCGCCCCCATTAGCGCGCTGGCACGCACGACAGCGACGCGGCTGTAACGGTCGATAAACCAGCCGCCAGTGAACCGTCCGACGGTCATTCCCAGCGTAAAACCGGCATAAATCAATGAACCGGATGTCGGGCTAAAGCCATGTCCGTCCACCATCAATAGCGGAAGCCAGTCGTTGGCGGAACCCTCGGCAAAAGCCATTGCCAGAACCACTACGCCGATGAGCAACAACTGGATATCACGGTAAAAAGGTAGCCCCTTTTCGCTCGAATGAGATCCGTCGGTAGCATTTTTGCCCGTGCCGTCAGGAATGGCTTTTATGGCGATGAATATTGGGGTAATCGTGACTACCGCCGCCAGCAGAATATGTACAGTCGCCGGTATGCTAAGGGCGGTAAGAATCATCCCGACGCCGGCACCGGCAAGAGTTCCCAGGCTGTAAAAACCATGCATCATCGGCAGAACGGTTTTGTTCATTTCGCGCTCAACTGCCGCGCCTTCAACGTTAATGGCAACTTCTGCGGCACCAAAGCTGGCACCAAATACGGCCAAACCAAATGCAAAAAACCATGGTGAGTGCAACCATAGCGCCAGGCTGAGGACCATCATTCCTGTGACTGCGCAAGACATGGTGGTGCGAATCACCTTTCGTGTGCCAAATCGTTTCACCAGCCAGGCCGAACATAGAATGCCACTCATCGAACCAATAGAGAGTCCAAACAATACTGCGCCCATTTCCGCAGTGGAAATGGAGAGGATATCTCTGATGGCTGGGGTACGCGTTGCCCAGGAAGCCATTAATAATCCTGGTAAAAAGAAGAATGTGAATAGCGCCCTGGTACGGCGTCTTAGGGCTTTGCGTGATGAGATGCCTGTCATGAATTCGAGCCAAAGAGAAGAGGAAAGAAGACAACATTAGCAAGGTTGTGTACATTTGTACATAAATGTACTCAGAGGAAATACAGTGCGACGCGCGAACGATCCGCAACGGCGGGAAAAAATAGTTCAGGCTACTCTGGAAGCGATAATAACCCATGGTATTCATGCGGTTACACACCGCAAAATCGCAATAATTGCTCAGGTACCCTTGGGTTCTATGACTTATTACTTTTCGGGAATGGATGAGCTTTTAATGGCGGCATTTGGTCGTTTCACTGAAACCATGTCGCAGCAATATCAGGCATTCTTTGATGACGTTTCAAATGCGTCGCAGGCCTGTCATGCCATTACCAGTATGATCTACAGTTCACAGGTCACCACGCCGGACAATATGGAGCTAATGTACCAGCTTTATGCTTTTGCCAGCCGAAAACCAGCACTGAAAATGGTGATGCAAAACTGGATGCTGCGCAGTCAGCAAACGTTAGAGCAGTGGTTCGATCCGGCCACGGCTCGGGCTCTGGATGCGTTTATTGAAGGGATGACTCTGCACTTTGTGACGGATAAAACGCCACTGTGTCGAGAAGATATTCTGGTTATGGTTGAACGTATTGCAGGGCTGCCGCAGGCGTGATTTTCTTAAAACGAACTGTCGAGGCGGGTAATCGCCTGACGTAAAAAGTCGATGACTCTCCGGGTTTCTGTTGTCAGCGGTTGATTCGCATTTGTCACGGTCCCGACATCCATATACGTAATAAAATCATCAATCGTTCTGCGCATGACGCGTAATCCGTCCAGCGACCAGGGGCGATATACCAGATCTGACAAAATAGTTATTCCTCTGCCTTTGGCGACCAGGCTGCGTATCGCCTCAAAAGAATTACTGCGAAAACAGATGTCAGGCGCGTAGCCACGCTGTTGCCAGTAGTCTGTGATGACGTCGGGATACTTGTCGGTTTCCAGCAGTAAAAACGGTAGCTTCACGACATCTTTCAGACGGATTGCTGGCTGGCTTTGCAACGGGTGCCCGATTGAGCTCCACAGGCGTCGTTGTGAGCGAATGAAGGTTTCGATTTTCAGGTCAGCGTCGTGGCTGATATTCGAAGTCAGTAGCAGGCAAAAATCAACGTTCTTTTGTCGCAGCGCCTGAACTAACTCTGGCGCTGTATCTTCATGAAAAATGATCTCCAGCAGCGGAAAACGGCGTTCAATGTCATCAAGTATATCCGGGATAAGATAGGCGGAGAGCGTTTCGGCAACCCCAATACGCACCGTACCGCAGAGGAGATCACTCCTGTCATGCAGGGCGTCAACGGCGGCCCGGCTACTGTTGATGATGTTACAGGCATGAGCCAGAAAGCGCTCACCCTCAGCGGTTAGCTTCACACCTTTGGGATATCGTACAAATAATTGTGCGTCTAATGCTTCTTCCAGGTTCCGCATGGCGATGGTCATCGATGATTGAGAGATATGACAACGTGCTGCTGCTTTGGAAATTTGTAATGTTTCGGCGAGCGCGATGTAAAACTCAAGTTGCCTTAGCGTGAATTTCATAGTTTTAATCTATGCACATGGATGAAAACGTTATATTAGCATTCATTCGGACACCGCCGTAGCCTTGTTGTTATACCGTGAATGTAACAAAAAGGCTTATTTATGCCCTATATTTTACTCAGTCTGGCAGCCTGTTTTTGGGGCGGGAATTATGTAATCGGCCACATACTGGTCGCTGACGTTAATCCTGTTGTTTTATCTGCGGTGCGCTGGATAGCTACCGCACTATTATTGATGACGCTTTATTTTCGCCAGGTTACAGAGCAGTGGCCGGCGATGAAAAAAAACATGAGTACTATCGTTTTCCTCGCGTTATGTGGTCAGGTCCTTTTTCCGTTGACCTTGTACATCGGCCTACAATATACGACATCTCTGAATGCGGCGATTTATATGTCGACCACACCAGCAATAGTCCTGCTAATCAATAAACTCTTTTTCAAGGAGAGGATCTCTTTGCGTAATATTGCTGGTGTGATACTCAGTACTGTTGGCGTTATCTGGCTAATATTGCAGGGTAATCTGATGCATCCGGAGGTGTTTAGTCATCTGAACCAGGGCGATATATGGACTATGGGCTCAGCGCTTAGTTGGGCTGTCTACTGTGCTTTTCTGCGAATTAAACCTCGTGAGGTTAAGGGAAATGCATTCGTCGCTGTGAGTGCACTGATAGGCGCAATTGTTCTTCTTCCGGTGCTAGCTATAGAACTGATGCGTGATGGTGTTCCGGACTGGAGTGGTTATGTGAATTCTGCAGTTATTTCCGGGGTCATGTACCTTATTATTTTTCCGTCCTGGCTGTCGTATTTACTCTGGAACAAAGGCATTAGCGCCATCGGGGCCACGCGTGGAGAAATATACTCACACCTGATCCCTTTGAGTGGAGGATTATTTAGCGTGGTATTTTTGCATGTGACGCTACATTCGTATCATCTGGTCAGTGCGCTGGTTATCGTCTTCGGTATTGCGCTCTGTTCACGCCCGGCAGTGCACAGGATAACGGAGCAACATACGGTGTGAGGGGGAAGAGCTACATTAGCTGACGGTGGCGCCACTTGTTACATTCACCACCGTAGCAGTCATTGCACTGGCATGATCTGATGCCAGAAATGTTATAACTTCGGCGATTTGTAACAGAGTGGGCAGACGTTTGAGCATAGTGCTTTGTGCGGCGCCACCCAGCCATTGTTCCACGGTTAACCCCATTGACTGAGCTTTTGTGGTGAATATTTCCTCTGTGTAAGAGCCGGCCTGTATCGCATCCACAATTGCATGCGATCGCACGCCGAGGACTCGAATATTCTGTGGGCCGAGTTCACTGGCGAGCGCTTTAATAAAGGCTTCGGTTCCCGCGCAGCCAACGATGTGGCCCAGATGTCCTGGCATTGCCATCGGTGCCGCAGGAGCTACGATGGTGATAATACTGCCTGCACGTTCACCGCCCATATACGGAGTGACGGCCTTTGATATATTGAATTGTGCGGAGAGAAAAGGGGTGATGCCACTCATAAACTCAGCCAGAGATAACGCTTCTATTCTTTTGCCCTGTTCGTGCATAAAGCCAGTTGCGTTTACCACCACGTCAATACCACCGGCTTGCTGAGCCAGTTGCGCAATATGTTGAGTTGTGGACTGTTCGTCAAGTACATCGACGATGAAGATTTCAGCCGTGCCACCGGCCATGCGGATGCTGTCGGCAGCGCAGTCTAGCTTTCCCTTGCTACGTGCACCAAGGAACACATTCGCCCCTTCACGCGCCATAGTGCGTGCAACCGTACTACCGATCGCGCCACTTCCGCCGAAGATCACTACGTTTTTGCCTGAAAGCAACATTATGAATCTCCATCGCCAGAAAGCATCAATCAAAAGTATGTGCCATAAACGGCATGCTGCAAATTGCGCGGATTATGGGGGGATTGTGGTATTTGAGGGGCGGGAGCTGAATTTCAGGCAACAAAAAACCCATCAACCTTGAACCAAAACGGCGGGGTTGATGGGCTCCACAAATTGGGGACATCAAAGAAAAGCAGTGGCAATAGTTATGACTGACACCTTGAAGAAAAGTTCTGCTTACCTGCAAAAAATTTTCACTTAAGGATAATTATCAGTCTTAACCGAGGCCTGGCCAGACAATGACAATAAGTGTCCCTGCCAGCGTCAGCAGGACGTTAGCAATTGCATAAGTGCCCGCATAACCTAAGGCCGGAATGTTACTGCGCGCCGTGTCGCTAATGATTTCCATTGCCGGAGCACAGGTACGCGCTCCCATCATGGCCCCAAACAACAGGGCGCGGTTCATACGCAATACGTAAGCACCAAACAAGAAGCAGATAACCACCGGAACCAGACTGACAATCAAACCGGCAATCAGCATTTGACCACCCACGGCACCGAGGCCGTTGCCAATACCGCTGCCAGCGCTTAAACCGACGCCTGCCATAAATACCATCAGGCCAAACTCTTTCACCATATTCAGCGCACCCTGCGGAATATAGCCAAACGTAGGATGGTTGGCGCGCAAGAAGCCAAGCATGATCCCGGCGAACAGTAATCCGGCTGCATTCCCAATGCCGAAGCTGAAATTACTGAACTGGAAGGTGATCATCCCAATCATCAGACCGATGATAAAGAAAGCGCAGAAGGCAAGGAGATCGGTCACCTGACTATGGATTGAAATAAAGCCGATACGATCAGCAATGGTTTTGACACGACGGGCATCACCGCTGACCTGCAATACGTCGCCTTTATTGAGTACAACGTTGTCATCGATTGGCATCTCAATCTGGCTGCGGATCACGCGGTTAAGGAAGCAACCGTGATCGGTTAGTTTCAACTGTGCCAGACGACGGCCGACGGCATTGTGGTTTTTGACAACAATCTCTTCGGTGACGATACGCATATCGAGCAGATCGCGATCGAACACCTCTTTGCCATTACGAAAACTTGGGTCGAGACGGGCATGCGCATCCGGGTAACCCACCAGGGCAATCTCATCACCCATTTGTAGCACTGCGTCACCATCAGGATTCGCCAAAATGCCGTTGCGACGGATGCGTTCAATATAACAACCAGTCTGGCGATAGATGCCCAGCTCACGGAGATTTTTACCGTCAGCCCATGCGACCAGCTCCGGACCGACACGATAGGCCCGAATCACGGGCAGATACACCTTACGGTTGGCGTCAGTGTCCAGACCGCGTTCACGTGCGATTTGTTGTGCGCTGGTTTGCAGATCCTGATGTTGCAGTTTCGGCAGGTAGCGTGCGCCGACGATCAGGCTGACCAGTCCAATAAGATAGGTGAGGGCGTAACCCAGGCTCAGATTATCAAGGGCACTTGAAAGCTGCGTACCTGCCATTCCTGAATGCCGCAATGTGTCACCTGCGCCTACCAGCACAGGTGTAGAGGTCATTGAGCCAGCCAGCATACCGGCTGTCAGGCCGATGTCCCAGCCAAATAGCCGACCCAGCCCCAGGGCGATCAGCATTGCACTACCGACCATTACCAGAGCAAGCATTAGGTAATTTTTACCATCGCGAAAAAAAATGGAAAAAAAGTTGGGACCCGCTTCCACTCCGACACAAAAAATAAACAGCATAAAGCCGAGATTTAATGCATCAGTGTTAATACTAAAGTGCTGCTGCCCTAATAATAGGGAGACTACCAAAACGCCAATGGAATTACCGAGTTGGACTGAGCCCAGACGTAATTTACCCAGACACAGGCCCAGCGCCAGGACCACAAATAATAACAGGATGTAATTCCCATTTAACAAATCTGCGACGTTTATATTCACGGAGGCTAACTTCTTGTTTACTAGTAAGCTATTGAAAGAAATGGCAATTTACGCTAATGTTTTTGCCAGAAATTAAGGGGCGACAGCTTCGTATACAGCCCCAAATAAAAGCAGCATAACAATATATGTGGCTAGTTTAATCTCATTACGTATCAACGGCTATAAGAATCGTGTGGGTGTGTTTTTGGCATGGAATGCCGAGTAACTTTATCTGACTGGACGCCTTTGGGCGAAAAGAGTGTTCGATAGAGAAAAAGTCAGGAGGAACGGTTGAAACATAAGCAAGGTTGGGCGGGTGCGATCTGCTGCTTTGTGCTTTTTATTGTGGTGTGTCTTTCATTAACGCTAAACGTGAAAGGGGCATTTAAAGCGGCTGGACATCCTGAAGTCGGGTTGTTGTTTTTTATATTGCCAGGTGCAGCGGCAAGCTTTTTCTCCCACCGTCGGGAGGTGCTCAGACCCCTTCTTGGTGCAATGTTGGCGGCACCATGTTGCCTGTTGCTGATGCGGTTCGTCTTTATGCCCACGCGTTCGCTGTGGCAAGAACTGGCATGGCTGTTTAGTGCGGTGTTTTGGTGCGCGCTTGGCGCATTGTGTTTTTTATTTATCAGTAGCTTATTTAACCAACATCAACGACGTAAAAAAAACTAACGACGCCCTCCAGCGGAGGGCGTTGAAACACTAATCAGGCGAACAGGTTCGCATTTTCTTTTGCCCACGCTTCAAAATCCGTGCAGCCGCCGATGTGTTTTTGATCGACAAAAATCTGCGGTACGGTTTCAACAGGCTTACCTACCGTTTTTTCCAGATCCGCTTTGGTAATACCTTCAGCGTGGATATCAATGTAGCGGTAGTTAAAATCGTCATGCTCATTGCTCAATTTTTCTGCTAATTCTTTTGCGCGCACGCAATACGGGCACCCTGGGCGACCAAAAATAACAGCAAACATCTCTTTCTCCTCGAACTTATCAGGCCGGATGGCGAATTACCGTTATGATGCCGCGATTTACGATAGATGGAAAGCAGGTTGAGCCTGTTGCTTTGATATCCTTAGTCTATACCCTTTGTCTTTCAGGCTACATTTTGTGGTCTGCATCCGTTCACACCTGCCATAGAGTTATCTATGCTGCTGGAGATCACGGGCTTGCCGCTTCAGTACAACCCGAAATTCATAGTGTATACACTAAGCACCACTTCACCGGGAGGCCACTTATGCGCACAATTGGTGTGTTACCCAGGAGCGTATTGATTCTGGAAATGATTGGTATGGTATTGTTAGCGCTGGCGTTGCTGTCGCTTAACGATTACCTCACCTTACCCGCGCCGTTTAACAGCTCAGTAGCCTGCGTTGTGATGATCTTTTTGGGTGTATTGCTGATGCTTCCTGCGGCGGTGGTGTTGATGTGGCGCATTGCACGACTGCTTGCGCCGCAGTTGATGTCGCGTTCATCCGACGCGACTTCCCATTCAGTCAGAGATAAAAGAGATGACTCCAACCATTGATTTAATTCGCGGTCACCGCTCCATTCGCCATTTCACTGACGAGTCGATTTCGGATGCACAACGAGATGCGATTATTGCTGCTGCCCAGGGAACTTCAAGTTCCAGCTTTTTACAATGCAGTACAATAATTCGGATTACCGATAAAACTCTGCGCGAATCGCTGGTTACCTTGTCTGGAGGGCAAAAACATGTCGCCCAGGCTGCTGAGTTCTGGGTGTTTTGCGCTGATTTCAATCGTCATTTACAGATCTGCCCGGATGCTCAGTTAGGGCTGGCGGAACAACTGCTGCTGGGCGTGGTTGATACGGCTATGATGGCGCAAAATGCGCTAACGGCCGCGGAATCGTTGGGACTCGGAGGCGTCTATATTGGTGGCCTGCGCAATAATATTGAGGCAGTCTCCGAGCTCCTGAAACTCCCGCAGCACGTCTTACCGTTGTTTGGTCTTTGTCTCGGCTGGCCTGCCGATAACCCGGACATCAAACCGCGATTGCCTGCTGCAATCGTCGTGCATGAAAATCAGTACCAACCGCTCGATAAGGACATTCTGGCGCAATATGATGAACAGCTCGCGCAGTACTATCTGACCCGTGGCAGTAACACGCGTCGCGATACCTGGAGCGATCACATCCGCCGTACCATCATTAAAGAAAGTCGCCCCTTTATCCTGGAATATTTGCATAAACAAGGTTGGGCGACGCGCTAAAGATTCTAACCCGGTGTATGATACGTCAGCTTTTACCAGGTCTTTCAGAGAGGTGCAGGGTGAAAATTGCCATTTTGTCCCGGGACGGAACGCTCTATTCGTGTAAACGCCTGCGTGAAGCGGCGATGCATCGCGGCCACCTGGTAGAAATTATCGATCCCCTTTCTTGCTATATGAACATTAGCCCGGCGGCTTCTTCTATTCATTATAAGGGCCGCCAGCTACCCCATTTTGACGCAGTCATCCCAAGGATTGGCTCGGCCATTACTTTTTATGGAACTGCTGCGTTACGTCAGTTTGAGATACTGGGCAGCTATCCGCTGAATGAATCGGTAGCAATTACCCGTGCGCGCGATAAGCTGCGTTCGTTACAACTGCTGGCGCGCCAGGGGATAGATCTCCCCATCACCGGGATTGCACACTCGCCGGATGATACCAGCGACATGATTGATATGGTCGGTGGGGCACCGTTGGTGGTGAAGTTGGTCGAAGGCACACAGGGCATCGGTGTAGTGCTGGCCGAAACGCGTCAGGCTGCAGAGAGCGTTGTGGATGCGTTTCGTGGGTTGAATGCCCATATACTGGTTCAGGAATACATTAAAGAAGCGAAAGGCCGCGATATCCGCTGTTTCGTTGTAGGTGACGAGGTTGTGGCCGCCATTGAGCGTCGGGCGAAAGATGGTGATTTTCGTTCTAATCTCCATCGTGGCGGAGTTGCCAGTATTGCAAATATCACGTCTCGCGAAAGGGAGATCGCCATCAAAGCCGCTCAGACAATGGGGCTGGATGTGGCGGGGGTTGATATTCTGCGCGCAGATCGCGGGCCACTGGTCATGGAAGTCAACGCTTCTCCTGGATTGGAAGGCGTGGAGAAAACTACAGGGATAGATATTGCTGCGCGGATGATCCAGTGGATCGAACGTCACGCAACACCTGAATTCTGTCTTAAAATCGGCGGTTAAGCGCAATATCGATTGCGATCGTGGTATGACACGGTCTTTTTGCGTAAGCTGTGCCGGTAATTTTTTCATCGTAAGAGGTCGCACATTATTATGACATCACTGGTCGTTCCCACTCTGGATACGTTGCGTCAATGGCTCGACGACCTGGGCATGAGTTTTTTTGAATGCGATACCTGTCAGGCGCTGCATTTACCACACATGCAGAACTTCGACGGCATCTTTGATGCGAAAATTGATTTGGTAGATAACGTCATTCTGTTCTCTGCAATGGCGGAAGTCAGACCTTCTGCACTGCTGCCGCTTGCGGCCGATCTGTCTGCTATTAATGCCAGTTCGCTGACGGTGAAAGCGTTTTTAGATATGCAGGATGATAATCTGCCAAAGCTGGTGGTTTGCCAGTCTTTATCCGTTATGCCTGGCGTGACTTTCGAGCAGTTTGAATGTTTTGTTCGTCAGAGTGAAGAGCAGATATCGATGGTGATCCTTGAGGCCGGGGCACACCAGCTGTTGTTTAACGCCGAAGAAGATGCGCAAAATAGCAGCACCGAAAACCATTTCCTCCATTAATTCTTTCTTAGCAGTGACACATTTAACGCAGCCGCTGCCATAGCGGTTGCGTATTGCATTTTTTTATTCTGCATTTAACCTTTTATTAAAGAATTATTCACTTCAATTCTTTGCCTTCCGCTTTATGTCATAGACAAAACCTGCATAAAAAATTGATAAAAGACGTTTTTTAATCTGAGCTATATCCTTGAATCCTGGCTAAAGTTATTCTTGCGAGGCTCTTAAACGTCATCCTTCATCTGCCCCTGTGAGCTGACTGATAGCCACTATGCATAGTGAATGATTTCGCGTTGATCAGCGAGCCATAGCGGCATGGGGAGAAGCCCTTCTTCTCATCGGTGCCCAATGAAAAAATATGCACATTTCTTGCATATCGTGGAGTGTGACTTTTTTGTTCGTTTGTTAACGAACTTTCAGAAGGAAAGAGATTATGACCGCCTTAAATAAAAAATGGTTATCAGGCCTGGTTGCGGGTGCTCTGATGGCTATCTCTGCCGGCACGCTCGCTGCTGAACAAAAAACACTGCATATTTATAACTGGTCTGATTATATCGCTCCGGATACGGTGGCGAATTTTGAAAAAGAGACCGGGATTAAAGTGGTTTATGACGTATTCGACTCCAACGAGGTGCTGGAAGGTAAGCTGATGGCTGGCAGCACCGGTTTTGATCTGGTGGTACCTTCAGCCAGCTTTCTTGAGCGTCAACTCACTGCGGGAGTATTTCAGCCGCTGGATAAAAGTAAACTTCCTGGCTGGAAGAACCTCGATCCCGAACTGCTGAAACTGGTAGCGAAACACGATCCTGACAATAAGTTTGCCATGCCGTATATGTGGGCAACCACCGGTATTGGTTACAACGTGGATAAAGTTAAAGCGGTGCTGGGGGCTGATGCTCCGGTTAATAGTTGGGATCTGATCCTTAAACCGGAAAATCTTGAAAAACTTAAAAGCTGCGGTGTTTCTTTCCTGGATGCGCCCGAAGAAGTATTTGCCACTGTGCTGAATTATTTGGGGAAAGATCCAAACAGTACCAAAGCAGATGATTACACCGGGCCGGCGACGGACCTGCTGTTGAAGCTGCGTCCGAACATTCGCTACTTCCACTCTTCTCAATACATTAACGATCTGGCTAACGGCGATACCTGCGTAGCAATCGGCTGGGCAGGGGATGTATGGCAGGCCGCTAACCGTGCTAAGGAAGCGAAAAATGGTGTCAATATTTCCTTCTCAATTCCAAAAGAAGGGGCGATGGCGTTCTTCGACGTTTTTGCGATGCCTGCGGATGCTAAAAACAAAGATGAAGCATATCAGTTCCTCAACTACCTGCTGCGTCCGGATGTGATTGCCCATATTTCCGATCACGTGTTCTACGCGAATGCTAACAAAGAAGCGACGGCGTTGGTCAGCCCTGAGGTTCGGGACAATCCGGGTATCTATCCACCTGCGGATGTAAGAGCCAAGATGTTCACGCTGAAAGTGCAGGATCCGAAGATCGATCGTGTACGTACCCGTGCCTGGACGAAGGTGAAAAGCGGGAAATAACCCGATGTTTGGGACATGACCCGGCGGTACTTGTGCCCGCCGGGGCTGCATTGATACCCGAACACGTATAACCCGGCAATACGCACCATTGTGGTGCGTTATTTGCACCGTTTTTTTGTTTTATGCCGGAGAGCACTTGAGTGAATGATGCAACCTCCCGCCCACAGGCGAAGACCCGTAAAGCGCTGACCCCGCTCCTTGAAATTCGTAACCTGACCAAGTCATTTGATGGCCAGCACGCCGTCGATGATGTCAGCCTCACAATCTATAAAGGTGAAATATTTGCCCTGCTTGGCGCATCCGGCTGCGGCAAATCGACCCTGCTACGCATGCTGGCGGGGTTTGAACTGCCGACTACCGGGCAAATTATGCTGGATGGTGTTGATTTAGTGCATGTCCCGCCTTATCTGCGCCCGATAAATATGATGTTTCAGTCCTACGCGCTGTTTCCGCACATGACGGTGGAGCAGAACATTGCCTTTGGCCTTAAGCAGGACAAGTTGCCGAAAGCTGAAATTACCAGTCGCGTGAACGAGATGTTAGGCCTGGTGCATATGCAGGAATTTGCCAAACGCAAACCGCACCAGCTTTCCGGCGGTCAGCGTCAGCGTGTGGCGCTGGCGCGAAGCCTGGCAAAACGTCCGAAGCTGTTGCTGCTGGATGAGCCGATGGGGGCTCTGGATAAGAAACTACGTGACCGTATGCAACTGGAAGTGGTTGATATCCTCGAGCGTGTAGGGGTTACCTGCGTGATGGTGACACACGATCAGGAAGAAGCCATGACGATGGCGGGTCGCATTGCGATTATGAATCGTGGCAAGTTTGTACAAATCGGCGAGCCTGAAGAAATATATGAGCATCCGACCACGCGTTACAGCGCGGAATTTATCGGCTCAGTAAACGTTTTTGAAGGTCTACTGAAAGATCGTCAGGAAGATGGTCTGGTTATTGACTCCCCTGGGTTGGTTCATCCGCTGAAAGTGGATGCCGATGTTTCCATTGTTGATAACGTGCCAGTGTATGTTGCGCTGCGCCCGGAAAAAATCATGCTCTGTGAAGCCCCTCCGGCTGATGGCTATAACTTTGCGGTGGGCGAAGTCGTACACATTGCCTATCTCGGTGATTTGTCTGTATACCACGTACGTTTAAAAAGCGGCCAGATGTTGAGCGCCCAGTTACAAAACGAACATCGCTATCGCAAGGGGCTACCGACCTGGGGCGATGAAGTACGTTTGTGTTGGGATGCGGACAGCTGTGTGGTGTTGACGGTTTAAGGAGTGAAGATGAGTACACTTGAACCTCCGGCTAGTGTGGACAAAGCGGGCCGTTTCACGCTGTTTATGTCGCGGATGCAGATGAAGCACGGGCGCAAGCTGGTGATTGCGCTGCCGTATGTTTGGCTGGTGCTCCTGTTTTTGTTGCCGTTTTTGATTGTTTTTAAGATCAGCCTGTCAGAGATGGCGCGGGCTATTCCCCCGTATACTGACCTTGTAGGCTGGGTTGATGACCAATTATCCATTACGCTCAATCTGGGCAACTTCCTGCAGCTAACGGATGATCCGCTCTATTTTGATGCTTATCTGCAGTCTTTGCAGGTGGCGGGGATTTCGACGATCTGTTGCCTGTTGCTGGGCTATCCATTGGCATGGGCCGTGGCGCACAGTAAACCGTCAACGCGTAATATTTTGCTATTGCTGGTGATCCTGCCGTCCTGGACCTCTTTTTTGATTCGCGTGTATGCCTGGATGGGGATCCTGAAAAATAACGGGGTATTGAACAATTTCCTGATGTGGCTCGGCGTTATCGATCAGCCACTGACGATCCTGCATACCAATCTGGCAGTTTATATTGGGATTGTTTATGCCTATTTGCCATTTATGGTGCTGCCAATATACACCGCATTAACGCGTATTGATTATTCGCTGGTGGAAGCTGCGCTGGATTTGGGAGCCAGACCGTTGAAAACCTTCTTTAGCGTGATTGTGCCGTTGACCAAGGGAGGGATCATCGCCGGTTCAATGCTGGTGTTTATTCCGTCGGTGGGAGAGTTCGTGATCCCTGAGCTGCTTGGTGGCCCGGACAGCATTATGATTGGTCGCGTGTTGTGGCAGGAGTTTTTCAACAATCGTGACTGGCCGGTGGCATCCGCTGTCGCCATTATTATGCTGCTGTTACTGATTGTGCCGATCATGTGGTTCCATAAATATCAGCAAAAAAGCGTGGGGGAACACGGATGAATAACTTACCGGTCGTTCGCTCGCCGTGGCGTATTTTTATTCTGGTGTTGGGATTTACCTTCCTGTACGCACCGATGTTGATGTTGGTTATCTATTCGTTCAACAGCTCCAAACTGGTGACGGTCTGGGCTGGTTGGTCAACGCGCTGGTACGGCGAGCTTTTCCGCGATACTGCGATGATAAGTGCAGTTGGTATGAGCTTAACGATTGCAGCTTGTGCTGCGACGATGGCGGCGATCCTCGGTACTATTGCCGCTGTCGTGATGGTGCGTTTTGGTCGTTTCCGTGGATCTAATGGTTTTGCCTTTATGATTACCGCACCACTGGTTATGCCGGATGTCATTACCGGTTTATCGTTGTTGTTGTTGTTTGTGGCAATGGCACATGCGATTGGCTGGCCAGCGGATCGTGGCATGTTGACCATCTGGCTGGCGCACGTCACGTTCTGTACGGCGTATGTTGCGGTGGTTATCTCTTCGCGTTTGCGCGAACTGGATCACTCAATTGAAGAAGCGGCGATGGATCTTGGTGCGACGCCGGTGAAGGTCTTTTTTGTCATCACGTTGCCGATGATTATGCCAGCGGTAATTTCCGGTTGGTTGTTGGCCTTCACGCTGTCGTTGGATGATCTGGTGATCGCCAGTTTTGTGTCTGGTCCGGGAGCGACGACCCTGCCAATGCTGGTGTTCTCCAGCGTACGTATGGGGGTCAATCCGGAGATTAACGCGTTGGCTACGCTCATCCTTGGTGTGGTAGGAATTATCGGATTTATCGCGTGGTATCTGATGGCGCGAACAGAAAAACAGCGGTTACGCGATATCCAGCGTGCAAGACGCAGCTGAAAAAACTAAAATCTGCCAACCTGTCTACACGGTGCAGCGTTTCCCGTTGCACCGTTTTCACGGAAGACGACGCGTTGGGATTTTTTAAGAAATCATCCACATCACATGCACGCCTGAACGTACCTGCTCTGGTGCAGGTGGCGGCGCTTGCTATTATCATGATCCGTTGCCTCGATCTGTTGATGATTTTTAATACGCTTGGTGTTCGCGGGACGAGCGAGTTTATTCATCGCAGCGTGCAGACCTGGGATTTGACGCTGGTATTTTTGAGCAGCCTGGTGCTGGTTTTTATTGAAATTTACTGTGCATTCTCCCTGGTGAAAGGACGTAACTGGGCACGCTGGCTCTACTTGCTTACCCAGGTGATTGCCTCAGGTTACCTGTGGGCGGCGTCACTCGGTTACGGGTATCCGGAACTGTTCAGTATCGCAGGGGAGTCTAAGCGCGAAATATTCCACACGCTGGTGATGCAAAAATTGCCGGATATGCTGGTGTTGCTGCTTCTCTTTGTTCCTGCGTCCAGTCGGCGGTTCTTCCGTTTGCAATAACGTGTATAATCTTCGCCCCTGTTAATTTGAAGGTTTCCGTATGCAGTGCGCACTTTATGACGCCGGACGCTGTCGTTCCTGTCAGTGGATAACACAGCCAGTTGGCGATCAACTCTCCACTAAAACAGCCGATCTCCAGAATTTGCTGGTCGATTTTTCGGTCGGGGAATGGTGCGCACCGGTCAGTGGTGCGGAAAGCGCTTTTCGTAATAAAGCTAAAATGGTGGTCAGCGGCAGCGTGGAAAAACCGCTGTTGGGTATGCTGCATCGCGACGGCACGCCAGAGGATTTGTGCGATTGCCCGCTCTATCCCACTTCATTTTCCCCGGTATTTGCAGTGTTAAAGCCCTTCATTGCGCGCGCAGGGCTTACTCCTTACAACGTTGCACGCAAGCGGGGAGAGCTCAAATATATTCTGTTAACCGAAAGTCAGTTCGATGGCGGCATGATGCTGCGTTTTGTCTTACGTTCAGACGCTAAACTGGCACAGCTGCGCACTGCGCTGCCGTGGCTGCAGGAACAACTACCACAGTTGAAGGTGATTACGGCCAATATTCAGCCGGTGCATATGGCGATTATGGAAGGGGAGATGGAAATCTTCCTGACAGAACAGCAGGCGCTGGCAGAACGCTTCAACAATGTTCCGTTGTGGATACGCCCGCAGAGCTTCTTTCAGACCAACCCGGAGGTGGCCAGTCGTTTATATGCCACGGCCCGTAACTGGGTCCGTCAGCTTCCGGTTAACCATATGTGGGATCTATTTTGCGGTGTCGGGGGCTTTGGTCTGCATTGCGCTACGCCACAGATGAAACTGACGGGTATTGAAATCGCGCCAGAGGCGATCACCTGTGCAAAACAGTCTGCCCAGGAACTCGGGCTACAGAACCTGCATTTCCAGGCGCTGGACTCGACTCAATTTGCCACGGCGCAGGAAGAAGTGCCTGATCTGGTGCTGGTTAATCCGCCGCGTCGTGGAATTGGAAAACCACTGTGTGATTTTCTCTCCAGAATGGCGCCACGTTTTATTGTGTATTCCAGCTGTAATCCGCAAACGATGGCAAAAGATATTCGCGAGCTGTCGGAATACCACATTGAACGCGTGCAGATATTCGATATGTTCCCTCATACCGCCCATTATGAAGTGTTAACGTTGTTCAGCAGACGATAATTCATTTTAATCAACGAGAATGCCGGATGCGCTGCTTGCATCGTATCTGACATGCGCAACAGGCGAAAAAAAAGCCCGTACTTGAGTACGAGCTCTTCTTCAAATATGGCGGTGAAGCGGGGATTGACGCGCTTCGCTCGCCCGTCTGGGGCAGCCCACTCTCTGCGTTCGCGGTCTGTCCAACTGGCTGCGAAAGTTGTCGAACCCCGGCCGGGGATTCTCATCCCCCTGGACGGGTCACAGGCGAAAAAAAAGCCCGTACTTGCGTACGAGCTCTTCTTCAAATATGGCGGTGAGGCGGGGATTCGAACCCCGGATACGTTGCCGTATACACACTTTCCAGGCGTGCTCCTTCAGCCACTCGGACACCTCACCATATTGTATTGCTGCCTGACCGCTTGGGGGGCAACGGGGCGCTACTATAGGGAGTTGCGCTAAAACGGTCAAGCAGAATTTACGCGTTCATACTCGTTTGGTCACGCAATGTACATATTCTTCGCTCTGACAAGCACGGAGAATATTATTAGCGCTGAGAGTCCAGTTTTTCGCCGTTTGTCACGACCTCCTGGGCTTTGCTGTAGCTTTCGATCAGTAACTGATAAGCCGGGAATACTTTTGTATACACTTCCGCCCATTCTGCGGCGTCTTCACGGTTCCATGTACCCTGCAGTTCGGAGGCGACTGCTGCGGTATCCATTGGTACGACACCAGCCTGAACAACACGCGCGAGGGTGATTTCCTGCGCCATTTTACTGTATGTACCCGATGCGTCGATCACGGCGAAGACTTTATAACCCTCCGCAACTGCGCTGATGGCCGGGAAAGCCATGCATACGCTGGTAATGGTACCGGCGATAATCAGAGTCTTACGCCCCGTCGCTTTTACAGCATTAACAAAGTCTTCGTTGTCCCAGGCGTTGATCTCACCTTTACGCGCCACGTATTGGGCATGTGGCGCGTTGGCGTGGATCTCCGGTATCAATGGACCATTGGGGCCTTGTGGGACAGATGCGGTTGTAATCACTGGCATCTTCGCCAGAGTTGCCATTTTCGCCAGCGCGGCGGCACGAGCGCGAAGTTCCGGCATTGGCATATCGCCTACGGTCTGGAAGAGTCCACTCTGGTGATCGATAAGCAGCATGATCGAATCATTCACATCAATGACCGGGCGTGAACCATTAAAATTTGCAGGACTGGACATCGTATTCTCCTTCGATTCAGATTTGGCCAAAGCGGCCGGAGTTAAAATCGCGTACGGCTTTAGCGATTTCTTGTTTCGTGTTCATCACAAACGGGCCGTAACCTACAATCGGCTCATTCAACGGTTCGCCAGATAGAAGCAGCACGCTGGCATCGCTGCTGGCTTCAATGTGTACTGTTTTACCTTGCTGGCTTAATACCACTAGCTGCGCTTCACTCGCGGGCGTGGTGCCGTTGACACTAATATTTCCTTTCAGTACGACCAGTGCGGTGCTCCATCCTTCAGGCTGGGGCAACATGACCTGATGGTTGCGTTGCAGGTGCATATCCCAGACATTTAACGGGGAGAACGTATGTGCCGGACCTTTTATGTCCTGATAGCTACCCGCAATAACGCGAACAGTACCAGCATCATCTGGCAGGGTGACCGTAGGGATGACGTCGCTGCTGATACCCTGGTAACCCGGCGCAGTCATTTTGTCTTTTGCTGGCAGATTCACCCACAGCTGTACCATTTCCAGCTCGCCGCCTTTACGGGTAAATTCAGGCGAATGGAACTCTTCGTGTAAGATCCCGGCCCCCGCCGTCATCCACTGCACGTCACCCGGGCCGATAACGCCGCCGCGACCCGTTGAATCGCGATGTTCAACTTCACCACTGTAAACAATGGTCACCGTTTCAAAGCCACGATGAGGGTGCTCTCCCACGCCGCGCTTTTCGCTACCCGGCGTGAATGTATGCGGACCGGCATAATCCAGCAGCAGGAAAGGGCTTAACTGCTCACCATGAGACTGGTAAGAGAACATTGAGCGAACCGGGAATCCATCGCCAACCCAGTGTGGGCGAGGTGCTGTGTAGACGCCTGTTACTTGTTTCATATTTGTCTCCTCATGGGCATTAGCTTGATGTGAATAAGCTTATATTCATGACAGCGAGCTGAGTAGTCGCTAAAATAGTCTTCACAGTCTCATTAATAGGACAATGCGATGGCGAAGCTGGATCTCAATGATTTCGCGTGGTTTGTTCATGTAGTCGAAGAGGGGGGATTCGCTGCTGCCGGGCGAGCGCTGGATGAACCTAAATCAAAACTCAGCCGACGAATTGCGCAACTGGAGGAGAGACTGGGCGTCCGTTTGATTCAACGAACTACCCGGCAATTTAATGTCACTGAAGTTGGACAGACATTTTACGAGCATTGTAAGGCGATGCTGGTGGAAGCGCAGGCGGCACAGGATGCTATTGCCGCGTTGCAGGTTGAGCCGCGTGGAATTGTAAAACTGACCTGTCCGGTCACTTTGCTGCATGTGCATATTGGTCCCATGCTGGCCAGGTTTATGGCGCGTTATCCGGATGTGTCGGTACAGCTTGAGGCCACGAACCGACGGGTTGATGTCGTAGGGGAAGGTCTGGATGTTGCGATTCGCGTCAGGCCACGCCCTTTTGAGGACAGCGATCTGGTCATGCGGGTGCTTGCGGACAGGGGACATCGGCTGTATGCCAGCCCGACATTAATAGCTCAAATGGGCGCTTTACACTCTCCAGCAGACCTGACTCGCTGGCCGGGCCTGAGTCTGGCATCCGGTAAACATGTTCATCGCTGGGAGTTATTTGGACCACAGGGCGCGCGTGCGGAGGTTCATTTTACGCCGCGTATGATTACTACTGATATGCTGGCATTACGCGAAGCGGCGATAGCGGGAGTTGGTGTTGTTCAACTTCCGCAACTGATGGTAAAAGATCAATTAGCGGCGGGTGAACTGGTGGCATTACTGGACGGGTGGGAACCTAAGCGAGAGATTATTCACGCAGTCTTTCCATCACGCCGGGGATTATTGCCGTCGGTACGCGCATTGGTGGATTTCCTGACGGAAGAATATGCGCGAATGATCGAGGATTAAATTCTTAACCCCGATCCACAAAAAAGGTCGGCTAAACCGACCTTTTATTATCTGGACGCCGGTCTGGCGTGAAAACAATCAGCGACTACGGAAGACAATGCGGCCTTTGCTCAGGTCGTACGGGGTCAGCTCAACAGTCACTTTGTCGCCCGTCAGGATGCGGATATAGTTTTTACGCATTTTACCGGAGATGTGTGCAGTAACCACGTGACCGTTTTCTAACTCTACGCGGAACATGGTATTAGGTAACGTATCGAGAACGGTACCCTGCATTTCAATATTGTCTTCTTTGGCCATCTAATCCTCTGGGGTATCACTACCGTAATTTGAACCGGCAAGATAATGCCGAAGTTCTTTTAATAAGTAAAGATTTGCGCGTTTAAAACACAGCAAATCAGGTTTGGCGCATTACTCTAACCACACACGGCAAAGCCGCACTAAAAGCGCAACGTGTAAGGGAACGATGAGATAAACGATAGGCGTTGCCTGACGCGAACTGTTCCTTAACGGCGGCGGGGTAATGGGCTAAACCAACTCTGCGGCACAATTATAACACCCCGACAAAAAATGTGCCGAAAACATTCACACCTGAGGTGAAAATAACGTTCTCGGCACCCAAAAATGGCTGGGTAGCCGCTGCTGGCGCAGTCTGCTCAGGTGTTCAAGGTACTCCCGCCGGGGAGTTTCAACTGCGCCCAGCGACGCTGTATGGCTATTTAACACCTGGCAGTCGATGAGTTTTCCACCCTGACGTATAAATTCAGCGCAAAATACAAGCAGTGCGGTCTTGGAAGCATTTTCCTGACGACTGAACATCGATTCGCCACAGAAAAGTGTACCTTGTGATACGCCGTACATACCGCCCACTAATTCGTTTTGCCGCCATACCTCAATAGAATGAGCATGGCCCAGTTCATGGAGTCGATGGTATGCGTCAACCACATCATGCGTTATCCAGGTGCCTTCTTCCCGGTCATTTGCACAGCCTTCAATAACCTGGCCAAATGCATAATTGAGAGTTACGCGATAAGGTGAATGTTTATGAAAACGTTTCATGCTGCGGCTAATATGAAATGTCTCAGGCCACAAAATAGCTCGCGGATCGGGTGACCACCAGAGGATCGGGTCGCCAGGTGAAAACCACGGGAAAATCCCGCGCTGGTATGCCATGAGCAAGCGGGCAGGGCTGAGATCGCCGCCAAGCGCCAACAAACCGTTAGGTTCGCGTAAAGCGCCTTCCGGCGACGGGAAGGCGATAGAATTACGAGAAAGTTGCACCAGGCGCATGACAGCGAAACTCCACTACGCGAGTCGGATCGTTCAATAATAGCTTACAGACGTTGCTTAAACTGGTAATAACGACCCTGCCGGGCTAACAGATCTGCGTGATTACCTTGCTCAATAATGTGTCCGTTGTCCATCACTATTATTTGATCAAAACGTGACAGCCCGCGCAGACGATGCGTAACCATCAGTACGGTTTTATCTCGCATCACATCGCCAATTAATTCAAGCATTTGGCTTTCTGTTGTGGCATCCAGCCCTTCGGTGGGTTCATCCAGCAGCATCAATGGGGCATCGTGCAACAATGCACGAGCGATGGCCAGACGGCGGAGTTCGCCACCTGAAAGTTGACGACCACCTTCACCTAACCAGGCGTTAAGTCCATCATCCGCCAGCAGCTTTTCCAGACCGACCCGGCTGAGCATTCCGGACAATACCTCATCACTGGCGTGTGGTGCGGCCAGCAGCAGGTTATCGCGTAATGTCGCGCTGAACAGATGCACGCGTTGCGGCACAACGCTGATGCTTTGACGCAGACTGGATTCACTTAAGGCCGAAATTGGCTGATCGTTGATCAGAATTTCGCCGCTTTGTGGGTCCCAGGCACGCGTCAGCAATTGCAGAAGCGTTGACTTTCCGCAGCCGGTACGACCAAGAATCGCAATATGCTCACCGGGTTTAGCCTGCAAGGAAAGAGTATCCAGCGCGTTTTGCGCCTGTCCAGGGTAGCTGAAAGAAACGTCGCGCAGCGTGAGCGTTATTTGTTCAGTGACCGAGGAGCCCGCCTCAGGGAAGGTGACTTCCGGCTGCTGTTCGCTCAGTTCAGTGATACGCAGAGCCGAAGCAATCACCTGGCCAAGATGCTGAAACGCCCCGGTGACAGGCGCCAGAGCTTCAAAAGCAGCCAGCGCGCAGAAGACAAACAGGGCAATCAGTGCACCCGGTTGGGTATTTCCGCCCACACCGCCAGAGGCCATCCATAACATCATTATTACGGCCAGAGCGCCAACGAGTAGCATGACAGCTTGGGACAGCGCGGTTAATTCAGACTGACGACGCTGAGCTTCATGCCACTGCATTTCCGTCGCTTCCATTTGTGCACGATAGCGTTCGCTGGCACCAAAAATGGTGAGTTCAGCCTGCCCCTGCAACCATGAAGTTAACTGCTGACGATATTGACCGCGCAGATGCGTCAGACTTTGCCCGGTGCTTTTTCCGGCCTGATAAAAGATTGGGGGCAAAATAAACAAGGTGAGCAGCATAATACCGCCAAGTGTGATCGCCAGAGTTAGATCGAGAACGCTAAGTCCCAGCGTCACTACCACGATGACCACAAATGCCCCTGTTAGCGGGGAGAGCACGCGTAAATAGAGATGATCGAGCGTGTCGACATCAGCAACCACACGGTTAAGCAACTCCCCCTGGCCATACCGGGCCAGACCAGCAGGAGAAAGCGGCAGCAGTTTGCTAAAGGTATAAATACGCAGGTGCTGCAGCACGCGGAATGTCGCGTCGTGGCTGACCAGTCGCTCAAAATAACGGCCTGCGGTTCGGGTGATTGCTGCTCCCCGAACGCCTGCCGCCGGGAGCATGTAGTTAAAACTGTAAATCCCGGTCACGCCAACAACTGCGGAGGCGGAAAGGAACCAGCCTGACAGGGTCAGCAAACCGATACTTGCCAGCAGCGTGATTATCGCCAGAACAATACCTAGCGTTAACATCCATTTGTGACGTTTATACAGCGTCAGATAGGGTAGCAAGGCGCGCATTCAGATATCCTCCTGACGGTGAGCCAGCAACGTCGCAAAAGCGCCGTTGGCTGCGCTAAGTTGAGCATAAGTGCCTTGCTCGACGATTTGTCCATCCTGCATGACCCAGATAGCATCCCAGTCGGCAAGATCTTCGAGTTGGTGCGTCACCATCAGCGTGGTCTGGCGGCGTGATGCGGCATTCAATGCCTGCATTACGCGTTGTTCACTGTGAGCATCAAGGCTGGCAGCGGGTTCGTCGAGCAGCAGTAACTGACACGGATTAAGCAGAGCGCGGGCAACGGCAACGCGTTGTGCTTGTCCGACAGAAAGTCGAGCCGCCTGATCGCCTACTGGCGTATCTACACCCTGAGGAAGCAAAGGTAAAAACTCGCTTACCCAGGCACTGTCGAGCGCGGCCTGAAGCTGTTGTTCACTGGCATCAGGACGTGCCAGCAGCACATTATCTCGTAACGTCGCGGCGGGAAGTTGCGGGTTTTGACCAACCCATGAGAGCTGTTTACGCCAGGAGTCAGGCGATAAATCGCGAAGCTCAAAGCCGTTAATCCGCAATGACCCCTGATAAGAGAGAAAACCGGACAGAACGTTCAGAAGGGAGCTTTTACCTGAGCCACTACGACCAACCAGCACCGCACGTTGACCTGCTGGCAGAGAAAAATTGAGTGGCCCAGCCAGAACTTTGCCTTCCGGCGATGTAATGACCAGATCTTCCGCTTCAATCGAAACGGCTTCTTTTGCTGCTAACTCAATGTCACCACGCTCAGGGTGAGCAAGCGGCGTTTCCATGAATGTTTTCAGACTATCTGCAGCACCTACCGCTTGTGCTTTCGCGTGGTAAAACGTACCCAGATCGCGCAAAGGCTGGAAAAATTCTGGGGCAAGGATCAGAGCCAGGAAACCAGCAGCCAGCGTTACGCCAGTTCCGTAATGACCGAAGTTGAGTTCGCCGAGGTAAGAAAAACCGAAATAAACCGCCACCAGGGCGATCGACAGTGACGTGAAAAACTCCAGTACACCCGAGGAAAGGAACGCAAGACGCAGGACTTCCATGGTGCGCTGACGAAAATCTTGCGATGCGGCGCGAATGCTTTCTGTTTCAGCTTCTCCGCGACCAAATATTCTCAGCGTCTCCATGCCCCTTAAGCGGTCGAGGAAATGGCCACTGAGTCTGGCAAGTGCCTGAAAATTACGACGGTTAGCATCTGCTGCTCCCATACCGACCATTGCCATAAAGAGCGGGATCAGCGGTGCGGTGCCCAGCAGGATAAGGGCGGCTACCCAGTTTGAAGGGAAAATTGCTGCCACAATTAATATAGGTACACAGACGGCAAGCGCCATTTGCGGCAGATAACGCGCATAGTAATCATGCATATCGTCAATCTGTTCCAGCACCAGGGTGGCCCAACTCCCGGCGGGTTTACCTTGTATCCATGCCGGACCTGCCTGCTGCAGGCGGTCCAGAACTTGACGGCGAATTTCAAAGCGAATGTGTTGTCCCGCATGGAAACCGACTCGCTCACGTAACCAGACAACCCAAGCACGCAGGATAAATATCAATACCAGCACGATGAAGGGGAGGAGAAGGGCCTCTCGGGGAATGTTGTCCATGATCATATGCTCAAGAATACGAGCCATGAGCCAGGCCTGAGCGACAATTAACAGCCCGCTCACGAATCCCAGCAGACGTGAAATATTTAGCCAGCGTTGTGAAATGACACTTTGCTGTTTTAACCAGTGGGTTAGCTCTTTTTGACGGGTTTTATTCATTGCTCGCTTAGCAGGTGAGTTATTGGAATTTTTGGGCAGGACAATGTTACAACGAGGCAAAAATAAAGGCGACTTATAGTCGCCTTTTTTACTTTTGTTACTGATTTGTAAAAACTATTTGCAGGCGTCAGCCAGACCATCAAGATAGCGTTCAGCATCGAGGGCAGCCATACACCCCGTACCTGCCGAGGTAATCGCCTGACGATAGATATGATCCATTACGTCGCCGGCTGCGAATACGCCAGGAATGCTGGTTTGCGTTGCATTGCCATGAATGCCGGACTGGACTTTGATGTAGCCGTTTTCCAGTTCAAGCTGACCGTCGAAAATGGCGGTGTTCGGGCTGTGGCCGATAGCGACAAATAATCCTGCGACGTCGAGAGACTCAACGTTGTCAGTATTCTGGGTATCACGCAGACGCAGTCCGGTCACACCCATTTGATCGCCGGTAACTTCTTCCAGAGTGCGGTGAGTGTGCAGCACAATGTTGCCGTTCTCGACTTTATCCATCAAACGTTTGATGAGGATTTTCTCAGCACGGAAGCTGTCGCGACGGTGGATCAAATGAACCTCAGAAGCGATATTCGCCAGGTACAATGCTTCTTCTACAGCGGTATTACCACCGCCAATAACCGCAACCTTTTGGTTACGATAGAAGAAACCGTCACAGGTCGCACAGGCGGAAACGCCGCGGCCTTTAAATGCCTCTTCTGAAGGTAAACCAAGATAGCGTGCTGAAGCGCCAGTGGCGATAATCAGTGCATCGCAAGTATATTCGCCGCTGTCACCGGTCAGGCGAAACGGACGATTTTGCAGATCAACTTTACTAATGTGATCAAAAATGATTTCGGTTTCAAATTTCGTCGCGTGTTCGTGCATACGCTCCATCAGCAACGGGCCAGTGAGATCGTGCGGATCGCCAGGCCAGTTTTCCACTTCTGTCGTTGTGGTCAACTGACCACCTTTTTCCATACCGGTAATCAACACCGGTTGCAGGTTTGCACGCGCAGCATAGACCGCGGCGGTGTATCCCGCAGGGCCTGAGCCCAGAATAAGAAGTTTACTGTGTTTGGTCGTGCCCATGAGATCCCCATAGTTGTTGGCAGGCAATGAGCAGGATTGTAGGGAATTTACGAACGTAAAAAAAGAGTATGGCGATTTTGTTAACAATATGTGTAATAGCAGAAACCGATGATTGCTAAAAACGACGGTAATATTATAACGATTTCTACTTAAAATCGGTCAGTTATAAGGTGATAAAATGACGATTTTCCATCACTCCCAATGAATAACTGGCATGTTGTACTAAAAATCGATGTTTTGCTTTGACAATCCCCTGCTGTTTTGCGAAAACATTCAAGGAAGAAAAAAACTGTGTCATGTATATGCTGCATAATCATGCATGTAGATAACATGTTTACCGAGTTAGCGAAATCTACGCATGGCGTGGACAGATGCCATTCGTGATGTCGATAGCCGCCGACAGGCAACGGTCTTCTCACCGTAAACCCAGGCATTGCGCACCGTAAATCCCTCTGGGTTTCGGGTTATTATGATGGGTAGCGGCTCTAAACAGTGATGTTTGTAGAGTCAGGCAGGAGTAGGGAAGGAATACAGAGAGACAATAATAATGGTAGATAGTAAGAAGCGCCCTGGCAAAGATCTCGACCGTATCGATCGTAACATTCTTAATGAGCTGCAAAAGGATGGGCGTATTTCTAACGTCGAGCTTTCTAAACGAGTGGGACTTTCACCAACGCCCTGCCTTGAGCGTGTGCGTCGGTTGGAAAGACAGGGTTTTATTCAGGGCTATACAGCGCTGTTGAACCCGCATTATCTGGATGCATCACTTCTGGTTTTTGTTGAGATTACTCTGAATCGTGGCGCCCCGGATGTGTTTGAGCAATTTAACTCTGCAGTACAAAAACTTGAAGAAATTCAAGAATGTCATTTGGTGTCCGGTGATTTCGACTACCTGCTGAAAACACGCGTACCGGATATGTCAGCTTACCGTAAGCTATTAGGGGAAACCCTGCTGCGTCTGCCTGGCGTGAATGACACACGTACTTACGTGGTTATGGAAGAAGTAAAACAGAGCAATCGTCTGGTTATTAAGACGCGCTAACACGGAACAGGTGCAAAATCGACTCAGTTTGATTACACTCCTGTTAATCCATACAGCAACAGTGCCGGGGTAACCCGGTGCTGTTGTCCGTTTTAGCATCGGGCAGGAAAAGCCTGAAACCTGGAGAGCCGTTTTTGAGCCAGGAATACACTGAAGACAAAGACGTCACATTGACGAAGTTAAGCAGCGGGCGCCGACTTCTGGAAGCGCTACTCATCCTTATTGCCCTTTTTGCCGTCTGGTTGATGGCTGCCTTACTCAGCTTTAACCCTTCGGACCCCAGTTGGTCGCAAACCGCGTGGCACGAGCCTATTCATAATCTGGGGGGAATACCCGGCGCATGGCTGGCGGACACGCTGTTCTTTATTTTCGGCGTCATGGCCTACACCATTCCCGTAATCATTGTTGGCGGCTGTTGGTTTGCCTGGCGGCATCAGGCCAGTGATGAATACGTTGATTATTTTGCCGTGTCGCTTCGCATTATCGGCGTTCTGGCGCTGATTCTTACTTCTTGCGGACTGGCGGCAATCAATGCCGACGACATCTGGTATTTCGCCTCCGGTGGCGTGATTGGCAGTTTGCTAAGTACCACTTTGCAACCTCTGCTGCATAGCAGCGGGGGAACGCTCACACTGTTATGTATCTGGGCTGCTGGGTTAACTCTGTTTACCGGCTGGTCATGGGTGAGTATTGCGGAGAAATTAGGGGGCTGGCTGCTAAATATTCTGACATTTGCCAGCAACCGAACTCGTCGTGATGATACCTGGGTCGATGATGAAGAATATGAAGACGACGAGTTTGTCGACGCTGCCGAAGGAAAACCGCATGAATCGCGTCGGGCACGTATTCTTCGCGGCGCATTAGCGCGCCGTAAGCGCCTGGCTGAAAAATTTACCAACCCGCTTGGGCGTCACACCGATGCTGCGCTGTTCTCCGGCAAACGCATGGATGATGAAGATGAAATAGAATACAGCGCCCGTGGCGTCGTTGCCGATCCTAATGATGTCCTGTTCTCTGGAAATCGGGCGACGTTGCCAGAATATGATGAATTCGATCCGCTGCTCAATGGACACTCCGTAGCAGAGCCAGTGGCAGCTGCTGCGGCGGCCACTGCAGCAACGCAGGCCTGGAGCGCTCCCGTTGATCCATTGATGCAAACCCCGCCTGCATCGGGCACAGTTCCTGTTCAGCCTGCTCCTGCAGTTGCATGGCAATCTGCGCCGGGGCCACAGACTGGTGAACCGGCTATCGCGCCTGGACCAGAAGGGTATCCGCAGCCAAATCAGTACGCACAGCCATCTGTACAACCTTATGAAGCGTGGCAACAACCGGCGCCTGTTGAGCCCCAGCCGCAATATTCCGTTCCTCCTGTGGCTGACGTTGGTTATGAGCAGCCGATGATGCCAGAATCGCAAATGCCCTGGCAGACGCAAGAGCCGGTAGCGGAACAAAGCTGGCAACCTGAACCGGTTTATCAGCAGAATGCTCCTCTCCAGCCACAGTCTGTCTATCAGCAGGAGACTATTCCATCGCAACCAGTTGTTCATCAGCAATCCATTGTTGAACCGCCACCTGTTGTTGAGCCGGAACCGGTTGTTGAAGAGACTAAACCAGCTCGTCCTCCGCTCTACTATTTTGAAGAAGTGGAAGAGAAACGTGCGCGCGAACGTGAACAACTCGCAGCATGGTATCAGCCAATTCCGGAACCTGTGACAGAGCCAGAACGGGTGAAACCGTCTATGCCGACAACTGCCGCCATACCGCCAGTTGAGTCTGTCGTTGCCGCTGCACCAATGGCCACAGGGGCGAAAAATGCAGCTCTGGCTACCGGGGCTGCCGTTGCTGCCGCACCTGTGTTTAGTCTGGCTGGTGGTGCGCCACGTCCGCAGGTGAAAGAAGGTATTGGGCCGCAGTTGCCACGCCCGAACCGTGTCCGCGTGCCAACGCGTCGTGAACTGGCCTCGTATGGCATAAAATTACCGTCGCAGCGAATTGCTGAAGAAAAAGCGCGTGAAGAGCAACTTGATTCGGATACGCAATATAGTGACGATGAAATTGATGCAATGCATCAGGATGAGCTGGCACGTCAGTTCGCGCAGTCCCAACAGCATCGTTATGGGGAAGAGTATCAGGACGGCACAAACCAAGCTGAGGATGAAGATTCTGCTGCAGAAGCGGAGTTAGCCCGTCAGTTTGCATCTTCCCAACAGCAGCGCTATTCCGGCGAACAACCAGCGGGCGCTAATCCGTTCTCACTGGATGACTTTGCATTCTCACCGATGAAAGCTCTGGTCGATGACGGCCCGCATGAGCCGCTGTTTACCCCGAGCGTGATGTCGGAGGAGCCTGCACCAGCGCCGCATTATCAACAGCCGCCGCAGCCTGTAGCGCCGCAGCAGCATTATCAGCAGCCGCCGCAGCCTGTAGCGCCACAGCAACATTATCAGCAGCCGCCACAGCCTGTAGCACCGCAGCAGCATTATCAGCAGCCGCCGCAGCCTGTAGCATCGCAGCAGCATTATCAGCAGCCGCCGCAGCCTGTAGCGCCGCAGCAGCATTATCAGCAGCCGCCACAACCTGTAGCACCGCAGCCGCAGGATAGCTTGATCCATCCATTACTGATGCGTAATGGTGACAGCCGCCCGGTACAACGTCCAACCACACCGCTGCCCTCGCTGGATCTGTTGACGCCACCGCCGAGTGAAGTTGAACCAGTGGATACCTTTGCGCTGGAGCAAATGGCGCGTCTGGTTGAAGCCCGACTGGCGGATTTCCGCATTAAAGCTGATGTCGTGAACTATTCACCGGGTCCGGTTATTACCCGTTTTGAACTGAACCTGGCCCCTGGTGTGAAAGCTGCGCGTATTTCTAACCTCTCCCGCGATCTGGCTCGTTCGTTGTCGACCGTTGCGGTGCGTGTGGTAGAAGTGATTCCAGGTAAACCGTATGTGGGACTGGAACTGCCGAATAAAAAACGTCAGACCGTCTATCTGCGTGAAGTTCTGGATAACGCGAAGTTCCGCGAAAATCCATCTCCGCTGACAGTCGTGTTGGGTAAAGATATTGCAGGCGAGCCGGTCGTTGCTGACCTGGCAAAAATGCCTCATCTGCTGGTTGCAGGAACCACCGGCTCCGGTAAGTCGGTTGGGGTAAACGCCATGATCCTCAGCATGCTATACAAGGCACAACCGGAAGATGTCCGCTTTATCATGATTGACCCGAAAATGCTGGAACTTTCCGTTTACGAAGGTATCCCGCATCTGTTGACTGAAGTTGTTACAGATATGAAAGATGCGGCCAATGCTTTGCGCTGGAGCGTCAATGAAATGGAGCGTCGCTATAAGCTGATGTCGGCGCTTGGCGTACGTAACCTTGCTGGTTATAACGAGAAAATCGCTGAAGCAGCCCGTATGGGGCGTCCGATTCCTGACCCGTACTGGAAACCTGGCGATAGCATGGACGTTCAGCATCCTGTGCTGGAAAAACTGCCGTATATCGTCGTGTTGGTAGATGAATTCGCTGATCTGATGATGACCGTCGGTAAAAAGGTGGAAGAACTCATCGCTCGTCTGGCACAAAAAGCACGTGCGGCGGGCATCCACCTGGTACTGGCGACTCAGCGTCCGTCGGTTGATGTTATTACCGGTTTGATTAAAGCCAACATTCCAACCCGTATCGCCTTTACCGTTTCCAGTAAGATTGATTCACGCACCATCCTCGACCAAAGTGGCGCAGAGTCTCTGCTGGGCATGGGGGATATGCTTTATTCCGGGCCTAACTCCACTATGCCAGTGCGTGTGCATGGCGCATTTGTGCGCGACCAGGAAGTGCATGCAGTTGTTCAGGACTGGAAAGCGCGTGGGCGTCCACAATACGTTGATGGCATTACCTCCGACAGCGAAAGCGAAGGCGGTGGCGGTGGTTTTGACGGTGGTGAAGAGCTGGATCCGCTGTTTGACCAGGCCGTCAAATTTGTCACGGAGAAACGTAAGGCCTCAATCTCCGGCGTTCAGCGTCAGTTCCGTATTGGTTACAACCGTGCCGCACGCATCATTGAACAGATGGAAGCGCAGGGAATTGTCAGTGAGCAGGGACATAATGGTAATCGTGAAGTGTTGGCGCCGCCTCCCTTCGATTGATTGCAAAGTTAAGTAATTCAGTATTTTCTACTTTCCTCATGCTGATTTTTGGCCTGGAATGGATAGCAGAGGGATCTCCCCGTCGGGAGTGACGTATTTTGAGGAATAACGATGAAAAGAATCGCAATCACCTGTGCATTACTGTCGAGCTTTGTGGTTAGCAGCGTCTGGGCTGATGCTGCCAGCGATCTGAAAAGCCGTCTGGATAAAGTCAGTAGTTTCCATGCCAGCTTCACCCAGAAGGTGACGGATGGCAGCGGAGCGGCAGTACAGGAAGGTCAGGGTGACTTATGGGTTAAACGTCCGAACCTGTTTAACTGGCATATGACACAGCCTGACGAGAGCATTCTGGTATCCGATGGCAAAACGCTGTGGTTCTTTAACCCGTTTGTTGAGCAAGCAACGGCCACCTGGCTGAAAGATGCCACGGGGAATACACCGTTTATGCTGATTGCGCGCAACCAGTCCAGCGACTGGCAACAATACAATATCAAGCAAAACGGTGATGACTTTGTGCTGACCCCGAAAACCAGCAGCGGTAATCTGAAGCAGTTCACCATTAATGTCGGGCGTGATGGAACAATCCATCAGTTCAGTGCTGTCGAGCAGGACGATCAACGCAGTAGCTATCAGCTGAAGTCTCAGCAGAATGGTGCAATTGAACCATCAAAATTCACCTTTACCCCGCCACAAGGTGTGACGGTGGACGATCAACGTAAGTAGAGGCGCGTGAGTGGGCAATCTGTCGCTCGATTTTTCTGATAATACCTTTCAGCCACTGGCCGCGCGCATGCGGCCAGAAAATTTAGCACAGTATATCGGCCAGCAGCATTTGCTGGCCGCAGGCAAGCCCTTGCCGCGTGCCATTGAGGCAGGGCACCTGCACTCCATGATCTTGTGGGGACCACCCGGTACGGGTAAAACAACACTCGCCGAAGTGATTGCTCGCTACGCTGATGCAGATGTTGAACGCATTTCGGCGGTCACCTCTGGTGTGAAAGAAATTCGTGAGGCCATTGAGCGTGCGCGTCAGAACCGCAATGCAGGTCGGCGTACAATTTTGTTCGTGGATGAAGTTCATCGTTTTAATAAAAGCCAGCAGGACGCGTTTCTCCCGCATATCGAAGATGGCACCATTACATTTATTGGCGCCACGACCGAAAATCCCTCTTTTGAACTTAACTCGGCATTACTGTCGCGTGCGCGTGTCTATCTACTGAAATCGTTAACCACCGAAGATATTGAGCAGGTGCTGGACCAGGCGATGACAGATAAAGCGCGTGGCTACGGGGGACAGGATATTGTCCTGCCGAATGAAACACGTCGGGCGATTGCGGAACTGGTGAATGGTGACGCGCGAAGGGCGTTGAACACGCTGGAAATGATGGCTGATATGGCCGAAGTCGATGACAGCGGAAAACGTGTTTTACAGACAGCATTACTGACTGAGATTGCCGGGGAGCGCAGCGCGCGCTTTGATAATAAAGGCGATCGCTTTTACGATCTGATCTCGGCGTTACACAAATCGGTACGCGGCAGCGCACCGGATGCGGCGCTTTACTGGTATGCACGGATCATTACCGCCGGTGGCGATCCGTTATACGTCGCGCGCCGTTGTCTGGCAATTGCTTCCGAAGATGTGGGAAATGCCGACCCACGGGCTATGCAAGTGGCAATTTCAGCATGGGATTGTTTCACTCGCGTAGGGCCTGCAGAAGGCGAACGAGCGATAGCTCAGGCGATAGTTTATCTGGCCTGTGCGCCGAAAAGTAATGCAGTCTATACCGCCTATAAAGCAGCGTTGGCTGATGCCCGCGAGCGTCCGGATTATGATGTGCCTGTGCATTTGCGTAATGCCCCGACGAAGCTGATGAAAGAAATGGGCTACGGACAGGAATATCGCTACGCTCATGATGAGCCGAATGCGTATGCTGCCGGTGAAGAGTACTTTCCGCAGGAACTGGCACAAACGCGCTATTATCACCCCACAAACAGAGGTCTTGAGGGTAAGATTGGCGAAAAGCTCGCCTGGCTTGCCGGGCAGGATCAAAATAGCCCTATAAAACGCTACCGTTAGCGCGATCGTTGCGGTAATGTTGGCAATGTATCCCTGTGATCGCAGGCTGTGGTCACTTTCTCCTATTTTAATTCGATAAGCACAGGATAAGCATGCTCGATCCCAATCTGCTGCGTAATGAGCCAGACGCAGTCGCTGAAAAACTGGCAAGCCGGGGCTTTAAGCTGGATGTAGATAAGCTGCGCGCTCTTGAAGAGCGTCGTAAAGTTCTGCAGGTACAAACAGAAAACCTGCAGGCAGAGCGTAACTCTCGATCGAAATCCATCGGCCAGGCAAAAGCGCGCGGAGAAGATATCGAGTCTTTACGTCTGGAAGTGAACAAACTGGGCGAAGAGCTGGATACCGCGAAAGCTGAACTTGATGCCTTGCAGGCCGAGATCCGCGATATTGCACTGACCATTCCTAACCTGCCAGCGGACGAAGTTCCGGTGGGTAAAGATGAAAATGACAATATCGAAGTCAGCCGTTGGGGTACTCCTCGCGAATTTGATTTCGAAGTGCGCGATCACGTCACGCTGGGTGAAATGCATACCGGTCTTGATTTCGCTGCTGCGGTTAAGCTAACGGGTTCTCGTTTCGTGGTAATGAAAGGGCAGATTGCACGTATGCACCGTGCGCTGTCTCAGTTCATGCTGGATCTACATACCGAACAGCATGGTTACAGCGAAAACTACGTTCCGTATCTGGTTAACCATGACACGCTGTACGGTACAGGCCAGTTGCCGAAGTTTGCCGGTGATCTGTTCCATACGCGTCCGCTGGACGAAGAAGCCGATAGCAGTAACTATGCGCTAATCCCAACGGCAGAAGTCCCGCTGACCAACCTGGTACGCGATGAGATCATTGACGAAGATGCACTGCCGATCAAAATGACCGCGCATACGCCATGTTTCCGTTCTGAAGCCGGCTCTTACGGTCGTGATACTCGTGGTCTGATCCGTATGCACCAGTTTGATAAAGTTGAAATGGTGCAGATTGTTCGTCCGGAAGATTCTATGGACGCACTGGAAGAGATGACAGGCCATGCTGAGAAAGTACTTCAGCTGCTGGGACTGCCGTACCGTAAGATCATTCTATGCACTGGTGACATGGGCTTTGGCGCATGCAAAACCTATGATCTGGAAGTGTGGATCCCGGCGCAGAATACTTACCGCGAGATCTCCTCCTGCTCAAACGTGTGGGATTTCCAGGCACGTCGTATGCAGGCTCGTTGCCGCAACAAATCCGACAAGAAGACGCGTTTAGTGCATACGCTGAACGGTTCTGGTCTGGCTGTGGGACGTACCTTGGTTGCTGTGATGGAAAACTACCAGCAAGCTGATGGCCGCATTCAGGTTCCGGAAGTATTACGTCCCTATATGAATGGTCTGGAATACATCGGTTAAGCCATCTTTTTCTGTTAAAAAAGCGCCTGTGGGCGCTTTTTTTATGCCTGCTTGATACCGGACAATAACCCTTACCTCATTAGTGGTAATACTACCTTCGAATGAAGGTCAGTATTTATCTCTGTCTTTACGCAAATTCACTATATACCAGTCTGTATAACGATAATATCGATATATAAATATCTATACAACGAGTATTTCTTTTTTGTTTATTGTGAGCAGCAGAGTGAGTCACTATGAAAACTAAGATCCCCGATGCCGTACTGGCAGCTGAGGTGAGTCGTCGCGGTTTGGTAAAAACGACGGCGATAGGCGGACTGGCGATGGCCAGTAGCGCATTTACCCTGCCATTTACCCGCATAGCAAATGCCGCAGAAGCCATTAATCCGGCGCAGATCAATGAGAAAGTGATCTGGAGCGCCTGTACGGTGAACTGCGGTAGCCGCTGTCCGTTGCGTATGCATGTGGTGGATGGTGAAATAAAGTATGTTGAAACCGATAATACCGGCGATGACAATTATGACGGCCTGCACCAGATTCGTGCCTGTCTGCGCGGCCGCTCCATGCGTCGTCGCGTCTATAACCCGGACCGTCTGAAATATCCGATGAAGCGTGTCGGTAAGCGCGGTGAAGGCAAATTCGAGCGTATAAGTTGGGATGAAGCCTACGATATTATCGCCAGCAATATGCAACGTCTGATCAAAGACTACGGTAACGAGTCTATTTACCTCAACTACGGTACCGGTACGCTGGGAGGCACCATGACGCGCTCATGGCCGCCGGGAAAAACGCTGGTTGCTCGCTTGATGAACTGTTGTGGCGGCTATCTGAACCACTACGGTGACTACTCTTCTGCGCAAATTGCTGCTGGTCTGAACTATACCTATGGCGGCTGGGCGGACGGTAATAGCCCGTCTGATATCGAAAACAGCAAGCTTGTTGTTCTGTTTGGTAATAACCCTGGTGAAACCCGCATGAGCGGTGGTGGGGTAACGTATTACCTTGAGCAGGCGAGGCAGAAGTCAAATGCCCGTATGATCATTATAGATCCTCGTTATACCGATACTGGTGCGGGGCGCGAGGACGAATGGATCCCGATTAGACCGGGCACCGATGCGGCGCTGGTCAATGGTCTGGCGTACGTATTGATCAGCGAAAATATGGTTGATCAACCGTTTCTCGATAAATACTGCGTGGGATACGATGAGAAAACCCTTCCGGCAGGTGCGCCAAAAAATGGCCACTACAAGGCTTACATCCTCGGGCAGGGTAAAGATGGTATAGCGAAGACTCCGGAATGGGCTGCGCAGATAACAGGTATTCCGGCTGACCGTATCGTTAAGCTGGCACGTGAGATTGGTAGTGCCAAACCCGCCTATATCAGCCAGGGCTGGGGACCACAGCGTCATGCTAACGGTGAAATTGCTACCCGTGCTATTTCCATGCTGGCTATTCTGACCGGTAACGTCGGTATTAACGGCGGTAACAGCGGCGCGCGTGAAGGCTCTTACAGTTTACCGTTTGAACGTATGCCTACGCTGGAAAACCCTGTTGAAACCAGTATCTCGATGTTTATGTGGACCGACGCGATTGAACGCGGCCCGGAAATGACGGCGCTACGTGACGGCGTTCGTGGAAAAGATAAACTCGACGTTCCGATTAAAATGATCAGGAACTATGCTGGTAACTGTCTGATTAACCAGCATTCCGATATCAACCGCACTCACGAAATCCTTCAGGATGATAAGAAGTGCGAAATGATTGTTGTCATTGACTGCCATATGACGTCCTCGGCTAAATACGCCGATATTTTGCTGCCAGACTGCACAGCTTCCGAACAAATGGATTTCGCCCTCGACGCTTCGTGCGGGAATATGTCCTATGTGATATTCACCGACCAGGCCATCAAGCCACGCTTTGAGTGCAAGACTATCTATCAAATGACCAGCGAGCTGGCAAAACGCCTGGGCGTCGAGCAGCAGTTTACTGAGGGTCGTACTCAGGAAGAGTGGATGCGTCATCTGTACGAGCAGTCACGCAAAGCGATACCTGAATTGCCGACGTTTGAAGAGTTCCGCAAGCAAGGGATCTTCAAACAGCGCGATCCCGAAGGACATCACGTAGCTTACAAAGCATTCCGCGAGGATCCAAAAGCAAATCCACTTACCACGCCATCGGGCAAGATCGAAATTTATTCTCAGGAACTGGCGGATATCGCAGCAACCTGGGAACTGCCTGAAGACGACGTGATTGATCCATTGCCAATCTACGCCCCGGGATTTGAAAGCTTAAACGATCCGTTGGCGGATAAATTTCCCCTGCAGTTGACGGGATTTCACTATAAGTCTCGCGTTCACTCAACCTATGGCAACGTTGATGTTCTGAAAGCATCTTGCCGCCAGGAAATGTGGATTAACCCGCTGGACGCGCAAAGACGTGGTATTAACAACGGCGACAAAGTTCGTATCTTTAATGACCGTGGCGAGGTGCATATTGAGGCGAAAGTGACGCCACGTATGATGCCAGGCGTTGTGGCGTTAGGTGAGGGGGCATGGTATGACCCGGATGTGAAACGTGTGGATCAGGGCGGTTGTATTAACGTGCTGACAACCCAGCGTCCTTCTCCTCTCGCCAAGGGGAACCCGTCACATACGAACCTTGTTCAGGTTGAAAAGGTGTAAGGAGTAACCGATGACAACCCAGTATGGATTTTTTATTGATTCCAGCCGTTGCACCGGTTGCAAAACCTGCGAACTGGCCTGCAAAGACTACAAAGATTTAACTCCGGATGTCAGCTTCCGTCGTATTTATGAATACGCTGGCGGCGACTGGCAGGAAGATAACGGCGTCTGGCATCAGAACGTTTTTGCCTATTATCTCTCCATCGCATGTAACCACTGCGAAGACCCGGCCTGCACCAAGGTTTGTCCGAGCGGAGCTATGCACAAACGTGAAGATGGTTTTGTGGTCGTTGATGAGGACGTGTGCATCGGATGTCGCTATTGCCATATGGCCTGCCCTTATGGCGCTCCACAGTACAATGCTGCTAAAGGGCATATGACCAAGTGTGATGGCTGTCATGACCGTGTTGCAGAGGGTAAAAAACCAATCTGCGTTGAGTCCTGCCCGTTACGTGCACTGGATTTTGGCCCGATTGATGAACTGCGTAAAAAGCACGGAGAACTGGCTGCGGTTGCGCCATTGCCGGGTGCGCACTTCACCAAACCTTGTATTGTGATCAAGCCTAACGCCAATAGCCGCCCTACAGGGGATACCACGGGTTATCTGGCAAATCCGAAGGAGGTGTAAGATGGGAAGTGGATGGCATGAGTGGCCGCTGATGATCTTCACTGTTTTCGGACAGTGTGTGGTTGGTGGCTTTATTGTTCTGGCACTGGCGCTGATGAAAGGGGATTTACGCCCTGAATCACAACAACGTGTGATTGCCTGTATGTTTGGCTTGTGGGTGTTAATGGGGATCGGTTTTATTGCTTCCATGCTGCACCTGGGGTCACCTGTGCGAGCCTTTAACTCACTCAACCGTGTAGGTTCTTCTGCACTGAGTAATGAAATCGCCAGCGGCTCGCTCTTCTTCGCCGTTGGTGGTATCGGTTGGTTGTTGGCGGTATTGAAAAAAATGTCACCAGCATTACGTAATCTTTGGCTGGTTGCCACCATGGTACTGGGCGTAGCTTTTGTCTGGATGATGGTACGTGTGTATAACACCATTGATACGGTACCAACTTGGTTCAGTATCTGGACGCCGCTGGGCTTCTTCCTGACGCTATTTATGGGGGGGCCACTGCTGGGTTATCTGCTGCTGCGCGTTGCCGGAATTGATGGTTGGGCAATGCGACTGCTGCCGGCTATTTCAGTACTTGCACTGGTGGTAAGCGCCATCATGTCCGTGATGCAGGGGGCTGAGCTGGCAACTATCCACAGTTCAATTCAGCAGGCATCTACCCTTGTGCCGGATTACGGTTCGCTGATGGCATGGCGTATTGTGGCATTGGCTTTAGCGCTGTGCTGCTGGATAGTGCCGCAAGTAAAAGGCTATCAACCAGCAATACCACTGCTTTCAGTCGCATTTATACTGCTGTTGGTAGGTGAATTGATCGGTCGCGGCGTGTTTTATGGTCTGCATATGACAGTCGGCATGGCAGTTGCCAGTTAAAGTCTGTTTGTCGGCATGATATGAAAGCCGGGGTTAATACCCCGGTTTTTTTACATCTGACTGGTAATAACAGAAAAAAAGACAAAATGAACCATGAAATTTTTCGACTGAACGTAACGGGGCAGTTTTGTTTTAGATCAATTTAAACAATCAGATGGCGTCAGGCAGATTATCATCATTGATGATGAGAATTAGTATTTCAAATCGATCACATTGAAATCGTGCTACAGGCCGTAGTCAGCCGATTGACAATGTTTTTGGCAGTGGCATGATGCGCATGAAATTTGAACTTCCTCACGGTTTTTATTCATGTCCACCTATACCCGACCCGTCATGCTGCTGCTGTGCGGGCTGCTTCTATTGACCCTGGCGATCGCCGTGTTAAACACGCTCGTCCCGCTTTGGCTCGCCCATGAAAATTTGCCAACCTGGCAAGTGGGAGTGGTCAGCTCGTCTTATTTCACCGGCAATCTGATTGGGACATTACTTACCGGGTATTTAATTAGACACCTTGGCTTTAATCGCAGCTATTACATTGCATCGTTTATTTTTGCAGTGGGTTGTGTGGGATTGGGCGTTATGGTGGGATTCTGGAGCTGGATGACCTGGCGCTTTATTGCGGGCGTAGGTTGCGCCATGATTTGGGTGGTGGTGGAAAGCGCGCTAATGTGCAGCGGAACTTCGCGTAATCGCGGACGCTTACTTGCTGCATATATGATGGTCTATTACGTGGGGACGTTTTTAGGACAGCTGTTGGTCAGTAAAGTATCGACAGAATTAATGAACGTTCTGCCATGGGTTACTGGCACGATCCTGGCCGGGGTCTTACCGTTGCTCTTTACGCGCATTGTGAACCAACAGAGTGATGATCATCATTCGACGACCCCAATTGCCTCCATGTTGAAGCTTCGACAGGCTCGTCTGGGCGTGAATGGCTGTATTATTTCCGGAATTGTGCTGGGTTCTTTGTACGGTTTGATGCCGTTGTATCTCAATCATCAGGGAGTCAGCAATGCCAGCATTGGCTTCTGGATGGCCGTTCTGGTCAGCGCCGGGATTCTGGGGCAATGGCCGATTGGTCGTCTGGCGGATAAATTAGGTCGTCTGTTGGTTTTGCGTGTGCAGGTGTTCGTGGTGATCCTCGGTAGTATCGCTATGCTGAATCAGGCGGCGATGGCACCCGCGTTGTTCATGCTGGGAGCGGCAGGTTTTACCCTCTATCCGGTAGCAATGGCCTGGGCCTGCGAGAAAGTTGAGCATCATCAACTGGTCGCCATGAATCAGGCACTGTTATTAAGCTATACCGTGGGTAGCCTGCTTGGACCGTCATTTACCGCCATGCTGATGCAGAATTATTCTGACAGCGTGTTGTTTATTATGATCGCCAGTGTGTCGTTTATTTATTTGCTGATGCTGCTTCGTAAGGCTGGGCATACACCAAACTCTGTGGCGCATGTCTGAGTTGTATTAAGTAAAATAGCGTGAAGTTCCTGTTGGCTGCTAACAGTGGCGAGTTGTTGCAGATGCTCAGCCTCATCCAGCCAGCACACCAGCTGTTGAATAATCCTGATATGCTGAGTGCCATTAGATGCGACAAGTACAATAATTACCCTTACTTCAGGCTAGCCAGGAAAACATACTGGCGTGGTCAAGGCATAGCAATGACAAATGCGTCTCATGGCTGCTTTTCAGACGTTATGGTGCTCTTATTCCAGAGGCATAAGGGATTTGGGTATGACATAGTGCTTGCCATCATATCGTAGCAATGTTGTCGTTTTGCCTGGTTTGTCCTTTGATACACACTCGCCATTGGCGTCAGTATGTGTGGTGGATGCTACGTTTTTCTCGGTTACCCGTATATTGGCGTATCCCTTCTGTGAGCCGGGTTCCAGAGCCAGGGTGCGTTTAACATCGTTAAATGTGCCTGCACAGTTTCCATCCCATTCGCCGCTGCTATTTTCAAGCACAATACCGTTTAATATTGTCCGTAACTGGTTATCCTCAATGACAAACAGCGACAGTGCATCTTCACTCATAGGGTTCACTCGTGAGCTGCCGTTGCGCATGATATGCAAGCCGAATGCAGTCTGGTTAGGTTTAACTTTCCAGCGTGCTGTATCAAGAGTAATGCCTGTAATACGAAAAGCGTCATCGTCCATACGCGCAGTAAGATTTAATCGCTGTTTGACGTTGAGGGTAGCGGAATCCAGTACCAGAAGTTCCAGATCGCCTGAGTGATCGTAATCGGTATACTGCTGAGACATCAATGGAACCGCTGCCAGTGTCAGCTCCGGTTGTGCCGGCCAGACCTTGCAAATTGCGCTTTGGGGAGAATTGGCGCTGGTGGTGATAACCTGGTTATCTTTGGTGATGATGCCCTGCGGTGTAGATGTTGCATCTGGCCACGCATGCTGGACGATGGCATTGATATCGCAGCTGCTGGCGGCATTTACGCACTGGGCTGACAGCAGTAAAACTCCTGAGATGAATAAGCGCTTCACATCCTTTCCTTTGTTATGACCTGAATATCAGATGCTTTAGATAGCAAAACGGCTGCCCTGATGGCAGCCGTTTCGATGAGGCAAAAAATCAATACATCACTTTGTGACCATATTGCTCAAGGATACCTTTCACGCGCTCCATGGTCTCTTTCTTCGGCGGCTTAACACCATCCAGTTTGTACTCTTCGCCCATCGCCACCCATTTGTGTTTACCCAACTCGTGATAAGGCAGTAGTTCGATTTTTTCTACGTTGCCCATATCACGGGTAAACTCACCCAGACGGTGCGCGGAATCGTCATCGTCAGACCAACCGGGGACGACAACGTAGCGGATCCACACTTTAATATCTTTGTTAGACAGGTAGCGAGCAAATTCCAGTGTACGATGGTTAGATACACCTACCAGGTTCTGATGGATTTCGTCGTTCATCTGTTTAAGATCGAGCATTACCAGGTCAGTCACTTCCAGCAGTTCATCAATAACTGGATCGTAGCGGCGAACAAAACCGTTAGTATCAAGACAGGTATGAATACCTTCTTTCTTACAGGCACGAAACCAGTCACGAACAAATTCAGCCTGCAGGATGGCCTCACCGCCGGATGCCGTTACGCCGCCACCGGAAGCATTCATAAAGTGGCGATAAGTTACCACTTCTTTCATTAACTCTTCGACAGTAACTTCTTTGCCACCGTGCGTATCCCACGTATCACGGTTGTGGCAATACAGGCAGCGCATCAGGCAGCCCTGGAAGAAAGTGATAAAACGGATGCCTGGGCCGTCTACGGTGCCACAGGATTCAAAGGAGTGAATGCGACCAATAACTGACATTGCGGTGTTTCTCCAGGTGTGGCCCATCCGGGGCCTGTGTTAGTGCACAGTTGTTCACTGTGTCGAGTCTGTTTTGGCAGTCATCCATAAGTATAGATAGCTGGCGAAAGAGACTTAGTTGTTAAAAAGGCCCCACTTACGTGGAGCCTTTATTGTACGCTTTTTCAGTCAGACTGGGAATTACATGGTCTGAGTGAAGGTACGAGTGATAACGTCCTGCTGCTGTTCTTTAGTCAGGGAGTTAAAACGTACTGCGTAGCCAGAAACACGGATGGTCAGCTGCGGATATTTTTCCGGATGTTCCATCGCATCCAGCAGCATTTCGCGGTTCATGACGTTCACGTTCAGGTGCTGACCACCTTCGATGGACGCTTCATGGTGGAAGTAACCATCCATCAGACCAGCCAGGTTGGTCTTACGAACTTCGTCGTCTTTACCCAGAGCGTTCGGAACGATAGAGAAGGTGTAAGAGATACCATCTTTAGCGTAAGCAAACGGCAGTTTTGCAACAGAGGTCAGAGAGGCAACAGCACCTTTCTGGTCACGACCGTGCATTGGGTTAGCACCAGGTCCGAACGGCGCGCCAGCACGACGACCGTCTGGGGTGTTACCTGTTTTCTTACCATACACAACGTTAGAAGTGATGGTCAGAACAGACTGAGTCGGGATAGCGTTACGGTAGGTAGTCAGTTTCTGAATTTTCTTCATGAAACGTTCTACCAGGTCAACCGCCATGTCATCAACGCGAGAGTCGTTGTTACCAAACTGCGGGTATTCGCCTTCGATTTCGAAGTCAACAGCCAGGCCGTCTTCGTCACGAATCGGTTTAACTTTCGCATATTTGATTGCAGACAGGGAGTCAGCAGCAACGGACAGACCAGCGATACCACACGCCATGGTGCGGATAACATCACGGTCGTGCAGCGCCATCAGAGAGGCTTCGTAGCTGTACTTGTCGTGCATGTAGTGGATAACGTTCAGTGCGGTGACGTACTGTTTTGCCAGCCAGTCCATGAAGTGATCCATGCGCTCCATAACTTCGTCGAAGTTCAGGACGTCGCCTTTGATCGGCTCAGACTTAGGACCAACCTGCATTTTCAGTTTTTCATCAACGCCGCCGTTGATTGCGTACAGCATGGTTTTCGCCAGGTTTGCACGCGCACCGAAGAACTGCATTTGTTTACCAACAACCATTGGGCTGACGCAGCAAGCGATAGCGTAATCGTCGTTGTTGAAGTCCGGACGCATCAGGTCATCGTTCTCGTACTGCAGAGAAGAGGTATCGATGGACACTTTAGCGGCGAATTTCTTGAAGTTCAGAGGCAGTTTTTCAGACCACAGAACGGTGATGTTCGGCTCCGGAGAAGGACCCATGGTGTACAGGGTGTTCAGGAAGCGGAAGCTGTTTTTGGTAACCAGAGTACGGCCGTCAACGCCCATACCACCGATAGATTCAGTTGCCCAAATCGGGTCACCGGAGAACAGTTCATCATATTCAGGGGTACGCAGGAAGCGAACCATACGCAGTTTCATGACCAGGTGGTCAATCATTTCCTGAGCGTCTTGCTCGGTGATTTTGCCTGCTTTGATATCGCGTTCGATGTAAGCATCCAGGAAGGTGGATACACGACCGAAGGACATTGCTGCACCGTTCTGAGACTTAACAGCGGCCAGGTAGCCGAAGTAGGTCCACTGGATAGCTTCCTGAGCGTTGGTAGCCGGACCAGAGATATCGCAGCCATATTTAGCAGCCATTTCTTTGATCTGACCCAGCGCGCGGTGCTGTTCAGCGATTTCTTCACGCAGACGGATAGTCGCTTCCAGGTTTACGCCATTTTCCAGATCGGATTGCAGAGAAACGAACTGAGCGTATTTGTCTTTCATCAGGTAGTCGATACCGTACAGCGCAACGCGACGGTAGTCACCGATGATACGACCACGGCCATACGCATCTGGCAGACCAGTCAGAACACCGGATTTACGGCAGTTCAGAATGTCTTTGGTATAAACATCGAATACACCCTGGTTGTGGGTTTTGCGGTATTCGGTGAAGATTTTTTTCAGCATCGGGTCCAGTTCGCGATTGTACGCTTTGCAGGAACCTTCAACCATTTTGATGCCGCCAAACGGGATAATTGCACGTTTCAGCGGAGCTTCAGTCTGCAGACCAACAATTTTCTCGAGCGCTTTGTTGATGTAACCAGCGTCGTGAGAAGTGATGGTAGAAGCAACGGAGGTGTCAAAGTCAACAGGCGCGTGAGTGCGGTTTTCCTGTTTAACGCCTTCCATCACGCTGTCCCACAGTGCGGTGGTCGCTTCAGTCGCGCCAGCCAGGAAGGACTCGTCACCCTCGTACGGAGTGTAGTTTTTCTGAATGAAGTCACGGACGTTTACTTCATTCTGCCAATCACCTTTGGTAAAACCTTCCCAGGCTGTGGCTAACTTTTCATTAAGCTCGGACATGTAACACCTACCTTCTTAAGTGGATTTTTTATTTACTGCGTGTAATGAACATCAACAAATTAATGATGATCGTTACCACGCAGGTAAATGACCCAGTATGTCAACCCGACCAACAAACCGCCGCCGATAATGTTACCGATCGTAACCGGAATCAGGTTATCGGTGATGAAATTCATCACGGTCAGGTGAGAAAAATTCTCCGGAGAGGAACCGACTGCGGTCCAGAATTCCGGGGTGGCTAAATCGCGTATTACGATACCCATAGGGATCATAAACATGTTTGCGATACTGTGCTCAAAACCGCTGGCAACAAACATTGCGACCGGTAATACCATGATAAACGCTTTGTCCATCAGGCTGCGACCTGAGTAGCTCATCCATACGGCCAGACATACCATCAGGTTAGCCAGAATGCCAAGGCTAACAGCCTCAACAAAAGTATGGTGCACTTTGTGATCGGCTGTTTGTAGAACGTTAAGCCCCCATGCGCCATTGGCGGTCATGTACTCGCCAGAAAGCCACATCAGTAACACGAAGATGAGGGCGCCAATCAGGTTGCCGACATATACGTTAAGCCAGTTCTTTGCCAGTTGGCCCCAGGTAATACGACCACTCGCCTTAGCGACGACAATCAGTACCGTTGAGGTGAAGAGGTCTGCACCGCAGACAACACACAGGATCAACCCCAGGGAAAAGCAGATACCACCCACCAATTTTGCCATACCGAAAGGCATTGTTCCGGTGCCGGTGGTGGCGGTGATATAGAAAACAAAGGCAATTGAAATGAATACACCGGCAGTAATTGCCAGATAGAACGTCTTAAGCGGATGTTTCGTTGCTTTATAGACGCCTGCTTCTTCGGCAACTTTGGCCATTGCAGCAGGTAGAATAAGATCAAAAGGGTTGTCAGCTTTCACACTAACTCTCTCTTTATTAAGTCGGCGACGAGATACTAACAAAGCATTATAGATGAGAATTTGATATAGATCATATCTCGCCTGGCTTATAGGCCCGTAAGACGCATGGTTTTTATGCGATTACGGTGTAACTTTTTGATTATCCAAGTAAAAATAAATTTTAAAAATTATAAAGTGAGTTGAATTTTTTCCTTTTGCCCCCTGTTGAGCAGTTAATTAAAATGGAGTAATTGCAATAAAAGGTAACATTACTAAGTTAATTTTTTTAATATCAACTACTAATATTTAACCTTGCTTTTACATTTATTTTTGATTACGCAAAAATAAAAAAATGGGGCACTAAAAGCGCCCCGTAATATAGCGTAGTCAATTGTTGAAGCCTACTCAGAGTAGGCTGTTTGCCACTATTTTGACCAGTGTGCTGCTTTAGCACGCTGCAATTTTTCGTAGGCTTTCAGCAAAGACTGATGTGCCGGGAACGCTTGCAGATCGTTGTCAACGGGCTGGAGGCCATAGAAAGGCGCTTCTCCGCTCAATGCCGCACTTGCCGCTTCAACGGCATCAGCACCGTACATGCGAACAAAGGCATTCAGATATTGCAGCGGTTGCCGATCTTCTTCTTGCGACAGCAGCAACAGCGTTTGCAGACAACGGTAATAGTTTGCACGTTCGGCGCTAAAGACAGAGGCGTTAAATTCCATCGTCCATTCCGTCCAAATCAATGCCTGCTCCAGGTCGCCACCAGCCAGAGCCAGCATGACTTTTAACTCGCCAATGCGCAGGGTAGACCAACCGTTGTCCGGACCAGTCGCCAGGCCCAGCAGTTCACGCACGCGAGTAAAGTCGTCAAAACCTTCTTCATCCAGTTGTTCGAGCAGATTGAGATAGTCTTCTTTATCCCATTCACTGCCCGGCAGAGAAAGGATTGTCTCACGCAAATGCGCGCCCATACCGTTGTTCGCTAACCACAAATCTTCAGCCGGATAGATGTCAGACATACCGGGAACGATAATGCGGCAAGCGTACACGCCCAGGTGTTCGTAGTCGGCGATATACACTTCTTTATCTTCAGTGTTGAAGATAGCCATCAGGGTGGCGAACTCCTGTTCCGTGGTTCCGGAGAAATTCCAGTCGACGAACGGATAATCAGCATCCTGTTTGAACAGATCCCAGGAGATCAAGCCGCTGGAATCGATGAAATGAGTTTCGAGGTTGGTGTGTTCAGCGACTTCTTCGTCGTCGAAGGTCGGTGGAGTGAACACATCGAGATCTTTCAGACCACGGCCTTGTAACAGTTCGGTGACTGTACGTTCCAGTGCCACGCCAAAATCAGGATGTGCGCCGAATGAAGCAAAGCAGGTGCCATTGGCAGGGTTAAACAAAACCACGCAGATTACTGGGTATTTGCCGCCCAAAGAGCCGTCATACGCGAAAATCGGGAAACCTTCCGCTTCCAGTTTGGCGATGGACTCGACAACCGCCGGATAGCGCGCCAGCACGTCGGCAGGAATTTCCGGCAGGCTGATGCTTTCCGCGATAATACGATTCTTCACATAACGTTCAAAGACCTCAGACAAACCCTGAACACGCGCTTCATTAGGCGTGTTACCGGCGGACATCCCGTTAGATACGTACAGGTTGCCGATAATGTTCATCGGAATATAGACGGTCTGGTTATCAGACTGGCGGGTAAACGGCAGGCCGCAGACACCGCGTTCTTCATTGCCTGACTGCAGATCGATAAGCATGCTTCCGGTCAGTTCATTTTCTGGATCGTAGAATGCGCGCAGACGCGGATCCAGCAGACCTTCCGGAACGTTGTCGTCTTCGGTCAACGGGAACCACTTTTCGTTCGGATAATGCACGAACGGACTGTTAGCGATGGTTTCACCCAACCAGAAATCAGCAAAGAAGTAGTTAGTGGACAGACGCTCAAAATATTCACCCAGCGCGGAAGCCAGCGCTGCTTTTTTCGTCGCGCCCTTGCCGTTGGTGAAGCACAGTGCGCACTCTTTATCGCGGATATGTACAGACCAGACGTTAGGAACGGGGTTTAACCATGAAGCTTCTTCAATATGGAAACCGAGGTCGAGCAATTTTTGCTGGAAGCGGGCGATGGAATCTTCCAGAGCGGCATCTTTGCCGGGGATAAATGTTTGCGTCATGAAAATCACTTTTGTCGTACGGAAAGCGCGCAATGATACGGGTTTTGAATGAATGGCGCTATCGCCGCTACCACTGCGGCGTAAATAAAAGTATTGGCTATGCTTTCACACAGTCCACAACGTTTAGAGCGTAAGTATGAAAGCATTTGATTTGCAGCGTATGGCTCTTGATAAGGTGCCAATGGATTTTCTTGGCGAGGTTGCTCTGCGTAGCCTCTATACCTTTATATTAGTTTTCCTTTTCTTAAAGCTCACAGGACGGCGTGGCGTTCGTCAGATGTCACTTTTTGAAGTGCTGATTATTTTGACGCTGGGTTCAGCTGCGGGTGATGTGGCGTTCTATGACGATGTCCCTATGCTTCCGGTACTGGTCGTTTTTATGACCCTGGCGCTGCTTTATCGTTTAGTGATGTGGTTAATGGCACATAGCGAAAAGCTGGAGGATTTGCTGGAAGGCAAGCCAGTGGTCATCGTTGAGGATGGCGAACTGGCATGGTCAAAGCTTCACAACGCCAATATGACGGAATTCGAATTCTTTATGGAGCTACGTCTCAATGGTGTCGAGCAACTTGGGCAGGTCAGGCTGGCGATTCTTGAAACGAACGGGCAGATTAGCGTCTATTTTTTCGAGGATAAACAGATCAAACCCGGACTAAGCATTCTTCCCAAACACTGCACACAACGATTTAAGGTTGTACCTGAAGCGGGAGACTATGCCTGCGTACGTTGTAGTGAAGTGATCCAAATGAGTGCGGGCGATCATCAATTATGTCCGCGCTGTGCAAATCCAGAATGGTCGAAGGCCAGCCGGGCAAAACGCGTCACCTGACAGCGAAAATCTCGGTTTTTTTCCGTCAATCCGATAGATTCTGTTGTGTGATGCATCGCTCATTTTTACCCTGGTCATTTTTACCCATTGCGGCGCGTGTCACTGAATGATAAAACCGATATCCACAGGAATAACTTATACCCAATGTCTGTCACAGGAATTATCGTAACGACAGGATGTTGATCGGATAACAACACAACGTGGTGAGGGGAAATGGCTCAGGTCTTCAATTTTAGTTCAGGTCCGGCAATGCTACCGGCAGAAGTACTTAAACTGGCTCAACAGGATCTTTGTGACTGGAATGGTCTTGGCACGTCGGTAATGGAAATTAGCCACCGGGGTAAAGAGTTTATTCAGGTCGCAGAGGAAGCCGAGCAGGATTTTCGCGATCTTCTCAGTATCCCCTCCAACTATAAAGTGTTGTTCTGCCATGGTGGTGGTCGTGGGCAGTTTGCCGGTATCCCATTAAATATTCTGGGTAATAAAACTACGGCGGATTACGTTGATGCCGGTTACTGGGCAGCCAGTGCTATTAAAGAAGCGAAAAAGTACTGCACGCCGAATGTTATTGATGCCAAAGTTACCGTTGACGGCCTGCGTGCTGTCAAGCCAATGAGCGAATGGCAGCTTTCTGATAACGCGGCGTACTTGCACTTTTGTCCGAATGAAACCATCGATGGCATTGCGATCGATGAAACGCCGAAGTTTGCCAGCAATGTGGTGGTGACGGCGGATCTATCCTCCACCATTCTTTCCGGCCCGCTGGATGTTAGCCGCTATGGCGTTATCTATGCTGGTGCACAGAAGAATATCGGTCCGGCAGGGCTGACGATTGTTATCGTTCGTGAAGATTTACTGGGTAAAGCCCACGTGTCCTGTCCGTCGATCCTTGACTACACCGTACTGAACGACAATGACTCCATGTTCAATACACCACCGACTTTTGCCTGGTATCTTTCTGGTCTGGTCTTTAAATGGCTGAAAGAACAGGGTGGTGTTAATGCTATGGATAAAATTAACCAGCAAAAAGCAGAGCTATTGTATAGCGTGATTGATAACAGTGACTTCTACCGCAATGATGTCGCGAAGTCTAACCGCTCACGCATGAACGTACCGTTCCAGTTAGCTGACAGCTCTCTGGATAAACTCTTCCTGGAAGAGTCGTTCGCAGCGGGTTTGCATGCGCTGAAAGGACATCGGGTTGTCGGCGGTATGCGAGCGTCTATCTACAATGCCATGCCGCTTGAAGGTGTGAAAGCGCTGACCGATTTCATGATCGATTTCGAGCGTCGCCGCGGTTAATTTGTTATTTCTTTTCATCCCCGCAGCCAGCCTGTGGGGTTTTTATGTCTGTTTTTGAGAGTTAAGTTTCATGGAATCCCTGACGTTACAACCCATTGCGCGGGTGGATGGCACCATCAATCTGCCTGGATCCAAAAGTGTTTCTAACCGCGCTTTGCTGCTGGCTGCATTAGCGAATGGTACTACTGTCCTGACAAACCTGCTGGACAGCGATGATGTTCGCCATATGCTCAATGCTCTGAACGCGTTAGGGATTAGCTATACCCTTTCAGCCGATCGCACTCGCTGTGAAATTACTGGCAATGGTGGCCCATTACATGCCGAAGGCGCTGTCGAACTGTTTCTTGGCAATGCCGGAACCGCGATGCGCCCTTTAGCTGCTGCGCTGTGTCTGGGAAATAATGATATCGTGCTGACGGGTGAACCGCGCATGAAAGAGCGCCCGATTGGTCATCTGGTAGATGCACTACGCCAGGGCGGAGCAGAGATTGAATACCTTGAGCAGGAAAACTATCCGCCTTTACGTCTGCGCGGTGGTTTTGTTGGCGGGCAGGTAGAGGTTGACGGCAGTGTTTCCAGCCAGTTCCTGACGGCGTTATTGATGACCGCACCGCTGGCACCGCAGGATACGACGATCGCGATTAAAGGCGAACTGGTGTCAAAACCCTACATCGACATCACACTGAATTTGATGAAAACGTTTGGTGTTGAAATTGAGAACCAGAATTACCAGCGCTTTGTGGTGCAGGGGGGGCAGCAGTACCAGTCTCCGGGTCATTACCTGGTAGAAGGGGATGCGTCATCAGCCTCTTACTTCCTCGCTGCCGGAGCGATTAAAGGCGGTACAGTAAAAGTCACTGGGATTGGCCGCAATAGTATGCAGGGCGATATTCGTTTCGCTGATGTGCTGGAAAAAATGGGCGCGACCATTACCTGGGGCGACGATTTCATAGCCTGTACGCGCGGCGAATTAAACGCTGTTGATATGGACATGAATCACATCCCGGATGCGGCAATGACCATTGCCACCGCAGCGCTTTTTGCTAAAGGTACGACGACATTGCGTAATATCTACAACTGGCGTGTCAAAGAGACCGACCGTCTGTTCGCAATGGCGACAGAGTTACGTAAAGTTGGTGCTGAAGTGGAAGAGGGGCATGATTTTATCCGTATTACACCGCCAGCATCGTTAACATTCGCGGACATCGCGACCTATAACGATCACCGTATGGCGATGTGTTTCTCTCTGGTGGCGTTATCTGATACGCCAGTTACTATTCTTGACCCTAAATGTACCGCAAAAACCTTCCCGGATTACTTTGAACAGCTGGCGCGTATTAGTACGCCTGTCTGATTTGATCGCCGCACCATCGGGTGCGGCACATTCTTACGCTTTCTGACATCCCCGATTGTCCATTTATTCTACACTCAGCTTCAATGACTCTGTATTTTTCACACAAAGATAACGATCGTTGACGTTGGCGCGTATAATGCGCGGCGTTCACGTTAACGGTATGCCTGTTTAAGGAGAAAAAGATGACGGCAATTGCCCCGGTTATTACCATTGATGGCCCAAGCGGTGCAGGTAAAGGCACCTTGTGCAAGGCAATGGCGGAAGCATTGCAGTGGCATCTGTTAGATTCTGGCGCGATTTATCGTGTACTGGCGCTCGCGGCGTTACATCACCATGTTGATGTCGCTTCTGAAGATGCGCTGGTCCCGCTTGCGTCGCATCTGGATGTGCGCTTTATCTCAACAGACGGCAATCTGGAAGTTATTCTGGAAGGTGAAGATGTTAGCGGTGAAATCCGCACCCAGGAGGTGGCTAATGCTGCATCTCAGGTGGCTGCGTTTCCTCGTGTTCGTGAAGCACTTTTACGTCGCCAACGCGCCTTTCGCGAAGCGCCGGGATTGATCGCTGACGGACGTGATATGGGGACAGTGGTGTTCCCTGACGCACCGGTGAAAATTTTTCTGGACGCGTCCTCGCAAGAACGTGCGCATCGACGTATGCTACAGTTGCAGGAGAAGGGCTTTAGTGTTAACTTTGAACGCCTTTTGGCCGAGATCGAAGAACGCGACGACCGCGATCGTAATCGTGCTGTAGCGCCATTAGTTCCTGCTGCCGATGCTTTAGTTTTGGACTCAACCCGATTAAGCATTGAGCAAGTGATTGAAAAAGCGTTACAATACGCGCGCCAAAAACTGGCACTCGCTTAAGTGCGACCGAATTTGCAGTACCCCCGTTGCAATGGAATGACAGCGGGTATGTTAAACAACCCCATCCGGCATGGAGCCAGGTGGACGTTAAATATGAAACCTGAAGATTAAACATGACTGAATCTTTTGCTCAACTGTTTGAAGAATCCTTAAAAGAAATCGAAACCCGTCCGGGTTCCATCGTTCGTGGTGTTGTTGTTGCTATCGACAAAGATATCGTACTGGTTGATGCCGGTCTGAAATCTGAGTCTGCCATTCCGGCAGAGCAGTTCAAAAATGCCCAGGGCGAGCTGGAAATCCAGGTTGGTGACGAAGTTGATGTTGCTCTGGATGCAGTAGAAGACGGCTTCGGTGAAACTCTGCTGTCCCGTGAAAAAGCTAAGCGTCATGAAGCTTGGATCACGCTGGAAAAAGCTTACGAAGAAGCTGCGACCGTTACTGGTGTTATCAATGGCAAAGTCAAGGGTGGCTTCACTGTTGAGCTGAATGGTATTCGCGCGTTCCTGCCGGGTTCCCTGGTAGACGTTCGTCCGGTCCGCGACACGCTGCACCTGGAAGGCAAAGAGCTTGAGTTCAAAGTAATCAAGCTGGATCAGAAGCGTAACAACGTTGTTGTTTCCCGTCGTGCCGTTATCGAATCCGAAAACAGCGCAGAACGCGATCAGCTGCTGGAAAACCTGCAGGAAGGCATGGAAGTTAAAGGTATCGTTAAGAACCTCACTGACTACGGTGCATTCGTTGATCTGGGTGGCGTTGACGGCCTGCTGCACATCACCGACATGGCATGGAAACGCGTTAAGCATCCGAGCGAAATCGTAAACGTTGGCGACGAAATCACTGTTAAAGTGCTGAAGTTCGACCGCGAGCGTACTCGTGTATCTCTGGGCCTGAAACAGCTGGGCGAAGATCCATGGGTAGCTATCGCTAAGCGTTATCCGGAAGGTACCAAACTGACTGGTCGCGTGACCAACCTGACCGACTACGGCTGCTTCGTTGAAATCGAAGAAGGCGTTGAAGGCCTGGTTCACGTTTCCGAAATGGATTGGACCAACAAAAACATCCACCCGTCCAAAGTTGTTAACGTTGGCGACGTAGTGGAAGTTATGGTTCTGGATATCGACGAAGAACGTCGTCGTATCTCCCTGGGTCTGAAGCAGTGCAAAAACAACCCATGGCAGCAGTTCGCGGAAACCCACAACAAGGGCGACCGTGTTGAAGGTAAAATCAAGTCTATCACTGACTTCGGTATCTTCATCGGCCTGGACGGCGGCATCGACGGCCTGGTTCACCTGTCTGACATCTCCTGGAACGTTGCAGGCGAAGAAGCAGTTCGTGAATACAAAAAAGGCGACGAAATCGCAGCAGTTGTTCTGCAGGTTGATGCAGAACGTGAGCGTATCTCTCTGGGCGTTAAACAGCTCGCAGAAGATCCGTTCAACAACTGGGTTGCACTGAACAAGAAAGGCGCAATCGTAAACGGTAAAGTGACTGCAGTTGACGCTAAAGGCGCAACCGTAGAACTGGCTGACGGCGTTGAAGGTTACCTGCGCGCTTCTGAGGCTTCACGTGACCGCGTTGAAGATGCAACTCTGGTTCTGAGCGTAGGCGACGACGTTGAAGCTAAATTCACCGGCGTTGATCGTAAGAACCGTGCAATCAGCCTGTCTGTTCGTGCTAAAGACGAAGCTGATGAGAAAGATGCAATCGCAACTGTTAACAAACAGGAAGATGCAAACTTCTCCAACAACGCAATGGCTGAAGCTTTCAAAGCAGCTAAAGGCGAGTAATATCGAGTACTCTCTCATTCCTTTGTGCTATCAACAGCACAAAGGGTGACGAGTAGCTTGACAGATGACAGGATTCGTCCTGTAATCAATGACAAAGGGCGGCTACGGCCGCCCTTAATCAATGCAGCAGCTAATTTTGCCTTTAAGGAACCGGAGGAATCATGACCAAGTCAGAATTGATTGAAAGACTTGCAACCCAGCAACCTCATATTCCCGCGAAAGCGGTTGAAGATGCAGTAAAAGAGATGCTGGAACATATGGCCTCGACTCTTGCGCAGGGCGAGCGTATTGAAATCCGCGGTTTCGGCAGTTTTTCTTTGCATTACCGCGCACCACGCACCGGACGTAATCCGAAGACTGGCGATAAAGTGGATCTGGAAGGGAAATATGTTCCGCACTTTAAACCGGGTAAAGAACTGCGCGATCGCGCCAATATTTACGGTTAAGTTTTAAAAGAAACTTAAGCGCGAAAAAGCACCTGAATGGGTGCTTTTTTCATTTTGACACCCATATTTGAATGCCTCCTCGCAGTTAATTTGCACGTTACATTTCCCATGTAAAAACCGCGGAACCCACCGCGTTTAACGGACAATTTTCACCAGACAACCGTTAAGCTGTACTGCACACTTCCGCCAACAGGGAGGTGTCTGATGAAAATAACAACGGTGAGTTTGTGTGCGTTGTGCGGCATGCTGCCACTTACGCTATTGCCAGTGCTGCCTGGAGCGCTGTATTTCAGTGGTCTGTTTTGTCTGGCATGTATGCTCTGTCTTATTCCTCGCAAATATCTGCAATACACCGGATTAACCCTGTTGTTCTTTCTCTGGGGAATACTGGCGGCGAAAGAAGCGATCTGGGCGAGTAATACGCTCCCTGCCAGGACCCAGCAGGCCATCGTCCAGATTACCAGTACGGACAATAAGACGACACACTACGGGAAAATAACGCACCTTCAGGGACGCCGGATATTTCCAGCAGTGGGGATCGTGCTGTACGGACAGTATTTACCCGGCGATGTTTGTGCGGGCCAGCAATGGGATATGACGCTCAAGGTTCGTGCGGTACATGGGCAGTTGAATGAAGGTGGATTTGATAGCCAGCGTTATGCGCTAGCACAGCATCAGGTGCTGACTGGGCGTTTTCTGCAGGCCACGGTTATCATGCCCAAATGCAGTTTGCGTGCTCGTTACCTCTCTTCACTCAATACCGCTCTGGCCACGTATCCCTGGCAGCAGGTCATACTGGGCTTGGGAATGGGGGAACGATTATCCGTTTCGCAAGAGGTGAAAACCATAATGCGTGATACCGGCACTGCGCATTTGATGGCCATTTCCGGGCTGCACATTGCTTTTGCCGCACTACTGGTCGGCGGGTTGATACGCGGCGGACAATTTTTTATGCCGACACGATGGCTCCACTGGCAGGTACCGCTGGTTGGCGGAATAGCCAGTGCGGCATTCTATGCATGGCTAACGGGTTTACAACCTCCTGCATTACGTACGGTGGTTGCACTGATTGTGTGGGGAGCGCTTCAATTAAGTGGCAGGCGGTGGAGTGGGTGGTCGGTCTGGGTATGTTGCCTGGCCGCCATCGTACTGGTGGATCCAGTCAGCATTCTTTCTCAGAGCCTCTGGTTATCGGCTTTTGCTGTTGCGGGACTGATATTCTGGTATCAGTGGGTTCCGATGTCGGATCGGCCGCTATCCCGTGTCGGACATGTAATCCTGGCGCTGATCCATCTTCAGTTGGGTATTACCGTTCTGTTGATGCCTGTGCAAATCGCTTTTTTTCACGGCATCAGCCTGACATCTTTTCTGGCTAATTTATTTGCCGTCCCGCTGGTTACGTTCGTTTCCGTCCCGCTGATACTCGCCGCAATGATTGTGCATTTAACCGGTCTGGTGATGCTCGAATCGGGACTATGGTATTTGGCTGACCGTTCTCTGGCGCTTCTATTCTGGACGCTCAACAAGCTGCCTGAAGGGTGGGTTAACATTGATGAACGCTGGCAATGGCTAGCATTATCTCCCTGGTTGATGCTTATCGCATGGCGGCTGAATATCTGGCGTACCCTGCCGATAGTCTGTATTTCTGGACTGCTTTTGCTGAGCGTGCCGCTCTGGATAACGCCGCGAAATGACGTGTGGCAGGTGCATATGCTGGATGTCGGGCAGGGGCTGGCGATGGTGATTACCCGTAATGGGAAGGCGATACTTTATGATACCGGTCTGGCCTGGCCGGAAGGCGACAGTGCGCAACAGGTCATTATTCCCTGGTTACGCTGGCACAACCTGGAACCGGAAGGGATTATTCTCAGTCATGAGCATATGGATCACCGGGGGGGATTACGCTCACTACAAAAGACCTGGCCATCTTTGTGGACAAGAAGTCCGTTGGGCTGGGAAGGGCATCTTCCTTGTTTTCGCGGGGAGAGGTGGCAATGGCAGGGTTTAACGTTTAGCGCACACTGGCCAATCAGAAGAAATAAAGAGCAGGGAAATAATCAATCCTGCGTGGTAAAAGTTGATGATGGAAATCACAGCATCCTTCTGACAGGTGATATTGAATCTTCTGCTGAACAAAAAATGCTAAGTCACTACTGGCAGCATCTTCGGTCTACTTTTATTCAAGTTCCGCATCATGGCAGTAATACCTCCTCATCATTAGCGCTGATTCAGCGGGTTGGCGGACAAGGCGCTTTAGCCTCAGCGTCACGCTACAATGCCTGGCGCCTGCCATCCAGGAAGGTGAAGCAGCGTTACCTGCAACAGGGTTATCAATGGCTGGATACACCTCATCAGGGACAAGTTACACTGGATTTTTATCAGAAAAGTTGGCGAGTACGCAGTTTAAGGGATCAGATTTTACCCCGTTGGTATCATCAGTGGTTTGGCGTGCCGGAGGATAACGGGTAGAATATGCGGCTATTCTAACAAATGCTGGTTTTTTGAATGCATAACGATAAAGATCTCTCTACGTGGCAGACATTTCGCCGACTATGGCCAACCATAGCGCCTTTTAAATCGGGTCTGATCGTGGCGGGTATAGCGTTAGTCCTTAACGCGGCCAGCGATACCTTCATGTTATCGCTCCTTAAGCCATTACTGGATGATGGTTTTGGTAAAACAGATCGCTCAGTGCTGCTGTGGATGCCGCTGGTGGTTATTGGGCTGATGATTGTACGTGGCTTAACCAGCTACGTCTCCAGCTACTGTATTTCATGGGTGTCAGGCAAAGTGGTTATGACCATGCGCCGCCGCCTGTTTGGTCATATGATGGGCATGCCCGTCGCCTTTTTTGATAAGCAGTCTACCGGTACGTTACTGTCACGTATTACCTATGATTCAGAGCAGGTGGCGTCTTCGTCTTCCGGCGCGTTGATCACCGTGGTGCGTGAAGGGGCCTCAATTATTGGCCTGTTTATCATGATGTTTTATTACAGCTGGCAGCTGTCATTAATCCTGATTGTGCTGGCCCCTATTGTATCAATTGCGATTCGTGTTGTTTCCAAGCGCTTTCGTAGCATCAGTAAAAACATGCAAAATACGATGGGGCAGGTTACAACCAGTGCAGAGCAAATGCTGAAAGGCCACAAAGAAGTTCTGATATTCGGTGGTCAGGAAGTTGAAACCAAGCGTTTTGATAAAGTCAGTAACAAGATGCGCTTGCAAGGCATGAAGATGGTTTCTGCATCTTCCATCTCCGATCCTATCATCCAGTTGATTGCCTCTTTGGCTCTGGCCTTCGTGTTATACGCAGCCAGTTTCCCAAGTGTGATGGAAAACCTGACTGCGGGGACAATTACGGTTGTCTTCTCCTCTATGATCGCCCTGATGCGTCCGCTGAAGTCTCTGACTAACGTCAACGCACAGTTCCAGCGTGGTATGGCTGCATGCCAGACCTTGTTTACTATTCTGGATAGTGAACAAGAAAAAGACGAAGGTAAACGTGTGATTGAACGTGCTACCGGCGATCTGGAATTCCGTAATGTGACCTTTACCTATCCGGGTCGTGAAGTTCCAGCGTTGCGTAACATTAATCTGAATATCCCGGCGGGTAAAACCGTGGCGCTGGTAGGCCGTTCCGGTTCAGGAAAATCCACCATTGCGAGTCTGATTACGCGCTTCTACGACATTGATGAAGGGCAGATTCTGATGGACGGACACGATCTGCGTGAATACACCCTGGCATCCTTACGCGATCAAGTGGCTCTGGTCTCGCAGAACGTACACCTGTTTAACGATACGGTTGCGAACAACATTGCCTACGCGCGCACAGATATGTACAGCCGGGAGCAGATTGAAAAAGCGGCGCAGATGGCTTATGCCATGGATTTCATCAACAAAATGGATGATGGTCTGGATACGGTGATTGGCGAGAACGGCGTCCTGCTGTCCGGCGGTCAACGCCAGCGTATCGCTATCGCCCGTGCTTTGCTGCGCGACAGCCCGATTTTGATCCTTGATGAGGCAACGTCAGCTCTGGATACAGAGTCCGAACGCGCAATTCAGGCTGCACTGGATGAGTTACAGAAAAACCGTACTTCGCTGGTCATTGCTCATCGCCTTTCAACTATCGAACAAGCGGATGAAATCGTGGTGGTGGAAGACGGGCTGATTGTTGAGCGCGGCACCCATAGCGAACTGCTCGAACAGCGCGGTGTGTATGCACAACTGCACAAAATGCAATTTGGCCAATGATTGCGCGCATCTGGTCTGGTGAATCGCCGCTGTGGCGATTATTACTTCCGCTCTCCTGGCTCTACGGACTGGTGAGCGGAGGTATCCGCTTATGCTACAAGTTGGGACTTAAACGTGCATGGCGCGCGCCAGTGCCGGTTGTTGTTGTCGGAAACCTGACTGCGGGTGGCAATGGTAAAACGCCAGTGGTAATTTGGCTGGTTGAACAATTGCAGCAACGCGGCATTCGTGTGGGCGTTGTTTCTCGTGGCTATGGCGGGAAAGCACAGGCTTATCCGCTTTTACTGACAACAGAGACGACCACGGCAGAAGCGGGTGATGAACCTGTGCTGATCTTCCAGCGTACCGGTGTGCCAGTGGCTGTCTCTCCGGTAAGAGCGGATGCGGTAAAAGCCATTCTTGCCCGGCACGACGTGCAGATTATTGTTACCGATGATGGGTTACAGCACTATCGTCTGGCGCGTGATGTTGAAATTGTAGTGATTGACGGTGAACGTCGGTTCGGTAATGGCTGGTGGCTTCCGGCTGGTCCAATGCGCGAGCGTGCCGGACGCCTCAAATCAGTTGACGCGACGATCGTGAATGGTGGCACTCCATTGCCGGGGGAAATTCCCATGTGCCTTGAGCCAGGCCTGGCCGTTAATTTACGTACAGGTGAGCGGCGTAATGTAGCGCAGCTACCCAATATTGTTGCCATGGCGGGTATTGGTCATCCCCCCCGTTTTTTTGCCACACTTGAGGCATGCGGCGCCCGTCCGCAGAAGTGTATCGCGCTGGCAGACCACCAGTCTCTGACCTACAGTGACGTCAGCGTGTTGTCAGGTGAAGACCAAACGCTCGTCATGACGGAGAAAGACGCAGTTAAATGTCGCGCTTTTGCCGATGACAACTGGTGGTACTTACCCGTTGATGCTCATCTGTCGGGTGAACAACCTGGTGTCTTACTCGATAAGTTAACCTCGCTGACTCGCTAACAGATTCAAGCCGCGGCAGCGAATCATTTATGAGGTCATAAATGTCGTTGCCGCACCTTTCTTTGAAGGATGCCCGTCATCTTCACCTTGCTGCACAAGGTTTGCTGAAAAAAACTCGTCGCCGGGCAACCTCTGCTGACATTCTCGCGACCATTTCGCAAATGTCCTTACTCCAAATCGATACTATCAATATTGTGGCGCGCAGCCCTTACCTGGTGCTGTTTAGCCGTTTGGGTGACTATTCGCCGCAATGGCTCGATGAATCATTACTGTGCGGTGAGCTGATGGAATACTGGGCACATGAGGCCTGCTTCCTGCCGCGTAGCGACTTTATGCTGATACGGCATCGCATGCTGGCTCCTGAGAAAATGGGCTGGAAGTACAAAGCAGAGTGGATGAAAGAGCATGCCCATGAGATTGAACAACTGTTACAGCATATCCAGCATAACGGACCAGTAAGATCCGCGGATTTTGAGCACCCGCGTAAGGGAACCAGCGGTTGGTGGGAATGGAAACCGCATAAGCGTCATCTTGAAGGACTTTTCACCGCCGGGAAGGTGATGGTGGTGGAGCGGCGTAATTTCCAGCGAGTCTATGATTTAACGCATCGCGTCATGCCGCACTGGGATGATGATCGTGACCTTCTCTCAAAGGCTGAAGCGGAAATAGTTATGCTTGATAACAGCGCCCGCAGCCTCGGTATTTTTCGTGAGCAGTGGCTGGCAGACTATTACCGCTTGCAGCGTCCGGCGTTAAAAACCTGGTGTGAAGTACGGGCAGAGCAACAACGAATTATTCCTGTAGACGTTGAAGGCCTGGGAACTCTGTGGCTCCATAGCGACCTGCAACCACTTCTTGAGCAGGCACTGGCGGGTAAGTTAACAGCGACCCATACTACGGTTTTATCACCATTTGATCCGGTGGTTTGGGATCGTAAACGGGCTGAACAGCTGTTCGATTTTAGCTACCGGCTGGAATGCTACACGCCAGCACCGAAACGTCAGTATGGCTATTTTGTCTTGCCCCTGCTGCATCGGGGACAGTTGGTTGGGCGTATGGATGCCAAAATGCACCGAAAAACAGGCGTGCTGGAGGTCATTTCTCTTTGGCTGCAAGATGAGGCCAAACCTGGGGTTACCTTGCAAAAAGGATTGTTCCAGGCGATCGATGATTTCGCTCGCTGGCAGCAGGCTGTGCGAGTCACGATAGGCAGGTGTCCTGACGGTTTATTTACTGACTTGCGTCAGGGCTGGGAAATAGACCCAGCCCAGTAAGCGATTATGTTAATATTTACGTATTCACAATCCGGTCCATCTGGAGGAACTATGGATCATCGTCTGCTTGAAATCATTGCCTGCCCGGTATGCAATGGCAAACTCTGGTACAACCAGGAAAAACAAGAACTGATTTGCAAACTGGATAACCTTGCTTTCCCACTGCGAGAGGGAATTCCCGTGTTGCTGGAAACGGAAGCTCGTGTCCTGACTGCTGATGAGAGTAAATCATGAGTTTTGTGGTCATTATTCCTGCGCGTTATGCGTCCACACGTCTGCCTGGTAAGCCGCTGCTGGATATTAACGGTAAGCCGATGATAGTACATGTGCTGGAGCGTGCGCGTGAATCTGGCGCTGAACGTATTATTGTTGCTACCGATCATGAAGATGTTGCGCGTGCTGTAGAGGCCGTTGGTGGCGAGGTGTGCATGACTCGCGCCGATCACCAGTCTGGTACGGAACGCCTGGCTGAAGTTGTCGAAAAATGTGGTTTTAGCGACGATACCGTCATTGTGAACGTTCAGGGTGATGAGCCGATGATCCCGGCGGTTATTATTCGTCAGGTAGCCGAGAATCTGGCGCAACGACAGGTCGGCATGGCGACGCTTGCAGTCCCCATTCACAGCGCGGAAGAGGCGTTTAATCCGAATGCGGTGAAAGTAGTGTTGGATGCTGAAGGGTATGCGCTTTACTTTTCCCGGGCGACAATTCCCTGGGATCGTGAACGTTTTGCAAAAAGTCTGGAAACCGTAGGTAATACTTTTCTGCGCCATCTGGGGATTTACGGTTATCGCGCGGGCTTTATTCGTCGCTATGTGAACTGGCAACCTAGCCCGCTTGAACAGATTGAAATGCTGGAGCAGCTTCGTGTGCTTTGGTATGGCGAAAAAATTCATGTTGCCGTCGCCAAAGAAGTGCCGGGGACAGGGGTGGATACGGCCGAAGATCTTGAGCGCGTCCGCGTCGAAATGCGTTAATCTTTTCACGGCACTCCACCCGTTTTTGGGAGGGGTGTCGTATCGTTACTCTTTTCCCGCCACTTTTCTTTTCATCAATTGATCTCATCCGGGTGACATCTGTCTATTCGACGCTCATTATGAAAGCAGTAGCATTTATGAGGGCAATCTGAAATGGAACAGTTGCGTGCCGAACTCAGCCATCTGCTGGGCGAAAAACTCAGTCGTATAGAATGCGTGAACGAAAAAGTAGATACGGCGCTGTGGTCACTGTACGACAGCCAGGGAAATCCGATGCCGCTGATGGCCCGAAGTTTCACCACCCCGGGCATGGCACAGCAGTTGGCATGGAAAACTACCATGCTGGCGCGCAGTGGTACGGTACGTATGCCGGTCATTTATGGGGTATTAACCCACGAAGAACATCCCGGCCCTGACGTTCTGTTACTTGAACGCTTACGTGGCGTGCCAGTGGAAGCGCCCGCCCGAACGCCAGAACGCTGGGAACATTTAAAAGATCAGATCGTGGAAGGTTTGCTGTCATGGCATCGTCAGGATAGTCGAGGCTGTGTTGGCGCGGTGGATAACACGCAGGAAAATTTATGGCCATCCTGGTATCGCCAACGAGTTGAAGTGCTGTGGAGCACGTTAAACCAGTTCAACAATACCGGCCTTACAATGCAGGACAAACGGATTCTGTTTCGCACCCGTGAATGTTTGCCAGCGTTGTTTGAAGGCTTTAACGATAACTGCGTTCTGATCCACGGTAATTTCAGCTTACGCAGTATGCTCAAAGATGCCCGTAGCGATCAGCTTCTGGCAATGGTGGGGCCTGGTTTGATGCTATGGGCGCCAAGAGAGTATGAGCTGTTTCGACTAATGGATAATGCCCTGGCGGAAAGCCTGCTCTGGCAGTATCTGCAACGCGCGCCAGTGGCAGAGTCGTTTATCTGGCGGCGCTGGTTGTACGTATTGTGGGATGAGGTTGCGCAACTGGTTAATACCGGTCGTTTTAACCGTTCCAATTTTGACCTGGCGACCAAATCACTGCTGCCCTGGCTCGCCTGACGAGCCTTTCAGCCACTGCCAGATCCTGCCCAGTGTTTCGTAACCGACGCGATCGCTATGCATAAGCCAGACGGGCGACGGAATGGCACGTTCCCACGGATTCAGCGGCGAGTCTATTGCCAACTGGTTGGCTGGTGCTGGCAGTGGATGCAGCCCGGCTTGTTGGAAGAAAATCATCGCTCGCGGTAAATGCGACGCAGAAGTCACCAGCAGGAAAGGCGCGTTGCCGATAGCCTGTTTTACCGCAGCAGCTTCTTCCTCGGTATCTTTTGGTGTATCCAGCGTAATAATGTTACGGCGAGGAACGCCCAGCGACTCGGCCACGCGCGCCCCCGCTTCTGCGGTACTGACGTTGTTGGTCTTCGCTGCTGCGCCGGTAAAGATCAGCTTTGATCCTGGATTGGCTTGCCACAGACGAATTCCCTCATTTAGCCGTGGAAGACTGTTATTGATCAGATTAGAACTCGGTGCCCACCGCGGGTTCCAGGTATAGCCCCCGCCCAGAACCACAATGTATTCCACTTTTTGCGTATCTTGCCAGGTGGGATATTTGTCCTCAATAGGTTTAAGCAGACTATCAGCGACCGGTTGCAAGCTGAGCAGTAACAGCGCGAGCCAGCTCAGGCTGATGAACACTTTCCCTGTTTTCTGAAAGCGACTAAACCAGACCAGCGCCAGCCCTGTGCCCATAACAATTAGCATCAATGGAAGCGGCAGCATCATACCGCCAATCACTTTCTTCAGCGTAAAAAGCATCCTTTTTGGTTCCTTTTTTAACCATACAGCAGGGGATCTGCAGGGATATTACACCAGGAAGGTTCATTCTCGGCGTGGGTGTGACAAAATAGCGGTTTTACTTAGTCACCCTAAAGCCAGTATGCGGAGAGCCCGATGCGGGATCGCAATTTTGATGACATTGCAGAGAAGTTTTCCCGTAACATTTACGGTACCACCAAAGGTCAACTGAGACAGGCTATTCTTTGGCAGGATCTGGATCGCTTACTGACGACGTTTGGTGGGCAAAAACTACACATTCTGGACGCCGGCGGTGGTGAAGGACAGGCGGCCATCAAAATGGCTGAATGTGGGCATTTCGTGACATTATGCGATCTGTCCGGCGAGATGATTGCCCGTGCGCAACAGGCGGCAGAGGCAAAAGGTGTGAGCGGAAACATGCATTTTATACAATGCGCCGCTCAGGACGTTGCTTCGCATTTGGAAAGCCCGGTTGATCTGATATTGTTTCATGCTGTGCTGGAGTGGGTGGCTGAACCGGTCAGCATGCTGCAGACTCTGTGGTCGGTATTACGTCCCGGCGGCGCGCTGTCGTTAATGTTCTACAATGCTAACGGTCTGTTGATGCATAACATGGTCGCAGGGAATTTTGACTATGTGCAGGTTGGGATGCCAAAACGTAAAAAACGTACGCTTTCACCAGACTACCCGCGTGATCCTCAGCAGGTTTACCAGTGGCTGGAGGATATCGGTTGGCAGATAACCGGTAAGACTGGCGTACGCGTGTTTCATGATTATCTGCGAGAAAAGCATAAACAGCGTGACGGTTATGAAATGTTACTTGAGTTAGAAACGCGCTATTGCCGCCAGGAGCCGTATATCAGCCTTGGTCGTTATATTCATGTCACCGCGCGCAAACCGCAGATGCAAGGATAACTTATGAGTGAATTTTCCCAGACAGTCCCCGAACTGGTTGCCTGGGCCAGAAAAAATGACTTCTCTATCTCTCTGCCGGTAGACAGACTTTCGTTCCTGTTGGCTGTGGCTACGCTAAACGGCGAACGACTGGACGGCGAGATGAGTGAAGGTGAACTGGTGGATGCGTTCCGCCATGTGAGTGATGCGTTTGAGCAAACCAGCGAAACCATCGGCGTTCGCGCCAACAACGCGATCAACGATATGGTGCGTCAACGTCTGCTGAACCGCTTTACCAGCGAACAGGCGGAAGGGAACGCCATTTATCGTTTGACGCCGCTCGGGATTGGCATCACCGATTACTATATTCGCCAGCGAGAATTCTCCACGTTGCGGCTGTCAATGCAGTTGTCGATCGTGGCAGGTGAGCTAAAGCGTGCAGCAGACGCGGCGGATGAAGGCGGCGATGAGTTCCACTGGCACCGCAACGTTTACGCTCCGCTGAAATACTCGGTGGCGGAAATTTTTGACAGCATCGATCTGACGCAGCGCATTATGGATGAGCAACAGCAACAGGTTAAAGATGACATTGCGCAATTGCTGAATAAAGACTGGCGGGCTGCAATTTCCAGCTGTGAAATGCTGCTGTCTGAAACTTCCGGTACGCTGCGTGAGTTGCAGGACACGCTGGAAGCGGCGGGTGATAAGCTACAGGCTAATCTGTTGCGTATTCAGGATGCCACGATGACGCATGACGACCTGCATTTCGTTGACCGTCTGGTATTTGACTTACAAAGCAAACTTGACCGAATTATTAGTTGGGGCCAGCAATCCATTGATTTGTGGATTGGCTACGATCGACACGTACATAAATTTATCCGCACCGCGATTGATATGGATAAAAACCGCGTCTTTGCCCAGCGCTTGCGCCAGTCTGTCCAGACATATTTTGACGATCCGTGGGCATTGACTTATGCCAATGCTGACCGATTGCTGGACATGCGTGACGAAGAGATGGTGTTGCGTGATGAAGAGGTTACCGGGGAGCTTCCGCCGGACCTGGAATATGAAGAATTTAACGAGATCCGCGAACAACTGGCGGCGATTATTGAAGAACAGTTGGCTATCTATAAATCCAGACAAACGCCACTGGATCTCGGTTTGGTAGTGCGCGAGTATCTGGCGCAATACCCACGTGCGCGTCACTTCGACGTAGCGCGTATTGTTATCGATCAGGCGGTACGCCTTGGCGTAGCGCAAGCAGATTTCACCGGACTGCCAGCCAAATGGCAGCCGATTAATGATTACGGAGCCAAGGTACAGGCGCATGTCATTGACAAATATTGAAAAAGTGATGCCGGTTAAGCTGGCGCAAGCGCTGGCGAATCCGTTATTTCCGGCGCTGGACAGCGCATTGCGTTCGGGTCGACACATTGGCCTGGATGAGCTGGACAATCATGCCTTCCTGATGGATTTTCAGGAATACTTTGAAGAGTTTTACAGCCGCTATAACGTGGAATTGATCCGTGCTCCGGAGGGGTTTTTCTACCTTCGTCCGCGTTCGACGACGCTCATTCCGCGTTCCGTCTTGTCTGAACTGGATATGATGGTGGGTAAAATTCTTTGTTACCTCTATCTCAGCCCGGAACGCCTGGCGAATGAAGGGATTTTTACCCAGCAGGAGCTGTATGACGAACTGCTGACGCTGGCTGACGAAGCAAAATTGCTCAGACTGGTGAATAACCGCTCTACGGGTTCGGACGTTGACCGCCAGAAGCTGCAGGAAAAGGTGCGTTCTTCTCTCAACCGCCTGCGTCGCTTAGGTATGGTGTGGTTTATGGGCCATGACAGCAGCAAATTCCGTATTACGGAATCTGTTTTCCGCTTTGGCGCGGATGTCCGCAGCGGCGACGATCCGCGCGAAGCGCAGCGTCGCTTAATTCGTGATGGTGAAGCGATGTCGGTCGAAAACCGCCTGCAACTCAATGATGAGCCAGAAGAGAATCAGCCGGACAGTGGAGAGGAAGAATAATGATTGAACGCGGTAAATTTCGCTCACTTACGCTGATTAACTGGAATGGTTTTTTTGCCCGTACGTTTGATCTCGATGAACTGGTTACCACCTTGTCGGGGGGTAACGGTGCGGGTAAATCCACTACCATGGCGGCGTTTGTTACGGCGTTAATCCCGGACTTAACCCTGCTGCATTTCCGTAACACCACGGAAGCCGGTGCGACCAGCGGTTCACGTGATAAAGGCCTGCACGGTAAGCTAAAAGCGGGTGTCTGCTATTCCATGCTCGATGTCCTCAACTCGCGTCATCAGCGCGTAGTCGTCGGCGTTCGTCTGCAACAGGTGGCCGGGCGCGACCGTAAAGTTGATATCAAGCCGTTTGCCATTCAGGGGCTGCCGATGTCGGTACAGCCAACCGAGCTGGTAACGGAAACGCTGAACGAGCGCCAGGCTCGCGTCCTGTCTCTTCCTGAGCTGAAAGAGAAGCTCGATGAGATGGAAGGCGTGCAGTTTAAGCAGTTCAACTCAATAACCGATTACCACTCACTGATGTTCGATTTGGGCATCATCGCCCGTCGTCTGCGCTCAGCTTCCGACCGTAGTAAATTCTATCGCCTGATCGAAGCTTCACTGTACGGCGGGATTTCCAGCGCCATTACCCGTTCACTGCGCGACTATCTGTTGCCAGAAAACGGCGGGGTGCGTAAAGCGTTCCAGGATATGGAAGCCGCATTGCGGGAAAACCGCATGACGCTGGAAGCAATACGCGTAACTCAGTCTGACCGCGACTTGTTTAAGCACCTGATCAGCGAGGCAACGAACTATGTGGCGGCGGACTATATGCGCCACGCCAACGAGCGTCGCATTCATCTGGATAAAGCGTTGGAATATCGTCGCGAGTTGTATACCTCGCGCAAACAGCTGGCGGCGGAACAGTACAAGCATGTCGAGATGGCGCGCGAGCTGGGCGAACATAACGGTGCGGAAGGCGACCTTGAAGCCGATTATCAGGCGGCCAGCGATCACCTGAATCTGGTGCAAACCGCGCTCCGGCAGCAGGAAAAAATCGAACGCTATGAAGCGGATCTCGAAGAGTTGCAGATCCGCCTCGAAGAACAAAATGAAGTGGTAGCGGAAGCCGCTGACCGCCAGGATGAAAATGAGGCTCGTGCGGAAGCCGCCGAACTGGAAGTGGATGAGCTGAAAAGCCAGCTTGCCGATTACCAGCAAGCGCTGGACGTTCAGCAAACACGAGCCATTCAGTACACCCAGGCGATTCAGGCGTTGAGCAGGGCTAAAGAGCTTTGCCATTTACCGGATCTGACGGCGGACAGCGCGGCGGAATGGCTGGAAACCTTCCAGGCAAAAGAGCAAGAAGCTACTGAAAAACTGCTTACGCTGGAACAGAAAATGAGCGTGGCGCAAACCGCGCACAGTCAGTTCGAACAGGCTTACCAGTTGGTAGTGGCGATCAACGGCCCACTGGCGCGCGGGGAAGCCTGGAGCGTTGCACGTGAATTGTTGCGTGAAGGTGTTGAGCAGCGTCATCTGGCGGAACAGGTTCAACCGCTGCGTATGCGCCTGGGTGAGCTGGAACAGCGCCTGCGCGAACAACAGGAAGCGGAACGTCTGCTGGCGGAGTTCTGTAAACGTCAGGGCAAACATTTCGATATTGATGAGCTGGAAGCCCTGCATCAGGAGCTGGAAGCTCGTATCGCTTCCTTGTCTGATAGCGTGTCGTCTGCCAGCGAACAGCGTATGACGCTGCGTCAGGAGCAGGAGCAACTGCAATCCCGCATTCAGCATTTAATGCAACGTGCTCCTGTCTGGCTGGCGGCGCAAAATAGCCTGAATCAGCTCAGCGAGCAGTGCGGCGAAGAGTTCACCTCCAGCCAGGAGGTTACTGAATATCTGCAACAACTGCTGGAACGTGAACGTGAAGCCATTGTTGAGCGTGATGAAGTCGGTGCGCGTAAAAACGCCGTTGATGAAGAGATTGAGCGCTTAAGCCAGCCGGGTGGTGCGGAAGATCAACGTCTGAATGCGCTGGCGGAACGCTTCGGCGGCGTGCTGCTGTCTGAAATCTATGACGACGTTAGCCTTGAAGATGCACCGTACTTTTCCGCGCTGTATGGTCCGTCACGCCATGCCATTGTTGTGCCGGATCTCTCACTCATCACCGGGCAACTCGAAGGACTGACAGATTGCCCGGAAGATCTCTATTTCATCGAAGGGGATCCGCAGTCGTTCGATGACAGCGTCTTCAGCGTGGATGAGCTGGAAAAAGCGGTGGTGGTGAAAACCGCTGAACGTCAGTGGCGTTATTCCCGCTTCCCGACAGTACCAATTTTTGGTCGTGCCGCGCGGGAAAGCCGCATTGAAACCCTGCATGCTGAACGTGAGGGGCTGTCCGAACGTTTCGCCACGCTCTCTTTTGACGTCCAGAAAACTCAGCGTTTGCATCAGGCATTTAGCCGTTTTATCGGTAGCCATCTGTCGGTTGCGTTTGAAGCCGACCCGGAAGCGGAAATTCGTCAATTAAACAGCCGTCGTGTAGAACTGGAACGTGCGTTGACCAATCATGAAAATGATAACCAACAGCAGCGTATGCAGTTTGAACAGGCGAAAGAGGGCGTCTCTGCCCTGAACCGCCTGTTGCCGCGATTGAATCTGCTGGCAGATGATACGCTCGCCGATCGCGTGGACGAAATTCGCGAACGCCTGGATGAAGCCGAGGAAGCGGCACGCTTTGTTCAGCAGCATGGCAATCAACTGGCCAAACTGGAACCGATCGTTTCGGTTCTGCAAAATGACCCCGAGCAGTTTGAACAACTCAAAGAAGACTACGCGTATTCCCAGCAGGTACAGCGTGATGCACGTCAACAGGCTTTCGCGCTGACCGAAGTCGTACAGCGTCGGGCGCACTTTAGCTATTCTGACTCTGCTGAAATGCTTAACGGCAATAGCGATCTGAACGAGAAGCTACGCGAACGTCTGGAACATGCGGAAGCGGAGCGTACTCGCGCCCGTGAAGCGCTGCGCAGCCATGCTGCACAGTTGAGCCAGTACAGCCAGGTCATGGCCTCACTGAAAAGCTCCTACGACACCAAAAAAGAGCTGCTGAACGATTTACAACGCGAACTGCAGGATATCGGTGTTCGCGCTGACAGCGGCGCGGAAGAACGCGCGCGTATTCGTCGTGATGAACTGCATGCACAGTTGAGTAACAACCGTGCGCGCCGAAACCAGCTGGAAAAAGCGCTCACCTTCTGCGAAGCAGAGATGGATAACTTAACCCGCAGGTTGCGTAAGCTGGAGCGGGATTATCACGAAATGCGTGAGCAGGTAGTCACGGCGAAAGCCGGGTGGTGCGCGGTGATGCGGATGGTGAAAGATAACGGTGTTGAACGCCGTCTGCACCGTCGTGAACTGGCTTATCTTTCCGGTGATGAACTGCGTTCGATGTCGGATAAGGCGCTGGGTGCGTTGCGTCTGGCGGTGGCAGATAACGAACATTTGCGCGACGTGCTGCGCATGTCTGAAGATCCAAAACGGCCAGAACGTAAAATTCAGTTCTTTGTAGCGGTTTATCAGCATCTGCGCGAACGTATCCGTCAGGATATTATTCGTACCGACGATCCGGTTGAGGCCATCGAACAGATGGAAATTGAGCTGAGCCGCCTGACGGAAGAATTAACCTCCCGCGAACAGAAGCTGGCGATCAGCTCACGCAGCGTGGCGAACATCATCCGTAAGACTATCCAGCGCGAGCAAAACCGTATTCGTATGCTGAACCAGGGGCTGCAAAGCGTATCGTTCGGTCAGGTGAACAGCGTTCGTCTGAACGTGAATGTGCGTGAAACGCATGCCACCTTGCTGGATGTACTTTCTGAGCAACATGAACAGCATCAGGATCTGTTTAACAGCAACCGTCTGACCTTCTCCGAAGCGCTGGCGAAGCTGTATCAGCGTCTTAATCCGCAGATAGACATGGGACAACGCACGCCGCAAACCATCGGTGAAGAACTACTGGACTACCGTAACTATCTGGAAATGGAAGTCGAAGTTAACCGTGGTTCCGACGGCTGGTTGCGTGCTGAATCCGGTGCTCTGTCAACGGGTGAAGCGATCGGAACCGGGATGTCGATTTTGGTGATGGTTGTGCAAAGCTGGGAAGATGAAGGCCGTAGGCTGCGCGGGAAAGATATTTCCCCATGTCGCCTGCTGTTCCTTGATGAAGCAGCCCGACTGGATGCGCGCTCTATCGCGACCCTGTTTGAGCTTTGCGAGAGGTTGCAGATGCAGCTTATTATCGCTGCGCCGGAAAACATCAGTCCTGAGAAAGGCACCACCTATAAACTGGTGCGTAAGGTCTTCCAGAATACCGAGCACGTTCATGTGGTTGGCCTGCGCGGCTTTGCACCTCAGTTACCGGAGCCGCTGCCGGGAATCGAAGATGCCTCCTCGCAGGCAAGCTAAGTATAAGTAATAAAGCGGCCAAAAGGCCGCTTTATTCTTTTATGAAAACCCGGTTTGCTGGGTGAAATTTCTTTAAACTTCTTTACATTAGGTCAGGCAAAAAATTTTTGATGTTTATATACTGAAGGTAAGCCTGACGAGTAAACCAGGCTTGCTCGTCATACTTTAGATTGTATTGGCGTTTTTCAGGTCCAGCCCATGATGAATGGAGATGAGCATGCGGCCTGGCTATTCAGAGTATGATAAAGAAAACAGGGGGCAAGGGATGTTGCTTAATAAAATGTGTGGTCGTCGGCTGTCGGCAATCAGTTTGTGCCTGGCCGTAACATTCGCTCCACTGTTCAATGCACAGGCCGATGAGCCTGAAATGATTCCTGGTGACAGCTCTGCGGTTGTTAGTGAACAGCCAACCGCGCTATCACAACCGCAGGCACAATCTTTTGCGACAGCCATTATGGCGGGGATTCAACCTCTGCCGGATGGCGTGTCTGTGGATAAAGCCCGCGCAGAATTACAATCTCAACTTCCGGCAGGTTATACGCCAGTTTATATGAGCCAACTGGAACTGCTGTACGCCGCACGCGAAATGAAACCGATGTGGGAAAATCGTGATGCGGTAAAAGCTTTTCAGCAACAGTTAGCCGAGGTGGCTATTGCCGGTTTTCAGCCGCAGTTTAACACCTGGGTAGCGTTACTGACCGATCCAGGCGTAACGGGGCTGGCGCGGGATGCTGTTCTTTCTGACGCGATGATGGGCTATCTTCACTTTATTGCCAATATCCCCGTTAAAGGTAACCGCTGGCTTTACAGCGATAAGCCTTATGCGCTGGCGACGCCGCCGCTCTCGGCGATTAACCAATGGCAGGTGGCCCTCGATAATGGTCAGTTAACCTCGTTTATTGCCAGCCTGACGCCTCAGCATCCGCAGTATTCAGTGATGCATGAGTCATTGCTGAAGCTGGTGGGGGATTCACGCCCCTGGCCGCAATTAACCAGCACGACTACGCTGCGCCCGGGTGAGTGGAGTAAAGACATTCCGGCGCTGCGCGAAATTTTGCGGCGTACCGGGATGCTGGATGCGTCAGTCAGCACGGCAGCAAAAGAAGGGCGTAGCGCTTACGATCGTGAGCTTGTCGACGCGGTGAAGCGTTTTCAGGCCTGGCAAGGTCTTGGGGCCGACGGTACGATTGGACCTGCCACCCGTGACTGGTTGAACGTGACTCCAGCGCAGCGTGCCGGCGTGCTGGCCCTGAATATTCAGCGTTTGCGCCTGCTGCCGGGTGATTTATCGACCGGTATCATGGTCAACATTCCCGCTTATTCACTGGTTTATTATCAGAATGGTAATCAGGTGCTGGCGTCCCGCGTTATCGTCGGGCGACCTGACCGTAAAACGCCGATGATGAGCAGTGCGCTGAATAACGTGGTCGTTAACCCACCATGGAACGTCCCACCGACGCTGGCACGTAAAGATATTCTGCCTAAGGTATGGAACGATCCGGGATATCTTGAGCGCCACGGATATACCGTGATGCGTGGCTGGAACAGCAAAGAGGCGATAGATCCATGGCAGGTCGATTGGGCAACCATTACGCCTTCAAATCTGCCGTTCCGCTTCCAGCAAGCGCCGGGCGCGCGCAACTCATTGGGACGATATAAATTCAATATGCCAAGTTCAGATGCTATCTATCTGCACGATACGCCGAATCATACGTTGTTCCAGAAAGATACTCGCGCGCTGAGCTCTGGTTGTGTGCGCGTCAATAAGGCTTCTGAACTGGCGAATATGCTGCTGCAGGATGCGGGCTGGAATGATACGCGGATCTCGGATGCTCTGAAGCAGGGGGATACCCGGTATGTGAATATTCGCCAGAATATTCCAGTCAATCTCTACTACCTGACTGCATTTGTTGGAGCCGATGGTCGTACCCAATATCGTACAGATATTTACAATTACGATCTGACGGCGCGATCCAGTGCACAAATTGTGTCAAAAGCTGAACAATTAATCAGATAAATTAAGCAGTTCGAGGAAAATGATTGTCGTAAGTTATGCTGGAAACGGGGCGAAATGGCTGTAAGCCCCGTGTTTCCTGGGGTTGGGAGCCTTGACGTGGACTACTTAGCCAGATAAGGTTTCCCGCGTGCGCTGAAGCATACATACGATAACATTGACCTGTAGACTTAATACCATGGACAAATTTGACGCTAATCGCCGCAAATTGCTGGCGCTTGGTGGCATTGCCCTCGGCGCTGCCATCCTGCCTACGCCTGCGTTTGCTACACTCTCTACCCCACGTCCGCGCATTTTGACTCTGAATAACCTTCATACCGGAGAGTCAATTAAAGCAGAGTTTTTTGATGGCAGGGGCTATATTCAGGACGAATTAGCTAAACTTAATCACTTTTTCCGTGATTTTCGCGCGAATAAAGTGAAATCCATCGACCCGGGATTGTTCGATCAACTCTTCCGTCTGCAAGGCCTTCTGGGCACGCGTAAACCCGTACAGCTTATTTCTGGTTACCGCTCTATTGATACCAATAATGAATTACGTGCGCACAGCCGTGGTGTGGCAAAGAAAAGCTACCACACGAAAGGGCAGGCCATGGATTTCCATATTGAAGGCATCGCATTAAGTAATATTCGCAAAGCTGCGTTATCTATGCGCGCAGGTGGTGTAGGATACTACCCACGCAGTAACTTTGTGCATATTGACACCGGACCGGCGCGTCACTGGTGATCCATAAGCTTAATGAAACAGGAGCCGTATGAACTATCGTATTATTCCGGTCACTGCATTCGCCCAGAATTGCTCGCTGATCTGGTGTGAGCAAACCCGTCTGGCTGCGCTGGTCGATCCCGGCGGCGATGCTGAGAAAATCAAACAGGAAGTGGATGCCAGCGGCCTGACGCTAATGCAGATCCTGCTTACGCACGGTCATCTTGACCATGTAGGTGCAGCGTCTGAACTGGCGCAACACTACGGCGTACCGGTTATCGGTCCGGAAAAAGAAGATGAGTTCTGGTTGCAGGGGCTTCCCGCTCAGAGTCGCATGTTTGGTCTGGGAGACTGCGAGCCGTTGACGCCCGATCGCTGGTTGAACGAAGGCGATAGAGTAAGCGTTGGGAATGTGACGCTACAGGTGTTGCATTGTCCGGGTCACACCCCGGGACATGTGGTCTTCTTTGATGAACAGTCACAGTTACTGATTTCAGGTGATGTGATTTTCAAAGGTGGCGTTGGACGCAGTGATTTTCCACGTGGGGATCACAGCCAGTTGATCGATTCGATTAAACGTAAATTATTGCCGCTGGGTGATGATGTGACGTTTATTCCGGGGCACGGCCCACTTTCGACGTTGGGCAACGAACGGCTACATAATCCGTTCCTGCAGGATGAAATGCCAGTCTGGTAATCTACCCCGATTGACTAGTCCTGATATAGGTTGACAGTTTTTTGTCTGTAAAACGCCTGATGAACATCATCGGGCGTTTTGTATTTCAGGGCCAGATGCGGCCGTTCATGGTTATAAATTGCCACGGACTCTTTTACCATCATCCGGGCTTGTGCAAGAGCCTCCGGGCGCGAGAGTAAAAACTCATTTTTCAGTATCCCGTTTATTCTCTCAGCCAGCGCATTCTGGTAGCAATCGTAACCATCGGTCATTGAACAGGTTATTCCGTTTCGCTCATGAACTGACTGATAAAGTACCGAACAGTATTGCAGTCCTCTGTCAGAGTGATGTACCAGCGGACCTGTCGTTTTTCTCCGCCTCAGA